>CALCJE010000187.1 GCA_937965665.1 uncultured Bacteroidales bacterium
GACCACCGAGATCTACACTCTTTCCCTACACGACGCTCTTCCGATCTAGAAATGTCTGAAATGTCACGGCCAGTCAAAATACAAATACATTAACTCTGAATCCGGCGCAGAGGTCACAAAAAGAATGTATCTTGAAACTATCATCAACCGTGCTCAATTCGCCGAATCAAACCACCGGAATTTCAAATGTACCGATTGTCATTCGGAAGATTATGATACATTTCCACACCCGGGCCGCCTTCGTATGGAATCAAAATACGCCTGTATTGATTGCCACGGAGGGGATGAAAAATATGCCAAGTTCAAATTCGAACAAATAGAAACTGAATTTCAGGCCAGCGTTCATGCCACCAAACATGGTGATGACTTTAACTGCTGGATGTGCCACAATCCGCACACCTATAAAATTACAACCCGTTCCGAAGAAAAAATCAAGGATATAGTAGCCTATGATAACGCTATATGCCTGAACTGCCATGCAGATATAACCAAATACCAGATGCTCACCGATAAGGTGAATCCAAATATCATTCAGAAACACCAGTGGCTGCCAAACCAGGCACTGCATTTTAAAAACGTAAGGTGTATTGAATGCCATGCACGGGCTAACGATTCTATTCTTGTGGCCCACAACATACAGCCAAAAGCAAAAGCCGTACGCAGGTGTGTTGAGTGCCACTCAACCAATTCCATTTTAATGGCTACACTTTATAAATACAAAGTAAAAGAAGGCCGCAACAAAGCCGGTTTTTATAATGGTGTGATTATGAACGAAGGATACGTGATTGGTGCAAACCGTAATTATTACCTGGGTTTACTCAGTATCTTCATGTTCAGCTGCGTTATAGCAGGTATTGCTCTTCATGCAACATTACGAATCATAAAACGTAAAAAATAATGTCGGAAAAAATATATTTGTACCCCATTTGGGTCAGGTTATGGCATGCCCTGAATGCCATATTGATCATACTACTTATAATTACAGGAGTAAGCATGCAGTTTACCAATCCTGATAACCCTTTTATCCGTTTCGATATTGCCGTAAAAATGCATAACATCAGCGGAATAGTGCTTACACTGAATTACGCGTTCTTTCTGATAGGAACCTTTGTAACCCCGAATGGTAAACATTATAAACTGACCCTGAAAGGTTTGATGGGCCGGATCATGAAACAGTTTACCTACTACACATTCGGAATTTTTAAACACGAACCTACTCCGTTCCCAGTTACCAAAGACAGCAAATTCAATCCTCTGCAACAGTTTACGTATGTGGCTGCCATGTTTTTCCTGGTTCCGGTAGTAATTATAACCGGCTGGGCTCTGCTTTACCCCGAGCTGGTTTTAACCAAATTTTTTGGAGGCAGCGGTCTGAAAGTAAATGATTTCATTCATGTAATCATCGGCTTTTTTGTGTCATTCTTTATGTTTGTTCACATTTATTTCTGTACCATCGGTGCTACTTTTGTAAGCAATTTCAAGAGTATGATCAATGGTTTTCATGAAACACACTGATTTATAGCTTATTTAGCTCCTGAAGCAGGCACATACAAAATATGTGCCTGTTTTTTTTAAAATTTTATATCTATTTATTTATATACTTATTTGCATCAGATGTAATAAAATTATTTGTAACTTTACGGTACCAAAATTTTATAACGGTTAATGTCTAAAACTAAACTAAAAGAATTATGAAAACTAAATTTCGATTTGCCGCACTCATGATTGTAGCGCTTATTTTTGTTTCGGCAAACATTGCAATGGCTCAAAAAGCTGGTGGGCCCTGGACGGTGCCGGCTAAGTACAAATCAATGAAAAGTACCGTTAAGGCTGGAGATCCATCCATTAATACAGTGGGTAAGGATCTTTTTGCCAAACATTGTAAATCGTGCCATGGTGCAAAAGGTTTGGGTGATGGCCCCAAATCAGCTTCGCTCAAAACCATAGTTCCTTCTTTTGCCGATAAAAAATTCAAAGCTCAGGCTGATGGCGATATTTATTACCAAACCATCGTTGGCCGTGATGAAATGCCAAATTTTGAAAAGAAAATTATCGACGAAGCCGACAGGTGGGCGCTTGTAAATTACATTAAAGGTTTGTAAAAATTGAACTACCAATTAAAAGTGATCCTAGCGGGTCACTTTTTTTTTGCCTTCATATTCTGAAAGTCCTCACATGGAAAATTTCTTTACTTAACTTTCGATATACGCTTCATTAAAAATACTAATCTGATGATATTTAATAAAACAAAAATTATGATTAAATTATAGTGCTGCACACGAAAATCAATAGAAAATAACACTTTCGGACTGATTGTATTTACCCTAAAAACAACTGAAAGTATATGGGCTATTAAGACTATATATAAATTAGATATCTGTTGCAAAATTGTTACATTAATACTTACATTTGTTAAATATAGAAATACCTACTTATATAAATAACATAACAAAAACTAATACTTCGTTGCTATGAAAATGCCAAAATCTGCCTACAATTGGATAACCATTTCAGGCTTTCTGTTGGCTGTCAACAGCCTGGTAGTTATCATATTACTAGTAATTTACACACTAATTTCATCAGGCACCAATCCTTACATGGGATTATTTACTTTCATTGTTTCGCCTGCTTTCCTGGTAGTGGGGCTATTAATGATTCCCATCGGGATACTTTATAAAAGAAAAAAATCAAAAGGACAGGAAACAGTTGATCAGCGCTGGCCCATCCTGGATATGAACAGCAAAATTACCCGGACAACCGTTGTAAGAATCTCTATTATCACGCTTGTTCTTTTGGTTGCCACAGCTATGGGAAGCTACCAGGCATTCCATTACACGGAATCCGTCAGGTTTTGCGGTGAACTATGCCATAAAGTAATGGAGCCTGAATACACTGCATACCAGCATTCGTCGCATGCAAATGTTGCTTGTGTTGAATGTCATGTTGGCGAAGGCGCCGGATGGTATGTAAAATCAAAGCTTTCGGGCTTATACCAGGTATATTCTGTGATCTTTAAAAAATACTCCACTCCCATCGAAACGCCACTGCATAACCTGCGTCCGGCCAGCGAAACCTGCGAACGCTGCCACTGGCCCGAAAAATTTTACTCGCAAAAACTTCGCAACCTGCGCTCATATCTTACCGATTCGGCTAACACCGAATGGAACACTTCCCTGCTTATGAAAATAGGTCCGCAGTACAGCGCCAAAGGCCTTTCGGAAGGAATTCACTGGCACATCAATAAGAATTTTAAGATTGAATATATCGCCGGTACCAGAGACAGGGAGAGCATACCATGGGTGAAACTTACCGATTTGAAAACAGGGAAAGTAAAAATATTTGTTGACGAGGAAAACCCGATTGATAAAAAAGCCATGGATTCACTGGAACACAGAACCATGGATTGCATGGATTGCCACAACCGGCCTTCGCACAAGTATTTATCGGCACCCAATTATATAGATAATGCCATCGTTTCGGGTTTAATTCCTGCAAACATTCCATATATAAAAATGGCGGCTATGGAAGCACTCAAAGTTTCCTATAATACCAAGGATTCAGCACATATGGAAATTAAAAAAGTGGTAACTACCTATTATAAGGACGAACAACCGGAAGCGTATGCTAAAAACATGGATCGCATAAATAAAGCAATTTTAGCCATGCAGAAAGAATACGATAATAACGTTTTCCCCTACATGAAAGTTGAATCCACAAAATACCTCGATCATATCGGGCACCTCGAATCGGATGGATGCTTCCGCTGCCATTCCGACAGGCACAAAACAGCAGATGGCGAAACCATTTCGAGAAACTGCGACCTGTGCCATAGCTTCCTGGCCCAGGGACCTACCGGAAATGTAAAAACTGTTCCCTTAGGCAGTTCGATGGAATTTGAACACCCGGTTGAAATCAGGGGTAAATGGAAGACAGCATTCTGCTCAGAGTGTCACCGTGTGTTGTACGAATAGTTAACCAAACAGGCACGTAATCAAACAACTAAGCGCTGATTATGCTATTTACATGGCATATGAGGTACCAAAAACCTGCAATTTATAACATACACACCATTAATATAACAGCAGCGAATATGCGTGAAATAAATTGCAGGTTTTTAATGCATACAATTTGATCGAAACAAGAGTAACTTTGTATAAGATGAATAGTTGCATCATATTTGATTATATTACATCATTGACATATATCAATGATAACATGCCAAAATTACCATTCATACCCATGAATATATCACTGCTAAAAGTCCTCATATGATAATATATAATAACATATTTGCATGTTAATTCATTAACAATAGAAATGAATTTAACCCCAATTTCGAAACCCTAATAATCAAACATAAACAAAACTAAATCAACAAATTATGAAAAAAAATCTCTTTGTAACGGGTATTGGATTTCTGCTTATCGGAGCCAGTATCATCTCTGCCTGTACTAAAGAAGGACCAATGGGCCCAGCCGGTGCAGATGGAAAAGACGGTACAAACGGTACTAACGGTACCAATGGTACTGACGGAACAGCAACCTGTATCCAGTGTCATGCTCCTGCAGTAGTTGAACTGGCTGCAACCCAGTATGAATTCTCGAAACACAGCTATGGTGAAGCTGCATTCGAAGAATCAGGAAACACTGGATGTACTCCTTGCCACGCTTCAGAAGCATTCCTTTATGTAACCAAAAATGATGTTCCTGTTGCTTTTGTTGAAAATACAACAACCCACAAATGGTCGAACCCATATGCAACTGTTGCTACAGCTGCGATTGGTGAAATTAGTTGTGTAACCTGCCACAGCAGTCTGCACACTACTTACACCACAGCTGATTTACCAGCACTTACCACTGTAGCTCCTGTTAAAATGACTTTTAACGGTGGTGCACAAACTATCGACCTGGCAGCTGACGGACACATCAGCAACCTTTGCGTAAAATGTCACCAGCCACGCCCATTCACCAATTCAGCTACTAACGGTAATATTCTGAACTACGACAGTTTGAAGAACTTCCCGACAGCTACCTTCTACGATCCTACCCGTTCGGTTAACGTTCTGAAACCGGGTTACAGAACCCACACCCACTACGGAACCGCAGGTGCTGTTTACGCTGGTAAAGGTGGTATTGAATTTGCAGGTACAGAAACCTATTCGAATTCACCTCACACTTCGGTTGCTTCATGCCAGGATTGCCATATGGCTACACAAACCGGCAGGGTTGGCGGACACACTTTCTTTGCAACAGGTAATGTTGCAGGTTGTAACCAAACTGGTTGCCACACTGGTGTAACTACTGGTGGAACCCTGTACAAAGGCGTTCAGGATGCTACCAAAGCGCTCCTCGATCAGCTTGCTGCAAAACTTAAAGTTGGCGGTGTTGATATTCTGAACAGGAACCCAGATGCTGAAAGTAATCTTTGGGCTACCAAAACCACCAATAAATATGATGGTTACCTGAATGTTTACGATCCTATTAACAATCCGAATGGTGAAGCAAACAATGGAACAATGTTCCAGGCTGCCAGCACAACCGGTTGGACTCAGGCTCAGAAAGACAAAAATGCTACATTACCAAAACTTACTCTTACCAATGCTCAGATGGGAGCTATTATCAACTTCCAGCTTTGCCTCAGGGATTACAGCTTAGGTATTCATAACACCAAATATACCCAGGCATTACTCAAGAACACTATCGCGATACTTCCTTAATTTGGCTGCGAACCGTTTCGCAACAACCAGAAACGGTTTCTTACTCGAATTCCTTATTTCAAAAGACCTCCTGGAATTTTCCCGGAGGTCTTTTCCTTTTCAGCATCGTCATTTTTTTTTGAATTATTATTCTAGTCAACAGTTTACAGTAATATGCTTTCGTTATATTTGCTCCACAATTAATTAGAATTTAACATGAAAAATCTGACATTCTTTACTGTTATTGTATTGCTGGTATTGACTGTTACGTTGCAGCTCCCTGCCCAAACAACTAAAGACTCATTACCCGAAAAATATATTTTCACCAAGGTGATCGACTTGCCGGCTACACCTGTAAAAGACCAGTCGTCATCGGGAACATGCTGGAGCTATGCTACAACTTCTTTTATTGAATCGGAACTTATCAGGCTTACCGGCGACACTTTCGACCTTTCGGAAATGTTCAGTGTTCACAAAGCATACGAAGCCAAAGCCAGGCATTATGTGCGCCTGCATGGGCTGGCAAATTTTGGCGAAGGTGGCCAGGCACATGACGTAATGAATGTTATTAAAGAATATGGGTTAATGACCGAGGCTGCTTATTCAGGCCTTGCAAACGGGCAAACCAAACCGGCACATGGCGAAATGGCAGCGTTGCTCGAAGCGATGGTTGGAGCTATTTCGAAAAACCCCGCCGGTAAACTTTCGCCGGAGTGGTCAAGTTCTATTTCAGCAGTGCTTGATGTCTATCTCGGCAAAATCCCCGCCACTTTTGGCACACCAGCCACTACTCCGCTTGAATTTGCAAAAAAAATAAACCCGGATGATTACGTTGAGATTACATCGTACACCCACCATCCTTATTACTCGTCCTTCTCGCTCGAAGTACCGGATAACTGGGCAGGAGGAAATTATTACAATGTTCCGCCCGATGAACTGGTGCAAATTATGGATTTTGCTTTGAGCAAAGGATTTACGGTGGATTGGGACGGGGATGTAAGTGATAAAGGCTTTTCGCATAAAAACGGGGTAGCCATTGTACCCGAAGTGAGTATTGAAAATATGAATGGAACCGAACGGACCAAATGGGAAAAGTTATCCGAGAAAGAACGCAGAGCCCAGTTTTATACCTTCGAGAAACCTGTACCTGAAAAAATGATAAGCACGGAAGCCAGGCAGGCCGCATTCGACAATTTTTCGGCTACCGACGATCACCTGATGCACATCACCGGCACTGTGAAAGACCAGAATGGTAAAAGATATTTCCGTACCAAGAATTCCTGGGCAGCCGAAAGTAACAATTACGGAGGCTACCTCAATATGTCGGAAGCCTATATCAGGCTGAATACCATTGCCATTATGGTGCACAAAGATGCCATTCCAAAAGAAATTAAAAAGAAATTAAATTTAAAATAGGCATGCCATAGCAATTTATTTGCGCAATGCAGCTTTAACCTCCGGGCAGCCATCTCCGGCTGATCGGGGGTTATTTTTTGTGGACTTACATAATGAACATGAGGATAGAAATTACACTTTTTATAGCGAGATATCGCCTGATTTGCGTTGGCTTCTCCGGTTTCAACCAATAACAGGCAGTTCATATTCCGGAAGTTTATTTTCATACGGTATTGAAAATGAAGCGGGCACAAATTTAAAGGCGTTGACATTTGTACCCAACTTTAATGCTATATTTTTAAATGCCACAATTGACAAGGATTTCCAAATAAACAGGAATAAAGTTACCGATTGTTAAAAGTTGCTCGAAACCCGGGTTGATTAACATTTTTTAACAGCCAATTGAAGGGATTGAATTTAGGCTGTTTTTACTTTTGCACATCAATTTAATGACTCAGAAATGTTAGAAAGCAATATCAGTGAATTAAACGAGAAGATACAGCGTGAGAGTGCGTTTGTTGACATGCTTACCCTTGAAATGCACCGGGTAATCGTTGGGCAGAAACAGATGATTGAGCGGCTGATTATTGGTTTACTCTCGAACGGACACATTTTACTGGAAGGTGTTCCCGGCCTGGCAAAAACACTAGCCATTAAATCGCTGGCTAATTCCATTGACCTTAGTTTCAGCAGAATACAGTTTACTCCCGACCTCTTGCCCGCCGATGTTGTGGGAACTATGATTTATAGCCAGCGGAGTGAAGAGTTCCAGGTACGTAAGGGTCCGGTGTTTGCTAACTTTATCCTGGCCGATGAAATTAACCGTTCACCAGCCAAAGTTCAGAGTGCCCTGCTCGAAGCAATGCAGGAGAAACAGGTTACCATTGGCGAAAAAACATATGCCCTGCCCGACCCGTTCCTGGTACTTGCCACGCAAAACCCAATTGAACAGGAAGGTACATATCCGTTACCCGAGGCGCAGGTCGACAGGTTCATGCTGAAACTGGTTATCACCTATCCGTTAAAACAGGAAGAAAAACTGATACTTCGCCAAAACATCAATAACGAAATCCTCACCACCCGAAAAATACTTAAACCTTCTGATATTCAGCGGGCCAGGGAAATTGTGAAAGAAGTTTACCTCGACGAAAAAATTGAGAACTATATCACTGATATTGTATTTGCCAGCAGGTATCCTTCAGATTACAACCTGAAAAAATTCAAGGATCTGATCCGTTACGGTGCATCACCCAGGGCCAGTATTTTCCTGGCAATGGCTGCCAAAGCCCATGCTTTTATAAAAAGACGCGGATACGTGATTCCTGAGGATATCAGGGCTGTGGCACACGATGTACTTCGCCACCGCATCGGTTTAACCTACGAGGCAGAAGCCGAAAATATAACCTCCGAAGACATAATCAACGAAATCCTGAATTCGGTTGAAGTACCATAACCAGGGTGAGACATACCAAGTGATGCGAAAATTTAAGATTATACTTCGACGATTTCCGAAAACTGGAGCAAACCACTTTTGCTAAATACGCAGCATAACATCGTTTAAAAGTATTCTTACATTGAATTATCACTTCTTCACAAACTTTGGTTATAGTCAATCCCAACATTTAATATCGAAAAACCGTGGAATCCTCCGAGATTTTAAAGAAAGTCAGGCGCATTGAGATAAAGACCAGGGGCTTGTCGCGAAATATTTTTTCGGGGCATTACCACAGTGCTTTTAAGGGTAGGGGTATGGCTTTCAGCGAAGTCCGCGAATACCAGTTTGGCGACGATATCCGCAATATCGACTGGAATGTGACCGCCCGCTTCAATACACCTTACCTGAAGATATTTGATGAAGAGCGTGAACTGATGGTTATGCTGCTGATAGACGTAAGCGGCTCCAACGAATTCGGAACCAAAGGATCATTTAAAGAAGACGTGATGACTGAAATTGCTGCTGTGCTGGCATTTTCGGCCATTCAGAATAATGATAAAGTGGGTGTTATATTTTTCAGCGACAAGGTTGAAAAATTTATCCCTCCCAAAAAAGGGGCCACCCATATACTGCGGATTATCCGCGAACTTATTGACTTTAAACCCGAAAGCCAGGGCACCGATCTTTCGGAAGCATTGCGGTTTCTGACCAATGCCATTAAAAAACACTGCACAGCTTTTATCATTTCCGATTTTATAGATCATGAATTTGAACCTGCGATCAAAATTGCTTCAGGCAAGCACGACCTGGTAGCTGTTCGGGTTTACGATGCACGTGAAGCTGAGCTTCCGGCTATCGGGATGATGGAAGTGTATGACAAGGAAAGTGAAGGCCGCGTGTGGGTGGATACCTCGAGCAGCAAGGTGCGCGAAACTTACAGTAAGTGGTGGAAAAACCACGAGAAAACCATCGATGGAATCTTTAAAAGATCAGGCATTGATACTGTGAGCATCCCCACAGGCCAGGATTATGTAAAACCATTGATGAAACTTTTTACGCTTCGCGAAATGCGGCATTGAGGATAAATATGAAATTGAAAATAAACCTTTTTTCTTTTTTCAGTTTAGCGCTGTTTACATTTGTATTCACTGCTTCTGACATCTTTGCGCAGAAAGCCGTGCTTACGCTCGATACTTCATCCATCCGGATCGGGGAAAGGGTACAATTGCGCATTAATGCCACCCTCCCAAAAGCAACTAAAATTTACTGGCCCTCATTGGCTGATACCCTCACCGCATCAGTCGAAATAGCTTCAAAATCGAAAATTGATACCAGCAGTACCAGCCGCAAAGAGTTTGTAAATTACAGCCAAACCTTATCAATCACATCATTCGACACAGGTTTTCATTACATTCCCCCGATTACCATACTATATTCGTATGCAGGCGACAGCACACGGCACGAGTTGGTTTCTGAAGGGATTTATCTGAAAGTAAGAACAGTAGCTGTTGATACAACCCAGGCAATCAGAGATATAAAAGGACCTATTCAGGCTCCGATCACCTTTTCGGAACTCGCTCCCTATTTTGGGGTAGCCCTTGTTATTGTGATGATTATAGCCCTGATTTGGTACTATTTCTGGCGTAAACGACTTAATAAACCGCTCTTCCCCGTGATAACCCGCACAGTAGGCCCGCCCTGGGAAGATGCCCTGCAAAGCCTTGATGCTCTCGATGGAAAGAAACTATGGCAAAGCGGGAAAATAAAGGAATATTACTCCGAATTAACGGATATTCTCAGACGCTATCTGCAACAACAGCATGGCATTGAAGCCATGGAAATGGTTACTTCCGAAATCCTTGACAGGTATGACCAGGCAGGACTCAACCCCGAAGCTCGTATGTTGCTTAATAACGTGCTGATGCAGGCTGATTTTGCAAAATTTGCCAAAGCCATACCCCAAAACCGGGAAAATGAACTCAGCATGACCTGGTCGAAGCAGTTCATCAATGAAACCAAACCTTTGCCGGTAAGTACCGAACCAGAACCCGCAACTGACAATACCTTACAACCCACAGTAGCCGAGATAAAAGAATGATAGCACGACTTCACTTTGCCGACCCCGTGTACCTCTGGTTGTTGCTCTTCATTCCAGGGGCAATTGCCTGGTACTGGTATAAGCTCAGGCATTACTCTGTTCCGATGCAGCTTTCGTCGACAGCGGTATTCCGCCAGATGACAAAGGGCTGGAAGCATTATGTACGGTATGCACTGTTCGGGCTCCGGATGCTGGCAATTACACTTTTGATTCTTGCCCTGGCCAGGCCTCAAACCAATATGAACCGCCAGGATATCAGTGTTGAAGGAATTGATATTATGCTGGCTACGGATATCTCGAGCACCATGTTGGCCGAGGATGTGAAACCCAACAGGATTGAAGCTGCCAAAGATGTAGCCATTGATTTTATAAACAGCCGACCCGACGACCGCATCGGCCTGGTGGTATTCAGCGGCGAAAGCTTTACACAATGCCCGCTTACTTCAAATCATGCCATGTTAATCAATCTTTTCAAGGATATAAACTTCGGGATGATTGATGATGGAACGGCAATAGGCGACGGTCTGGCAACCGCGATTAACCGGTTGAAAGAAAGCAAAGCCCGGAGCAAGGTCATCATCCTGTTAACAGATGGTATAAACAATATGGGATCCATCGATCCGCAGTCGGCTGCCGAGATGGCTGAATTGTACGGCATCAGGATATACACTATTGGAGTGGGAACCATGGGTACGGCTTTGTTCCCGGTGCGCACGCAATATGGATTGCAATACCAGCGCATGGAAGTACAGATTGATGAAGCACTGCTGAAGAAAATATCTGCGCTTACCAATGGTAAATATTTCAGGGCTACCAACCGTCAAAAGCTTCAGGAAGTCTATAAAGAAATTGACAGGCTCGAAAAGTCGAAGATTGATGTTACCGAATTCAACCGCAAAAAGGAAGAGTTCATGCCTTTTTTAATTTTTGCGCTGCTGCTGCTCACCCTCGAATTTGTTTTTCGTTTTGCAGTGCTTAAATTAGTTCCTTAACCTATAATTAGTTGTTATGTTCCGATTGGCTCATCCACAATTTCTTTACCTGCTGCTGCTCATTCCTGTGCTGGTGCTGTTGTTTGTGTATGCACGCCTGCGAAAGAAAAAAGCACTTTCCACTTTCGGTGAACTGAACCTGATTCTGAAGCTTGTTCCTGAATATTCCGGCATACGGGTCATACTCAAGTTTATACTTTGGTCGCTGGCCTGGATTATGATTGTAATTGGTCTTGCCGACCCGCAAACCGGTTCGAAACTCGAAAAGATAAAGCGTAAAGGTGTGGACATGGTTTTTGTGCTCGATGTTTCGAACAGTATGCTTGCACAGGATATTACGCCTAACCGGCTGGAACGTGCGAAACAAGCTATAATTCATCTGTTGGGAAAACTCGAAAACGACCGCGTTGGCCTGGTAGTGTTTGCAGGCAAATCGTATGTACAAATGCCGCTAACCACCGATTATTCAGCCACCAGGCTTTTCCTGTCGAATATCACGCCGGGTATGATTCCCGTGCAGGGAACGGCTATAGGCGATGCCATCGAAACCAGTGCATCCAGTTTCGGGAATACAAAACAAAGTAAAGCGATCATCGTAATTACTGATGGCGAAAACCACGAAGATAACGCAGTGGAAGCAGCCCAGGAAGCTGCCTCAAAAGGCATACGTGTGTATACAATCGGTATAGGCTTGCCCGAAGGCGCGCCCATACCTGTGTATAGCGGGAATACCCAAATCGGTTATAAAAAAGATGCACAGGGCATTACAGTCATCACCCGCATTGATGAAGCCATGCTGCAGGACATTGCGAAGGCAGGAAAGGGAATCTTTGTAAGAGCTAACAACTCGCAATCAGGGGTGCAGGAAGTTTTCGACCAGATAAACAAACTGGAAAAAGCAGAATACAACGAAGCTTTTTTCTCCGATTATGAAGACCGTTTTCAGTTCTTTGTGATGGCAGCGCTCTTATTAATAATAGCTGAGTCACTGATTGCTGATCGGAAAGGGCGCCTGGCAGGAAAAATAAAATTATTCAACACAAATACTACCAATAGCCAATGAGGAGTATAATAATCATGGTTCTTCTCTTATCTGCTGGTTGTGTTCTGGCGCAACCTGCACAAAAACTGGTGCGTTCGGGTAATAAGGCCTATAAGGACGGCCATTTCAAAGAAGCCGAGATCAACTATCGTAAGGCATTAACCAAAGCACCCAACTCACAGAAGGCAACTTATAATCTCGGCAATTCGCTTTACAAGCAGCAAAACTACGACCAGGCTGCGGCTCAATACCTCAAAGTGGCACAGTCGGGTACAAAGGAAATTCATAAGGCAAATACTTTCTACAACCTGGGTAATACACTTCTGCAAAGCAAAAAATACAAGGAAAGTATTGATGCTTACAAAATGGCACTTCGCGAAGACCCTAAAGATGAAGACACCAGGTACAATCTTGCCTATGCCATGACGAAACTGCAGCAGGAAAAGAAACAGCAGCAGGATAAAAAGCAACAACAAAAAGAACAAAAAAAGCAGGAGCAGCAGCAGCAAAAACAGCCGCAGCCCAAGCCCAACATGTCGAAACAGGATGCCGACCGCATGCTCAATGCCATGAATAACAACGAGAAACGAACCTTAGAAAAAACTAAAAACAAACAAAACAACCCGACAATCAGCCAGCCTGAGAAAGATTGGTAAAGCGTTTGAGATAGTACCCTGGACGATTGGGTGAGAAATAAATAATTATTGGAGAACCGGGATATTAACGAAATTTACACCCCGGTTAAAAACTGACTACACTGCTCAAAGCTGAACAGTAACAACCTGAATATGAAACGTAAACTGATACTTTTTTTCCTGCTTGTAGTACCGGGCCTTTTGCTGGCCCAAAACATCAGTTTTTCAGGACAGGCACCACGGCAGGTATCCCTGGGCCAGCAGTTCCAGCTTACCTACACCATAAATGCTGAGGGCAGCAATTTCATGAGCCCCGAAATTACGAATTTCGATATCCTGGCCGGGCCCATGCTGTCGAGTGGTCAGCAGGTTATGAATGTGAACGGCAAGATTGAATACTCAAGTTCAATGTCGTTTACTTTTATACTCCAGGGCACCAAAGCAGGTACTTTTACAATTTCCCAGGCTGTAATCACGGTGAAAGGGAAACGATATATGTCGAACCCGGTTACCATTACTGTGCTGAATCAAAGCCAGCGTTCAGCACCGCCGGCACAGAATAATATTCAGCAGGAGAAAGAGCAAGTTCCTGCTAATGATAACATTGGAAATAATATTTTCCTGAAGGCCGTTGTTGATAAGAACAACCCATACCAGGGCGAACAGGTTACCGTAACTTTTAAACTATACACCCCTACCAACCGTTTACAGATCGACGCGCCCGAGAAGATTCCCTCCTACCCCGGATTTTGGGCCCAGGATCTGCTGAAAGATGCCACCCAGTTTCCGCAATATTCCGAAACCTTTAACGGTAAACGCTACACCGTTGCCGAAATCAGGAAAGCAGCGCTTTTCCCGCAAAAATCGGGCATGCTCACCATTGATCAACTGGTGCAGAATGTGATATACCAGGTAAAGGTTAAAACCAAAAACCCGTTTGCCGACGACCCGTTTTTTGGGAATGATCCCTTTTTTAAGGGCATGATGGATGATTCCTTTTTTGGCACAGACTATCAGAATGTTCGAAAAACACTACATTCGAACACGTTAAATATCAATGTTAAACCGCTTCCGGCTGATAACCGCCCACTCGATTATGGTGGCGCAGTGGGGCAATTCAGTATGAAAGCCCAGATTGACCGCTCAGAAGTAAATACCAACGACGGTATCACACTCAGGGTTGCTGTTTCGGGAACCGGCAACCTGAGCCTGATTGAAAAACCTGTTATTAATTTCCCGCCTGATTTTGAAGTGTACGAACCCAAAATAATAGATAACTTCAACAATAAGGGTGGGCTGTCAGGCACCCGTACCTACGAATACCTGATTATCCCAAGGGCATCCGGGATTTTTGAAATTAATCCGATCCAATTTTCGTACTTCAGTCCTGCAAAACACGATTATATTGAATTGAGTTCCGAAAAATTCAGGATTAAGGTTCATAAAGGCAGCGGATCATCAGCAGAGGCCAACAACCAGGGCGACATCAAGTACCTGGGCAACGATATTCATTACCTCATGGAACCTCCGTTGCACCTTGTAATGCGGGGAAACCGGTTCTACGGCAGCACTTTGTACTGGCTTTTGCTGTTGTTGCCTGTACTTGGATTCATCATCTTCCTCTGGTTATACCGACGGAATATGAAGCTAAGGGGTGATGCGATGCTTATGCAGCGGAAAAAGGCAACCCGAATAGCCGTAAAACGTCTTCAAAAAGCAAAAAGACTTCTTGATGCCGGGCAGAGCGACGCTTTCCATGAGGAAATAGCATTTGCATTGTGGGGTTACATCAGCCATAAATTCAATGTACCCATGTCGATGTTGTCATTAAATACAGCCCGCGAACAGCTTGAATCGCGCAACGTGAACCCCGGGTTAACTGACCGCTTTATGGCAACACTCAACGATTGTAATTTTGCGCGCTATGCACCCGAAGGCAAAGCCCTGAATATGCAGCAATTATACGAACTTGCCATCAAAACCATTACTGAAACCGAGCAGGTACTCAAATAAAAGGATTCAATCATTACCCCCCGATTAAAACCATCCATACAAAAATCAAGATTATGAAATGTAAAAAGACAGCCATTGCAATTGCAACCTTTGTTTTGGTAACATTTCATGCCGTTTGCCAGAACCCGGAGCAACTGGCCGATGAGGCAGCAAAGGCTTATAACAGCATGCACTTCGACCAGGCTATTAAATTGTACGGAAAAATTATCGATAATGGGTATGAGTCGGCCGCGCTGTATTATAACCTCGGCAATGCATATTTCAGGAATAATGAAAATGCACAGGCTGTTTTATATTATGAAAAAGCATTGAAGCTGTCGCCCAACAACAGCGATATAAGGCACAATATTGAAGTGGTGAATAACAGGCTTACGGATAAGGTTGAAACCGTGCCTGAGCTTTTTTATAAACGATGGTGGAAACACATCGTAAATATGATGAATGTGGATGCTTATGCCGTAACCAACATTCTCCTCCTCTCCCTTGCCCTGCTCCTGCTTGCTGTATATATTGCCATACCTGTGCTCCTGGTGAAGAAAATCAGTTTCTGGGCGGGTATTTTCATTATGTTCTTATTTACCATAGGAGTGGTTGCAGCTGCGCAACGAAATCATTACATGGAAAATAACCACGAAGCCATTGTATTTGAGCCCACTGTAAATATTAAAAGTTCGCCCGACGAAAACAGTAAAGATATATTTGTACTTCACGAAGGCACAAAAGTAACTTTATTAGACAATGTTGCCGACTGGCAGGAAATCCGCATCTCGAATGGCAGTATCGGGTGGATCAAAGCCACCGGTTTAAGAAAGATATAGCTGATTGCCCGGTTAGTGTTTCCGGAAAGTCCGCCCGCACATCTTTTACAGCTTCTTCAATTATTGGATCAGAAAATGTAAACAATTCTCAATCTGGAATTGTTACTCAGTCTAAGTGCATTTATAAATGCATTTTTTTTGCATTTCCCTAATCAATGCATTATCTTTGAAAAACGGCAGTTACAAACCAATTCTATTCGCTATGAAAAAATTATCGTTGATTCTGTTACTGGTTGTTGGATTTTTGAGTATTCAATTCAATGTTTTTGCCCAGGATGCCGATACGGCATGGAAGTCGAAATACGAGGCTTCGCTAGGGTTTTCGCAGACTTCGTTTACCAACTGGTCAGCCGGCGGTGAGAATGCGCTGGCCATAAACGGCATGCTCAATATTTATAAGATGTATGCAAAGGGTAAAGTATTCTGGACCAATTACCTGGGATTAGCCTATGGGCTCAATATGCAGCAAACAGATCCGAAAATCCGTAAAACCAACGATAAAATCAATCTCCTGACCAAAGGAGGAATAAACGCCTGGCACAACTGGGATTACGCTGGTTTATTTGAGTTCAAATCGCAGTTCAACGAAGGTTTCAATTATCCAAACGATTCCGTCCGCATCTCAAATTTTATGGCCCCGGGGTATTTCCAGCTTTCAATCGGGTTAAACTATAAGCCGGTAAATTATTTAGCTGTTTTTATTTCGCCTATCGGGGCGCGGTTAACTGTTGTAAACGACCCTGCACTAACCAATACCAAGGATGATAAAGGCAACCTGATCGGTGCTTTCGGAGTAATAGGCGATAACAGTACTTTATGGCAGGTCGGCGGATCGGTAAATGCAGTATTTAAAAAGGACATCATGAAGAATGTAAACCTGATGTCGAAACTGGATTTGTTTTCCGATTACCGGCATAATCCCCAGAATATAGTTGTGGGCTGGGAAAACAATATCCTGATGAAAGTTAATAAATATATTTCGGTGGCGTTTACCAGCATGCTGATCTATGACGACAACATAAAATATACTGATAAAGAAGGTGTTACCCACGGGCCCCGGACCCAGTTCCGCGAAACGTTTGCCATAGCATTCGCATATTCACTCGAACATAAATAATTAAATACCAAACAATAAACCTTTTTATTCACTTTAAAACAAATCAAAATGAGCCTCGTAAAAGAATTCAAGGACTTTATCATGAAAGGCAATGTTGTCGACCTGGCAATTGCCGTTATTATTGGCGGTGCTTTTGGTGCCATTGTAAATTCGCTTATTGCGGATGTTATCACACCCCTATTATTAAACCCTGCACTCGATGCAGCCGGTGTTAAAAATATTGCTGAACTCACCTGGGGTGCGGTGAAATACGGCAGTTTCCTGTCCGCAGTAATTTCGTTTTTAGTGATTGCATTTGTTCTTTTTATGCTTATAAAAGGATTTAATGCTACCAAAAAGAAAGAAGTTGCAGCACCTGCAGCCCCTCCTGCTCCGTCTGCACAGGAAGTTCTGCTTGCCGAAATCAGGGACTTGTTAGAAGAAAAAAAATAACAGCATTATTAAAGCTGCAAAGTAAAAGCCGGCCATTGATGACCGGCTTTCCTTTTGCCTGTGTTTTCAGCATTACAGGAATTGATTACCGTGTAAATCAAAACAATTTAATCAAGGCAATAATGGCCAATCCATCATTAATCAGCAATTTACAACAATCAGAGTTAATTAATAATTTTACAAAGTTATCCTGACAACTGAAAAATTACCCGAAATACTTTGGCCAACTTGCTGTAACATACTACCTTTGATCGCACAAACTGAAACAAACAATGAAGAACTTTGCGATTCTTGCTTTACTGGTTAGCTTAACAATGCAACTACAAGCCAATAACCCCAAAGAAGATACTACCTACTGGAAATCGAAATACGAATCGGCACTGGGTTTTTCGCAAACCACTTTCACCAACTGGGTGAAAGGAGGCGAAAACTCCATTTCGTCGAACCTGCTTTTAAATATTTACAAGGATTAC
This sequence comes from uncultured Bacteroidales bacterium, assembly GCA_937965665.1. Taxonomy (GTDB): domain Bacteria; phylum Bacteroidota; class Bacteroidia; order Bacteroidales; family UBA4417; genus UBA4417. Next base: position 18,146 of record CALCJE010000187.1, read on the forward strand.
AAAAGGGGAAGTTTTACCTGGAATAATTATGTAGGGATCGCCTATGGGCTATCAAAACAGCAGAGTTCAACCGGGCTGCGAAAAACCGACGATAAAATCGATTTACTTACAAAAGCTGGTATTTATGCCTGGAAACACTGGGATTACACGGGTTTCTTCGAGTTTAAATCGCAATTTTCGAAAGGGTATACGTACCCGAATGATTCTGTTCACATTTCCAATTTTATGGCCCCGGCCTATTTCCAGCTCTCACTCGGGCTGAATTATAAACCGGTAACTTATTTCTCGCTTTTTATTTCCCCCGTGGGTTCGCGCCTTACGGTTGTTAACGACTCGTCACTTACCCATCGCAAAGAAGGCGCGTATGGGATTTATGGCGACAACACAACGCTTTGGCAGGTAGGCGGATCAGTGAATGCCATTTTCAAGAAAGACGTTTTTAAAAATGTGAACCTGATGTCGAAGCTTGATATATTCAGCAACTATCGCGACAGGCCCAATAAACTTATTGTAAGCTGGGAAAACAACATCCTGATGAAAGTGAACAAATATTTGTCGATGAATATTTCGACCATGCTGATTTATGATGAAAAAGCCATCACCAAGGAAGCGCCTGTTAGCTTCCTGGATATTGTACAATTCAGGGAAACCTTTGGTGTTGGATTTGCTTACACCCTATATCGTTAAAAGCAATAAAACCAATGTGGCAGCAATACCGGGCATAATTCCCCTTAGCAATATCTCAGCACATTTAACTTAATTTAAAAAGCTGGCCTGAAATGAAAAAACAACACCTGAGCAAAAAAGCCGGCATGCCCCCGGGAAGCGCTGTGTATACCGGGACCAAAACGGGGGAAACCGTGATTAATATGCTGGTGTACGACGACGAAAACTTCAGGGAATATGAAAATATTTCGGTTGATAAGGCCATCGAACTGCAGGGAGAACTAACCACGAACTGGATCATCGTGAAAGGGTTCAGCCAGTCGGACGAATTGCAGAAACTGGCAAATCATTTCGAAATGCACCCGCTTATTTTTGAGGATATTTTCAATGTTGAGCATATGCCCAAAATTGAAGACCTGGATCAAAGCCTGTTTGTTACGCTTAAAAACCTGACCTGGAATGAAAAAGAACAGTTCATTGAGTCGGAGCAAATCAGTTTATACCTGGGAGCCAATATCCTGATTTCATTCGAGGAGAAAGGCAATAATGTATTTAGCGAGATTATTGAACGCCTGCGAACCGGTAAAGGAAAAGGGCGCACCCGACAGGAAGATTACCTCTGCTACCTGCTTATCGACCATATTGTGGATAATTATTATTACCTGCTCGATAATACCGAAGAACAAATTGAGGATCTGGAAAGGCTGCTGATCGATAATCCAACCAACGAACTGTCGCATTCATTCCTCAGGTTAAAGAAAAACCTGGTGCTGCTGCGCAAAACCGTTAACCCGCTGCGCGAGGAACTCCGCTACCTGACCCACGAAGAATCGGGCGTGATTAGCGAATATACCCGCCAATACCTGGGCGATGTGAACGATCACCTGGCTTTTTTGACCCAATCTATCGACAGCTTCCGCGATATGATCGCTTCGATGATGGACCTGCTGATGGCCAACAATGCCAACCGCATGAACAGCATCATGAAAACGCTGACGCTGGTTTCGACCATTTTTATTCCCATGACCCTGGTTTCGAGTATTTACGGGATGAATTTTGACTTTATGCCCGAACTGCACTGGAAATATGGCTACCCCGTGTTCCTGCTTGGGTTAACCACCATGGGACTGGTGATGTACTTTTATATGAAAAAGAAAAACTGGTTTTGAGAATATTAAAATTGGGTCATTGGAGCAATGGAACATTTGAACAACTTAATAATTGAACATTCGAACAATTGAACAATTGAACAAATGAAACATTGAAACTCTGAAACATTGAAACCCCCGAAACTTTGAAACATCGTAACCCATGCTACACATCGGTCTTTTAAGTGATACCCATAGTTCGATACATCCGCGGGTGATCGATTTCCTGGCTGAATGCGACGAAATATGGCATGCGGGGGATATTGGCAATGTGGAAACCGCGGATAAACTTGCGGCCTTTAAACCGCTGAAAGCCGTGTATGGCAATATCGATGGCACTGAACTGCGGAGCATGTTCCCCCGGTACCAGGTTTTTAACTGCGAAGGCATTAAGGTACTGATGACCCATATTGGCGGGTACCCCGGAAGGTACGAAAAGGAAGCCAGGATGATGATTGAAGCCGAAAAGCCGGGTATATTCGTAAGCGGGCATTCGCATATCCTGAAAGTGATGTATGATAAAAAGCACGAACTGCTTCATATCAATCCCGGGGCCGCGGGCAATTCTGGATTTCATCATGTAATCACCTGCGTGCGGTTTATTATCGACAGAAAGGATATACGCGGGCTGGAAGTGTTTGAAAAACAACGGTAGACTGCCTGCCAGGGAATGAGAGGCTGCAGTTACAGGATAAAGGTTCAAGATTCCAGGTTCAAAGTTCCAGGTTCCTGGTTCCTGGTTCCAAGTGCCTGGTTTTAGAGGTTTTGATTGTTTGAAGGGTTTAAAGGGTTTCAAGTCTCAAAATCCAAGTCTCAAAATCCAAGTCTCAAAATCCAAAACTTACCTCCAAAATCCCCAATCCGCAATCCGAAATCCCTGCCTGCTGACGCAGTCAGGCAGGCGAAATCCGACATCCGACATCCGACATCCGACATCCCTACCTCAGCCTGTCAGCCGAGCGCACCAGCTTATCATCACGCTTTATCGCCCTGTTGGCCATTACCTGGAAAACAAGCGCAACCAAGGGCATGTAAATACCAAAAGCTTTGCGGTAATCGGGAACAATGTTTATTTTCTTTTCAATCATTGGGATATAGAGGAAGAAAATACCCATGATCAGCGCAATGGTAGCCAAAACGGCTATATTGGTAAGTTTCACCTGGAAACCGCGGTTTTTATACCGGAAAATAGTAAACAGGTCGAGTATGACAATGCCTGCTGTAAAAACAACAAGTGGCAGGAACAGCATTGCATTGAATGCCGGAGGCTCGCCGGGAACCATATTTTTAAGACCCGTAACCGAAAAAACATAAGCCCCGTTTTCGGCAAAAAACTGTGCCAACGGAAAGGCAAAAACCAGTGACAGGGCAATAATGGCAAGTGAGAGATATACGGTTTGAATGCGCTGAATCATAATGTTTGATGGTTAAAATACATTACAAAGATAATATTGTATCGCGAAAGCGAAAAACATAAATGGAATTCTTATAGTTTGGGTTGAGTTTTTCCACAAATGGGCACAAATGAAATCGAATGAGCACAAATGGATAAGCACCGATAAGTATTGCCGGAAGACGTTTTAAAAGTCCGGGACAGATGCCTGCACGCCAACAAAATTTTAGTGCAGCAGGTATTTGCATCCGTTTTTTCAGCAATTTAGCTTTGTTTTAAATCCATAGCAACATACCTTACTTCATGCCTGCAACGCAACAAAAAACCATAATATGGGACTGGAACGGCACCCTGCTCGACGATGCCGACATCTGCCTCGAATCGATAAATACGATGCTCCAAGCCAGGAAACTGCCCGAGCTTACCCTTGCATCGTACCGCGAAGTGTTCACCTTCCCGGTAATTGAGTATTACAAAAAAGTTGGTTTCGACTTTAACCTTGAACCCTGGGAACCCGTAGCCATGGAGTTTATAAACCTGTACCTGCAAGCTTTGCCGGCCTGCGGATTGACGATTTTTGCCGTTGAAACACTCGAAAAATTCAAAAATAAAGGGTACCGCCAGGCCATTGTTTCGGCCATGCAGCATGATGAACTTATAAAATCGGTAACCAACCTGGGCATTTACCCATATTTTGATTTTATTGGCGGTATAGGCGATCACTACGGCGGCGGCAAAATTGAAAATGCCCGGAACTACCTGGCCGAATCGGGGCTGGACCCCATGCAAACCACCCTGATCGGGGATACCATTCACGATTCGGAAGTTGCAGGTGAACTGCAATGTAACTGTATCCTGGTTGCCACGGGGCACCAGTCGATACCACGGCTCAGGGAAACCGGGAGGCATGTAATCAGTGACTTATCCTATATTAACGCGAGTTCGATACAACAATCAAGCACAATTTAAAAATAAGGGAATAAGGACTACTGTAATGAGGTGAATATTTTTACTAAGGTTTTAAATTTACAATAAGGTTGATAAAACCTTATTCTTACTACTTAACCATAGTAAATCAAGTGATAAAATGACAATCACCTTATTACCTTATTAATTTTGAAAGACATAAATAATTACACCGATCTCAAGGCATAAATATTAATGCACGTTTAAACAAACCAAAAGCGTATGAAAAATCACATAACCACATTATGCATTGGTATTTCGATTGTTGCTATAATCGCTTTAGCCGGATGCAAAGGCAGCAATCCCAAAAATAACCGCATGTCGCTGTCGGAAACCGACCGCTATTATTCAGCTATGTCGGCTAAAGAAGGAATGAATGCTGCTTTCCTGGCCATGTTCGATTCGGCAGGTGTGATGCTAAATGCCAACCATATGCCGATAGTAGGTTATGATTCCATCAGGGCATCGCTGCTGGCCGAAAGCGACACTGCTTTCACCCTTACCTGGGAACCTTTGTTTGAGAAAATGGCTGCTTCGGGCGAGCTGGGGTACACCTACGGAACCTACCAGCTGAAGGACAAAGCCACCGATTCAGTTATGGGCGTTGGGAAATATGCTACCATCTGGACTAAACAGGCCGACGGTAAATGGAAAGCTATACTCGATACCGGCAACCCCGGCCTGGGCGAAAAGAAATAACTATTCGGGAATCGCCTTTACATCATTCTTCAGTTCGGCTTCGCGGGCTTTGTCGTAGTATTTTTCGCTCACTACAACCCCTGCCTGGTATACGATTTCGTTTTCCTTTTCACCATTTTCCTTAAAGGCGGTCCAGGTGCCTTCGCGCAGGTCGTTTTTCGATTTGCCGGTAAGCATGGGTTTACCGTTAGGATAATAAAATGTGGACGGGCCTTCGAGCTTGCCTTTCGCAAAACTTACTTCCGACTTCAGGCTGTGATCCGTAAAATACTGCCGGCAAATGCCTTCTTTCAGGCCATCCTGGTAAGGGCATTCTTCGAGCAGTTTGCCATCGTCATAATATGTTTTCCATAAACCGGTCGGAACGCCTTTTTGATAAAACTCCTCGGCTGACAGTGTTTCCTTATCATTATAGTATTTCCACAGGCCGTTTTTCTTTGTTTCGAGGTACTCGCCCTCAGCCATTTTCTTTCCGTTCGGATGGTAATTAATACCCGTTGCCGACTTACCATCTTCGGAATAGGTGAGTTTCGACCTCACTTTTCCATCTTCGAAATAGTAAGTGAACGTACCCTGGGGAATATTATCTTTAAAGCGGCCCTGGTATACCAGCTTGCCATCGGCATTGAGTTTGCGCCATTCGCCCTGTTTCAGGCCTTTGCTGTCGGTAACATTCTGCGCAAGCAGCAAAGCCGGCCCGCCCTGTAATAGCATGGTAAGTAATAAGGTAAGCTTTAGTAATTTCATTTTTTGTTTTTTTCGTGCGGTTAATAAACGCAAATTTGCTAAAATTTATTTTGATGTGGCGGATGAAAGAAATCGAAAAATAACATATAGATTAATATTTATTTCCTTTTGTCTTGACACAAAAGGAACAAAATGTCAAGGCTGTATAAAATTTCATTGTTTTCTATGTCAGGTTTTAGCCACGCCACGCAAGCCATTCGCCAAGGTATATTAAGCCAATGCCTGGCATTTCACCGTGGCTCATTTCTGCATGGCTTGGTGTACCCTTCGCGCAAAAACCTTCCGCGAAAACTACTGAAATTTTATAAGGCCGGTCACTACACCCTGAAAATCATCTTAAAAGCCAAACCCCTGCTTGCATCAGGCAAGGTTGTTCCATCATGTTGCCATAAATATAAGCTTTCTCAGCAGGGAGCATGAGATTGCTGCTAAGTTGGTACTTTTCTATCAAGGGAAAAGTACAAAAGGAAAAATACGTATCCGATTTTCTTATTAATTCTACAATCTGAATTGAATTTGCAATTGTCAAATTAAAACATATCAGACACGCTTAATCCCTTGCTATTATTTCGTCCCTGACGGGACTTATCCTACCAGGGTTACTCTTATTCTACCAACATCTAGTCCCTACGGGACTGCCCCGTTAGGGGCATCATATGGGTAGAAAACAGAATATGTAATTGAATTAAATCCCCTGTCTGCAACAAGCAGGCGTGAGGGACGAGATCAAATTTAACAGGACAACAATGAATTGAATTACAAATGATCATTTATTTATCTATACCTTAACACTTCCGGAACATCAAAATATTTTCAAGCCCTCAAATACGCGTTTGGTGGTATAAAAGCATAAAATTTGACTACTTTTGAAGGGCAATTTTACAAAATAAATCAGCCGGAAACAGCGGTTACAGCGCAGTAAACAAAATAAAATGGAGGGCAATTACTCATCGGTATTATTAAAAAATGTGGTAGGCGAATTATCGAGGCTGCCGGGCATTGGTCAAAAAACTGCACTGCGGCTGGCCCTGCACCTGCTTAAACAGAAACCCGAAATAGCCGCTGCCCTGGGCGATAGCATCCTGAAACTGCGGAGCGAAATCAGGTATTGCAGCGTTTGCAACAATATTTCCGACCACGAAGTATGCGATATTTGCTCCAATGCCAAACGCGACCACAGCACCCTGTGTATTGTTGAGGATATCAGGGATATGATGGCTATTGAAAACACCGGTCAGTACAAGGGCGTTTACCATATACTGGGCGGCATTATTTCGCCGGTTGAGGGCATAGGCCCCTCGGACCTGAGCATTGAACCGGTGATTGAAAAAGCAGGATCGGGCGCATTTAAAGAGATTATTATGGCCCTGCCTGCCACCGTGGAGGGCGATACCACCAACTTTTACCTGTTTAAGGTGCTGAAACAGTATGATGTTAATATTTCGATTATAGCACGCGGTATACCGGTAGGCGACGAACTGGATTATACCGACGAAATTACCCTCGGCCGCTCCATACTGATGCGGCAGCCTTACCAGGGGTTTAAAGGGTAGGAAATGATTGGGGATTACGCCTGCCTGACTGCGTCAACAGGCAGGGATTCGGGATTTCGGATTAAGAGTGTTCAAAACACAAATAGCATAAAGTTAAAGAACAAGTTCATTGACA
>CALCJE010000188.1 GCA_937965665.1 uncultured Bacteroidales bacterium
TGTGGCTGAATATTGATCCTGCTTCCCTCCTGCCATGCCCAGGTCGAAACGCTCGATTTCATATGCCAGCTGGGCAATATCGTATTCGCCCAAAGGTAGTTTTAACCATTCAACAAAAGCGCCAAGTATTGCAACAGCCAGGGTTGATGAAGTACCAAGGCCCGATTGCTGGGGAGCATCCACTGAAGTTATGAGCCTGAAGGATAATTCTTTATCAGTATACTTTTTTGCAATACGGTTATAAATTCCTGCATGAATATCAAAAATTCCTTCTGGTTTTACTTCGGCTTTCGCCGAAAAAGCTTTTACCTGGCTTCCATCCGCAGTTTCGAAAACTATAGTTCCGTTTTCGGTCGGTTCAATGCTGGCATACGCATAGAGATTGATGGTTGCATTCAGAATTCCGCCACCAAATAAATCGGAATAAGGCGATACATCGGTACCACCTCCGGCCAGTCCCAATCGTAATGGAGCTTTACTTCTGATTAGCATTGCGTAGATTTTATTCTTTGTTTTCCAAAAAAAGTTTTGTCCAATCGGAATTTGACAAACAATACTTTATCTGTAAATAAATTATTTTCAGTAGTTTATGTCGTCTTTCCCCAAAGCAACTGCTTCAATCCGGTCGAGGAGCAACTCCCAGCTGAATCGTTTTTTTTCGATTGCAGCGTTCGTACTAAATTCATCCAATTTGTTTTCATTGAAAAAACGAAGTAAAGCTTCACTTATTTCATCTACCTCAGGCGAAACCACGTAACCTACCTTTCCATCGGGCACCATTTCGGATAGACCGCCTACATTGGTTGTCAGCATTGGCTTTTCGAAATGGTAGGCAATTTGTGTAACTCCACTTTGGGTTGCATCCCGGTATGGCTGGGCTACGATATCGGAAGCACAGAAATAATAAACGATTTCGCTGTTTTCGATAAATTCAGTGTGTAGTACAACAAGGTCTTTTAAGCCAAGTTTATCGATGAGTTCGAGGTAAGGTTTCCCATCGATGTAAAACTCACCTGCAACCAGTAGTTTTACCGGCAACGTCCTGAAACGATTGTCGGCAAAAGCTTTGATTAACAGGTCTAAACCTTTGTATTCGCGTATAAAACCGAAAAAAAGAATGTAGCTTGTGTCAACATCCAGGTTGAGATGTTTTTTTGCCAGCAAGGCGGGTACTTTTTTGCCGAAATTATCGTACAACGGGTGCGGCGAATACAAGCGAGGGCGCTTTTTATCAAATGTATCAAGGTCGGAAAGCACGGCTCGCGACATGGCAATAAAACCATTGCAACTCTTTACAAAATAGCTAGATAACAGGTTCCCACCTGGCATTTTTTCGTGTGGTATAATGTTATCGGTAATCGCAATGACCTTGCTCTTTTTATTGCGCCTGATAATCCTGGCAAGCGTTCCCAGGCATGGTGCCATAAACGGCATCCAATACCTGATCACAACAATATCAGCTTTCAGCTTCTTGATTTCGCGCCCGACTTTAATCCAGTTTAACGGATTTACTGAATTTACGGCAACTTTTATATCGAGATCAGGTGGTGGCGGTTCCGTTGAATACTGCGTCTTGCCCGGGAAAAGGAAGCCTGGGTATTGGAGACTGAAAGTATAAATGGTAACCAGGTCGCCGCGTTGCATAAATGCCCGGGCAAGCCTTTCGTTGTAAGTCGACATTCCCCCGCCCCTGAATGGATATGCTGTACCAATTATAATAACCCTTCTTTTTTCCATTCGGTTGTATTCAGGTTCAATGCGGAGGTGTTCTTAAAAGAGTTCTTTTTCAATCAGGTAATGATTTCGCTCGGGCGAATTGCGTGCCACCATTTCGGCAAGGAAACCGGTGAGGAAAAGTTGTGTTCCTAAAACCATGCTGAGCAAACCGAAATAAAAAAGAGGCCGATCTGTCATTTTATATTCAGCCAGGAAAAACTTGGCATAAGCAAGCACTCCAGCAATGGCAAATCCTATCAGGAAGAGAAGCATTCCCAACATTCCAAAAAGATGCATGGGCTTTTTACCAAATTTGGATACAAACATGATTGAAATCAGGTCGAGTGGTCCGTTAACAAACCTGTTAACACCAAATTTGGTTACACCGAACTTGCGTTTGCGGTGTTCAACAACCTTCTCCCCTATTTTTTTAAATCCGTTCCATTTGGCGATAACCGGGATATAGCGGTGCATTTCGCCATATACCTCAATGCTTTTCACCACATCCTTTTTATAAGCTTTTAAACCACAATTATGGTCGTGAAGTTTTACTCCCGACATCCGGCTGGTCATGGCATTATAAAATTTGGAAGGTATGTTCTTGGTAAGCGAAGGATCGTGCCTTACTTTCTTCCATCCGGAAACCAGGTCGTAACCATCTTCGGTTATCATTTTATACAACCCTGGTATTTCATCGGGGCTATCCTGAAGATCAGCATCCATTGTAATTACAACATTGCCGGCGGCTGTTTTGAACCCTGTGTTCAGGGCAGCAGATTTACCGTAATTCCTGCGGAACTTTATGCCCTTTATACGTTCGTCTGATGAATGTAAATGCTGTATTACAGTCCATGAATTATCATAGCTGCCATCGTCGATAAGCAGGATTTCGTAGGTGAACGAATTTTCACGCATCACCCGCTCTATCCACTGGCAAAGTTCCGGAAGAGATTCTTCTTCGTTTAGTAATGGTACAATGACCGAAATGTCCATATGTTAATTATATTACGCCTCCTGTTGAAGTGGTATCAAACATTTCAGGCTTTTTCTTCATGATAGCTCCAACAATCAAAGCAATGATGCCATCGAAAATTACTCCCCCTATAAGTCCTTTTACCAGATTTGAAACCGGTGTCATTTTAACGGCTTCAGCATCCATTTTATCCAGCGTTTGAGCCATTTGTTCTTCCGATACTTTTCCTGAAAGATAATTCTCCATATACGTCTTCTGAGCTTCCATTATATTTTTGTAATAATTGGGCTCAATAAACTGGATGAATAAAAAAGTAAATAAACTTGAAATAACAGTTGCTGCAACAAGGGCTATAAAACAGTACATAAAAGCATCACCAAAAGTAATATAACCGCCAATCTGTGCTTTATAACTTTTAAACAGGTAAACCAGCACTCCAATGTTAATGGCAAGACCAATAAGCATTATTACAAAAGGCATCATAATACCAACAGGTTTTATGTCAGCAACATACATAATAATAAATACTACTATCGAAACTGCACCGATAATAAGTCCCGATTTCAGGGCTGAATTGTAAAATGCTTTCTTGTTTTCCATGACGTAATGTTTATAGGGGTTAGATAAGTGCAAAGGTAAGAAACTTGGTTAAAAAAGGTAAAAAATTATGCGGGGTGTTTTTTCTTATCCAAAAAGTTGTACTTTTGCAATCGGGTAAGTCTTATACGACCAGCTCCCATTGAACTCCCCCAGGGCAGGAATGTAGCAAGGGTAAATGGTTGAGCGGTGCGATATAAGTAGCTTACCCTTTTTTTATTTATGTGCATTCAGTATTTAATCGATATAAAAAGCAATGGGGAACCATCTTTTCGGATAGTTCCCCATTTCGCAACCAGCAACCGTAGCTGTTGATTGTGGCCGGCGTTTGCTTCGCAGAATCTGCAGGTTGGCAAAACTTTTCAGTAATGTCCTGCGTTGTTCAAAAAGGACGACTGGCGTCACTTTTTGTTTTTTCCGGCACTGGTTTCAAACTTTAGTTTTCTCCACAAGGAAGATCTATGAGTCTGATACCGGGCTTCGGACCTAGTCGCTTTCGCGATTCGGATCCTGGCCACGCTTGCGCGTTGCCGGTTTCTGCATTCGAAGCGTTGTTGCTATCTTGCCCGTAGGTTCGATAACACTTGTGAGTAACAGGAACTTTGATATCCCTGGTCACCCCGGCTCGCCGGATCCGTTTTCGGCCTTGCGGCTTCTGACTTTTCCTGGCTTCGGCCCGGTGAACTAAACTGTTGCCAGTTTGGCTTTAGATCGGAAGAGCACACGTCTGAACTCCAGTCACTTAGGCATCTCGT
>CALCJE010000189.1 GCA_937965665.1 uncultured Bacteroidales bacterium
GGCCTGCTTCCGTCATATTCCGATAACAAGTAGTTCATGGTACCCGAAAGCACTGCTTCTATTTTGCTGACCTGGTCGCCACTATTGATAAGGCTTTGCAGCACATTTATTACCGGCAGGCCAGCGCCAACGTTGGTTTCGTAATGAAATGGCGTATTCCGCCTGGCAGCCGAAGCATGTAACTGGCTGTAGCGATCCATATCCTGCGTATTTGCTCTTTTATTGGCAGTTACAATTGCTATGTTGTTCGATAACATTTCGTTGTAATGTTTTACCGGCTCGTCCGAAGCGGTTACGTCAATAAACACGCTGTTCTCGAGGTTTTGTCGGATAATATTGCCGGTAAATGACTCCAGTTCAGTAACTTCCGACGAAGTTTCAAGGATCGATTTCCACTGGTTAATTTCAATATGGCTTTCGCCGGAAATCATTTTACGGCTGTTGCATATTCCGCATAGTTTGAGCGATATTTTCTGATCAGCAAGTGATTCTTTCTGGTTTTCAATCATTTCGAGCAACTTACTGCCAATAGCGCCGGTTCCGGCAACATACAGGTGAAGCTGAAGCAATTCGTAATTAAATAATGACTGGTGAAGCACGCATAAAGCTTTTTTCAAATCTTTCTGCTGGATTACAATCGAAATATTAAGCTCTGAACTCCCCTGGCTAATCGCTTTTACATTGATGCCATTGCGCCCGAGCGGTCCGAAAACCCGGGCCGAAACTCCCGGCATACGGCGCATATTTTCACCTACCACGGCCACCACGGCAAGCCCATCTTCATAATTGATATCCGATATGAGTCCGGCATGTAATTCGTCAGCAAAAGTCCTGCGCAGCAACTGGCAGGCATATTCTGCATCTGCCTGCATTAAACCGATACAAATGGAGTGTTCTGACGAAGCCTGGCTGATTAAAATTACACTGATCTGGTGCTGGGCCATCACCTTGAATAGCCTTGCCGATACACCTGCAACACCCACCATGCCGCTTCCTTCGAGGTTTATCAGGCATATATCTTTAAGCGATGATATCCCTTTAATAAAACCGTTTTCATTTCCCGATTCCTTGCTGATGCGTGTCCCCTTGTGCGATGGGCTGAATGTGTTTTTTACCAAAATTGGTATTTCCATTGCCATGGCAGGCTGCATAGTTGCCGGGAAAATAACCTTGGCTCCAAAATGCGATATCTCCATAGCCTCGTTGTAGGATAGCTGCTCGATGCTGCGTGCTTCGGCTACATACCTGGGATCGGCGGTCATTACCCCGTCAACATCAGTCCATATTTCAATGGCCTCAGCATGTAGCGCTGCGCCCAGGATGGATGCTGTATAGTCGGAACCACTTCGCCCCAGCGTTGTTGTTTGTCCCTGCGCTGTACTTGCTATAAAACCTGTAACTACGTGTAGGCCTGAGCCGGAGGCAAAATAGTTTTGAATACGTAGGTTTGTTGCTTCAAAATCAACTTTAGCATGGCCGAAATTACCATCGGTCCTGATCAGGTTCCGGGCATCTACAAAAGTACCAGTGCCGGTTTTTGCCTTTAAAGCCTGGGCTAAAAGAAATGCTGACAATCGTTCTCCAAAACTTAACACCAGGTCGCGGGTCCGCAGCGTTAACTCACCTACCAGCGAAGCACCTTTGGCAATACCTGAAAGTTCGTTGCAGGTGGCCATCACTTCGGCCATTACCGATGGTTGCTGGGTCATAGGTAACAACTCTTTAATAGCAAGAAGGTGGCGTTGTTCTATTTCAAGTATCAGCGATTCGCATTTGGTTTTATCCATTGGAATCAGCTCGCAGAGTTTTACCAGTTGGTCGGTTATACCTCCCAATGCCGAAACTACTATTATTACCTGGCTCTTTTCAGCCTGGTATCCTTTTATTATTTCAATCACATTGTTTATCCGCTCCGGATTGGCAACCGATGAGCCTCCAAATTTTAAGATCCGCATAGTTTATCTGCTTTAGAAATTGAAGAACAAAAAAAACGCCCTTCTCTGGTGTTGAGAAAGGCGTGCATTATAAAAGCATTCCATCTCAACCCCGTGGAGGGCCGGTGGTGGTAAAAGTAGTAGTGGTGAAAGAAAAATTCATTGCTTTTTCTGTTTTGTAAATGCAAATATACAGATTTAATAATTCATGAATATGGATATTTTGACTGATAACCCATATTTACGTGCTTTACTTAAATGCGAAACCTTGTTTTCTGGGTGGAGAAAGCGCTTTCGGCGGAAATTTATACTGAAATTTTTTATGCCGGATTAAGCCATTGCAGCAGCTTCAATTTTTATGTAAGTTTGTATTAAAATTATAAGAAAATGATACTCTCAGCATGCGGATTGATCTGCGATGAATGCGAATATTACGCAAAAGAGTGCAATGGATGCATTGCCGTTGGCGGACAAACATTCTGGGCAAAGGAAATGATGCCTAACCACACCTGCCCGTTGTTTAATTGTGCCGTAAATGAAAAAGGGTATGCGAGCTGCGGCCACTGCCATGAATTGCCCTGCTCCATGTTTCGCCAGATGAAAGATCCCAACAGCACCGACGAAGCGCATGAACTCTCTCTGGTACAAAGGGTTAGCCGGTTAAAACAGTCGGTGTAGTTTCCTGTTGCGGAATTATATGTAAAGCCAATGGATTATTTGGGCACTATTGCCTTGCCCATTCTAAATCACTGGTTTTTCAGCGTGATCTGCCAGTTACCGGGTTTGTTGATTTTTATCCTGATTGTATTATATATAGTGCCCGTCCGGATTTTATTTGAGCAATAGTACATGATATCAAGCTCAATCGGGAAATCAATTTGCTCGAAATAAATCCTGGAGTAGGAAAAACGCTGGAAAAATTTTCCATTAGCGTTTATTTGCGGGATAATGTATTTATTGAACGGATCTAACACCGTCAGTTCTATCTGGTTCCCTTCCCCAATCAGCGAAATCCTTGGATCAACTATTCCTGTTTGATTGGATATTACATAGGGATCAATCTTTACTTTACCCAGGTATTTGCCTTCGTCCCAAAAACCGGCAGAAACACTATCGGGAGAAACACTTTTATAATACAAAGTTCCTTTTCCTGAAAAACGTCCGTTTACAAAGTTCCCTTTGTACATATCGCCGTTGCTGTAGGTGTAAGTGCCTTCACCATTGGGCAGTCCTTTCCTGAAATGGCCTTCATACGTATCGGTGCCAACGGCTGTGCCTTTGCCATTTGCCAATCCATTTTTGAGTTCCCCGTCGTATTTCCCTGCTATTTCCTTCATCAGTACCGGGCCATTTATCTCCTGGCAAAATGTAAAGTTATAATACAAGCACAGGATAAAAATCGTTAATATTTTTTGCATATTGAATAGAATATTTGATCTGTTAAATGTATGAACAATATTTATTTGCAAATCATAAAAAATATTTTTTTTATATGCATAACAAAAAACCTCAGCCGGTACGACTGAGGTTTTTCACTTGAGTTATAGGTTCAAACAGTTTTATGCGTAGTTTTCGATCGGAGCACAGGTGCAGACAAGATTCCTGTCGCCCCAGGCAT
>CALCJE010000190.1 GCA_937965665.1 uncultured Bacteroidales bacterium
GAAGAGAACTGTGGTAATTGCGATAACTGCCTGCACCCCAAAACGCTGATTGACGGTCGCGAGTATGTTGACCTTGCGCTGGAGGCCGTGCTGGCAACCAAACAGCTTTGCAAAGCCAAGCATATTGTAAACATCCTGATCGGCAAAATGTCGTCGAATATCAAATCGTACAAACACAACGAACTTGAGATTTTCGGCAAGGGCATGGAAGAAAGCGAGCATTTCTGGGACGGCGTTCTGAGGCAGATGCTTATTGAAAGATTGGTAGTTAAGGACATTGAAAATTACGGCATACTGAAAATAACCCCCGAAGGACAAAAATTCCTGAAGAAACCTTACGCAGTGATGGTAGCCAAAGATGCCGATCCTGAAGAAGGTGACGATGAGGAAATGATGGCTGGGGGCGGCGCCCGGACAAGCACTACCGACAAAACGCTGTTTTCGCTGCTTAAAGATCTCCGCAAGGAGATTGCACGCAAAGAAAGCCTGCCTCCGTTTGTAATCTTCCAGGATCCTTCACTCGAAGATATGGCAATTCAATATCCTATAACCATGGATGAATTGCAGCGTATAACCGGTGTAGGTGCCGGCAAAGCCCAGAAGTATGGTAAGCCTTTCCTCGAACTTATTGCTTCGTATGTTGAAGAAAATGAGATTATCCGCCCTATGGATATGGTGGTGAAATCGGTAGTCAACAAATCAGGTTTGAAGGTGTATATCATTACCAATATCGATCGTAAAATTTCACTCGAGGATATTGCCATTGCTAAAAATCTGACTGCTGACGAACTGCTTACCGAGATTGAAAGCATTGTAGACTCAGGCACCAAGATTGACCTGTCCTATTACCTGAATGAGACCATCGATCCATATCATATGGAAGAGATAATTGAATATTTTGAGGAAGCAGAGACCGACTCCGTGGAACAGGCACTGAAAGATCTGGGCGAGAATGAATACACCGAAGAAGAAATCAGGCTTGTACGTATCAAATACATTTCGGAAGTTGGTAATTAATTCATTGATCAATACGTGTTTTTTTTAACTTCGCAGCCTGATTCATAATTAAATGGATCAGGTTGTTTTTATACTCATCCTCATATTTCGAAAAAAATGACAGAAGACCTCAACAACACCAGCACCTCTGCCAATGAGCCGGAAGCTCCATTAAGCGAAAACATTGCGCCGGCAAATGAAAATGCGGCACCTTCGCAAAACAAAATCAATCCATTATTACTTGCGCTCACCCTGGTTTCACTGGCAGGAGTTATCATTCTTTTTATCCTGCACTTCGCAGGCAATAAAAACAACTCTGCTTCGGGAGCCATTGATAAAGCCCGCAAAGGTGCTATATCGGTTGCTTTTGTAAATAACGACAGCATATTAAGCCATTACGAACTGGTTAAAAAAATGCGTGCCGACCTTGAAGCCAAAGGAAAACGTCTTGAAGGAGAAATTGCTGCCCAGCAACAGGCTTTCGAAAAAGATGCAGCCTATTTCCAGGAACAGGTGAAAAAGAAAACCCTCAGCGAAAAAAGCGCACAGGAAATTTATGGACAACTTCAGCAAAACCAGCAAAAAATATACGCCCTTCGCGACAGGTATGCTGCCGAACTGCAGCAAAGCGAGATGGATATGAATGTTGCACTTATTGATTCGGTTATGAATTTCCTGAAAAGGTATAACGAAAAATACAAATTCGACTATATACTGGGATTCACTAAAGGTGGAAACATACTGTATGCCAACGATACACTGGATGTTACCAACGACGTAATCAAGGAGCTTAATGCTGCCTACCTGAAAGATCACGGTAAATAAAAATATCAGGCACATTTCACCCGGGGGCAATCTGACTGCATCACACCCTGACAAGTAGCATCATTATGAAAAACTGGACTTTACTTGCATGTTTCGCGCTGATTCTGTCGGCATGCAGCAGCATATTCAGTTCCAAACCAATGGGCACCCTTAGCGAAAAGGAAATGGTGGATGTACTTGTTGATATTAACCTGACTGAAGCATCGCTGAAAATTGGCAGCGATACAACCGGTATCCGCATTACTGATACCACCAACATGCGTATCCGTTTTGCCGAGGTATTCAGGAAACACGATGTCGACCCTGATGATTTCAACGCAAGCCTGATTTACTACCTTGAGCATATTGATGACCTGGATAAAATTTATGCAGAAGTCATCACAAGGCTTACTACGCTTGAGGCTACATTGCGCGAAGAACCCGGGCATGGTAATGGATCAGTTAATGCTGCCGGTGGCCAGATGGGTAATCCTTATAATAACCCATGGTTCAAAACGCTGATGAAAAACATGCAACCCGCAGAAATTCAGTACTTCAGCCCGGCTATATATCCTTACACCAACAAAAAGGGTTTTGTGTACCCGAGCCCTCTCCTCAATAAATTATTGTAAAAAAAAGCCCTGGTCAGTAAACCGGGGCTTTTTTTTGAGACAAAATCAAACAAAGATTACCAGGATTTAAAACCGCTTAACCTTGTGTTCAGCAGGTTTTAAGAGCTATCCCGAAGTTATTGTTTTGTAGCGGTTGCAGGCAGTATAATCGTCCTTGCTTCCCCCAGCCGTGATGGAGAATGCCCAGTTCATAGCGGTTTTTGACGTATTCGAAAAACTACCTGATCCCTGAACTATCCAGGTGCCATTAACCAATTTTTGTTGCGAAATCACCAGCTGGCTGGATGTTACAAGCCCGACAGCGTAAACTTCGTTCGAGCCCGGATTGCCAAAGTTGGCAAGAAAAACCTGGCTCGAATTGGACGGATCTTTGGTGATGGTTACAATATAGCTCTGGCCTTCGGTACTTTTAAAGCTTTCGATAAACTGCCATTCGCCCACGTATGCATCGCGGGGATCGTCAGAAACCGGATCACCATCAACCGGTTCGCAGGCCGAAATGAACAGGATGGTTAGTGCAGCCAGGAAAAGTGAAAGGCTAAAAATGGTTTTCATAGTTGTAGTATTTTAATTTATGTGATGATTTTATTACAAGCTGATACTGCAGTAGAACGAACTTTATGAAAGCAACAAAAATTGCGCCATAAAATCGAGAGGAAAGGCTATGCCAACCCGTTTTTCCCGGGCCTGAAACCGTTGCCTTTACTCCTTACCTGTAACTTCAGCCAGTATGCCATCGGCCAGCCTGCTTGCACCAATGCGGAACAAGTGGTTATTTAACCAATCCTCACCACAGATATTTTTCACCAGCAGGTAATAGAGTAATGCCTGGTCGGGTGTTGAAATACCTCCGGCAGGTTTAATGCCGATCCGCACACCGGTATTTTTAAAATGAGTGCTGATAACGTGGAGCATTTCGGCCATAGCTTCGGGAGTTGCAGCGGGCTGCACTTTTCCGGTAGATGTTTTAATAAAATCGGCACCTCCGCTAATGGCCAGTTCCGATGCTATCCTGATTTTTTCCGCAGTAACCAATTCGCCGGTTTCGAGGATGACCTTCAAATGTACATTTCCGCAAGCTTCCTTCATGGCAGCCACTTCATCAACCAGGGCCTGGTGATTTCCGGCCAGGAAAACTCCCCGCGAAATTACCATATCTACCTCGTCGGCACCCTGCTCAACCACGTACCTGCATTCGTTAACCCGCAGGTGCAGAGGAAGCTGCCCCGATGGGAAAGCCCCGGCAACTGAAGCAACATGAACACCGCTGCCCGACAGAAGCTGCTTCGCGAGTTTTACAAAAGGAGGATACACACAAACTGCTGCCGGCAACGGCAGGTTATGATCGCCAAAACTCAAGGCTTTGGTGCATAATGCTTTAATACGCTCATCGTTATCAGTACCTTCGAGCGTGGTAAGATCGAGCAGGCTGATAATGTGCGACAGAATTTTTTTTCGCTCCTGCAGGCTTGCAACTTCTGTCTGCAGGTTGTTAATTAACGTTTCCATATCTAATTAAATTATTCACTGAAAATATTTTTTATTCTACTGAATACATGAATGTTATAAGCTGGCTGAATCATAAAAATATGCATTTGGAATGGAACAGCCTACAGCTATACTTCAGGGGTACAAAAGTACGTTTTTAAATACACAAGAGGCTGAGATTTTCAGAATATTGATCCCTGGCATCTGATGAAATTTCAGTTTTTTTGATTGGCTGCCTTGCCAAAAGCAATACCTGTTTTTTGGCATTTCCTGAATGATAAGGGAAGTTAACTTAATTCATCACATAGGGTAAAAAGCTGAGTTTTTGAGCCGGGCAACCTAAGCCGAAATGCGCGATTCCGGCTAAAAATTTTCTTTTAAAATACATGCTGAGATTTCATTAATCAGTAACCCGATAACCCTATTGTAGTTAAAAATTGCATCGTATTGCCTATTAGTATTTTACGCAATAAATACACAAATTAAAATTTAGAACACCACAGTGACTTTTAAAACTTGAATACGAGCAAACTAACCATGAAAATCAGGCTGAAATTTAAACGAAAAGAATATTGCAAAATGCCTATTACAAATCGGCCATTTAGCTATTAACTTATACACTCCACTACTTGGACATCCGGATCTTACTACACCTATCTGACTATCTGTTATTTACCTACAAAAAGGAACTATGAAACGGGCTTTACTCAACCTTAACAGGGTGTTTATGTCAATCAGGCATTTGCTACCTGTTTTCTTGTTTACACTACTTGGTCTTGGCCTCAGGGCACAGTGTCCAGCAACAGTGATATCAACACCTGCATCAGCTAATGTTTGCTCCGGCGACTCAGTACTGATGGAATGTACCACTGCCGGCCCGTGGCAGTGGTACAAAAACGGTGTAATGATACCTGGTGAAACCAACAACACCTGTTATGGTTATGAAGCTGCAAATTACACAGTTATGGCCGGAGGGTGCGCTACGCAATCCGCTCCGGTTTCAGTAACTTTAAAACCACTTCCCTTTGTTTCTATTTCGTGCAATGTTCCCGTTTTATGTTTTGGACAGCAGGCAAGGCTCTCAGTATCAACCGGTCCGAATGTAACCTGGGTCTGGATTAAGCCCGCCACCCTGTTTCCCAGTGTCACCAATCCACTCACTGTTTCGCCTGCTGTTACAACTGAATACCAGGTAGTTGGCGCAAACACACTGACCAATTGTGCCAATACTGCAAAGGTAACAGTAGTGGTTGATCCTCCGTTGAATGCAGGAACTGCCAGTGGAAATCAGCAGATTTGTCCGGGTAATACACCGACAGCCATTACAGCCACCCCGGCTACAGGCGGAAGCGGAACTTATATTTACCAGTGGCAGCGCAGTACAACAAGCGCCACTGCCGGTTTCAGCGATATTCCGGGAGCAAATTCACTCACATACCAACCCGGACCCACCAGCCAGACCACATGGTACAGGCTTGTGGTAACATCATTACCCTGCCAGGATGAAAATTCAAATACTGTAACCATCCAGGTAAATCCTACCCCAACCGTTACAAGCCCGGCGACTCAATCCATCTGTTCAGGCAATACACTAAACTATCACCCAACCAGCAATGTTGCTACGGCCACATTCACCTGGACTGCCTCTGTAACCAATGGTACAGTTAACGGTGTTACAGCAAGCGGCAGCGGCGACATCAACAATACTTTATCATTACCTGCCGGGGCTACTACAACCGGAGAAGTAACATACGTAATCACCCCGAGAGGGCCAGCACCTACCAACTGCCCGGGTATACCCCGTAACCTGGTTGTAACTGTAAATCCTATACCGGCAGTAACAAACGCAATACTCTCGCAGGATATCTGCGCAGGAACCACCTCGAGCCCTGTTATTTTAACATCGAATGTGGCCGGCACTACTTTTAGCTGGACAGCCACAGGCAATGCCGGGTTAAGCGGTTACCAGGCTTCGGGCACGGGCAACATCCCTGCCATGCAGATTTTCAGCAATCTTACCACACAAGGCGCAGTAAGATATACCATTACTCCACGTGGTCCTTCAACACCATCGTGTGCAGGCACTCCTGTTGTTTACACAATCAATGTTGACCCCGCCCCCATTGTAACAAATGCATCGATGCAGCAAAGCATCTGCACCAGCGATAAAACAACTGCGGTTATATTAACCTCGAACATCGCAAGCACTACTTTTACCTGGACTGCCAATGCAGTACCCGCCAGCATGACGGGTTACCAGGCCAGCGGAACCAATACTATTCCGGCACAAACTATCGTAAACAATTCGAATGTTCAGGGGGTGATCACTTATCATATTATTCCCAGCAACAGCCCAAGCGGATGTGTAGGTATACCCAGCGACTACGTGGTTTATGTAAACCCAAAACCGGTTGCATCAGTAGTTCAGTCTGTTGTTAGCCTTTGCTCTGGAACCACCACCAATATTGCTTTACTTTCGAATGTTGCAGGTACCACTTTCAGCTGGACAGCATCATCACCCGGATCGATTACCGGGCTTGGTGACGGAACCGGAAATGTAATTGCACAAACACTTATTAACACATCAAACGCTTCACATCCCGTTCATTATGTAATAACACCCACTTTTAACGGATGTGTTGGAGATGACATTCATGTTACGGTAAATGTTAATCCGGAGCAGGTACTTACTGTTGTACCCAGCAATCCGACTGTTTGCTCAGGCAATAATGTAGTAATTAACCTGGTTGGCAATGTACCGGGTATAACATTTTCCTGGAAGGCATCAACTACCGGAAATGTAACCGGCTTCAGCGATGGTTCGGGATCGGTAATATCGCAAACACTAACCAACAACGAAAATGTTACACGCAGGGTTGTATATGCTGTAGATATGGAGTTGAACGGATGTACGAATGGTCCGGTAAATTTCAATGTAACTGTTTATCCAAGACCTTCGGTTACAGTTTCACCATTGGCTTCCACCCGTTGCTCGGGTGCACCGTTTAATCTTGCACTTTCGGCTGATGTTACAGGTGCTTCGTTCTCCTGGGTGGCTAATGGCACCCCGGGCACTTCGGGCTTTTCAGGCGGAAGCGGGAATACCATTAACCAGACTGTAAGTACCAGTGCATCTGCGTCCGGTTCCGTGATTTATACGATTACTCCCTTTGCAAACGGATGCAGCGGCACACCTGCTGATTACACCTTAAATATAAACCCTGTCCCCACGGCTACCCTCAGCCTGAACAGCCAGTCCATCTGCAGCGGATCAACAACAACCCCGGTTACTTTTAATTCGGCAGTAGCCGGAACAACCTATAGCTGGACAGCTGTACCATCGGGTGCCGGAATAAGCGGTTACACTGCTTCTGGATCGGCATCTCTGCCGGCTCAAACCATTAATAGTTCGCTGAATGTTGCAGGTACAGTAAATTATAAGGTAGTTCCATCCTTCAGCGGATGCGTAGGCCCGGGAATTAATCACCTGGTAACCATCAATCCTTTGCCATCAATCACAAATGCATCGATGGCACAATCCATTTGTTCAGGATCAAACACTTCCAATGTTAATTTACTATCGAATGTAGCAGGTACCACATTCAACTGGATTGCAACACCTTCGGCTGCATCCATTACAGGCTACCAATCATCAGGCAGCGGCAGTATCCCTGTGCAGACTATTGCCAACAGCAATATTACTGCAGGAACAGTTACCTATCATATTATTCCCACCACGAACGCTACACCTGGTTGTACCGGCAATGCAGCTGACTACATTATCACGGTTCATCCGAATCCGGCCATTACAAGCAACCTGTCAGAATCAATCTGTAGCGGGCAGGCTTTCAATTATCAGATAACCAGCAATATCCCGGGGTCAACTTATACCTGGTCGCGTGCTGCAGTGTCGGGCATCAGCAATGCTCCCGGCTCGGGCACAACAGCTTCCATCAGCGAAACTTTGGTTAACACAACCAATAACGATATCAATGTAACCTATGTTCTTACTCCATTCGGGCAAGTTCCAAACTCATGTGCAGGTCCGTCGGTAAATCTGGTTGTAACTGTAAAGGCTTTGCCACAGGTAAATGCCGGGACCGATTTTACCATTCCTTACGGGGTCTATACTACTTTGAATGGTGTAGCTACCGGAGGTACAGGTTTATTAAACTACAACTGGTCGCCAAATACATACATAGCATCGGGTGCAAATACACTGAATCCGCAGACTGAGAAATTATTCCTGACCCGCACCTATACTTTGACTGTAAATGATGCATCGGGATGCAGTGCAAGTGATGCCATCACCGTGTTTGTAGTTGGCAGCCCGGTAACGGCAGCCCCTACTGCTGTTCCTTCGAGTATTTGTGTAGGCGAAAGCACTGTGCTTTCAGCCAATGCTTCGGGAGGATCAGGAACTTATACTTACTCATGGACCTCGGTACCGGCAGGATTCACCTCAGATGCAGCCAGCGTATCTGTTTCACCATTAGTAACTACTGTTTATACTGTAACGGTTGACGATGGTTTTAATACAGCAACGGCACCGGTATCAGTTACCGTAAATCCATTACCAACCCAATATTCACTTACCGGTGGCGGAAGCTATTGTGCAGGTGGTGCCGGGGTTGTGGTAGGTCTTGCGGGGTCGCAGTCGGGCGTTAACTTCCAATTATTTAATGACGTTAATCCTG
>CALCJE010000191.1 GCA_937965665.1 uncultured Bacteroidales bacterium
ATAATCTGCCGCCTGCAACAAGCGTGTCAGTATACTTTCAACATCTTCGCCCACGTAACCGGCTTCAGTTAACACGGTGGCATCAGCAATACAGAACGGCACCTGCAACAGGCGGGCGATGGTCCGGGCCATGAGAGTTTTCCCGGTTCCGGTTTCACCTACCAGTATAATGTTCGATTTATCAATTTCAACATCATCTTTTCCTTTGGCAGCAGGCTGATTGATACGTTTAAAATGGTTGTAAACAGCTACAGCTAAAACCCGTTTCGAATCGTCCTGTCCGATAATATATTTGTCGAGGTAGGCTTTGATTTCCTGTGGTTTAGGCGTTTCAATGATTTTGGGATCATTGCTTTTGGTATGTTTAATCTCCTCGCTCATGATGTCCTTAGCCTGGTCAATACAGTAATCGCAGATATGCGCTTCGAGACCTGCGATTAAAATATTGGTTTCGCGTTTCGGACGTCCGCAAAAGGAGCACCTTTCTTCTTTTTTAGCCATAATAATCCTGTTTAATTCACTAAAACCGGCCTTTTGAGCAAGGACAGGCTTTACACTTCATGTTATTAATCATTAATAACCTTGCTCATGCAAAGTTATACAAAAAACCGGCAAAAGTGAGAATTTAATCACTTTTGCCGGATCTGAATTCTGTTATCGAACTACTTTATTGCTTTAATGTCGCGTATCAGCAGTTCATCAATCATACCGTATGCTTTTGCTTCTTCGGCAGTCATCCAGTAATCACGGTCTGAATCTTTTTCAATTTTCTTAAATGGCTGACCGCTGTGAGAAGAAATGATATCGTACAATTCCTTTTTCAGTTTCAGAATTTCACGGGTTGTGATTTCGATATCTGAGGCTTGTCCTTCGGCACCACCCATAGGCTGATGAATAAGGATACGGGAGTGCTTCAGCGCGGTACGTTTTCCTTTCTGGCCGGCGCAAAGCAATACAGCTCCCATTGAGGCAGCCATACCAGTACAGATGGTAGCCACATCAGGTGTGATGTATTGCATGGTATCGTAAATACCAAGCCCTGCATATACCGATCCACCCGGAGTATTCAGGTAAATCTGGATATCCCTTTTTGAATCAACTGATTCGAGGAACAACAACTGGGCCTGGATGATATTGGCAACATAGTCGTCGATGGGCACTCCCAGGAAAATGATCCTGTCCATCATTAAGCGCGAAAAAACATCCATGGTGGCAATGTTCAACTGACGCTCCTCAATAATGGTAGGCGATATATATCCCTGTGAAACAGAGGTATACCTATCGAGCGTGGTGCTGCTTATTCCACGATGATGCACGGCATATTTACGAAATTCGCTGTTTATATTCATATCTTAGTGTTTTTCGGCATCTAATTTAATAAAATCATCGTAACTGATTTCTTTTTTATTCAGTTTTACCTTTGATTTAACATACGAGGCTACCCTCTGTCCATAAAGGGCATCAACAATACGCCGGGTTTCTGATGGTTTGTCCTTGAGGAATGAATCAGCAATAGATTCGAGTCTTTCCATCAGGTCGTCAGTTAGTTGCATGGTGCGCCATCCCTGCAGGTAATAATCTTTCACATAGTCTTTTATCTCCTGGTCGCCCACTTCAATTCCGGCTTCACGGATAATCCTGTTTTCGATGAGCTGCCATTTCATGCCTTCGGCATATTTATGGTAATCGCGGTCAATATCTTCGGCGGTGAGTTTACCCTCGTTGCTTTCAACAAGCCAGCGTTTCATGAATTCGTCGGGTAAGGAAATAGCAGTTGTTTCAACCAGTTTTTCCTGCATGTGATGCGAGAAAAGATGATCGCTGTCGGCAACAAATGCAGTTTCGGATTCCTCCCTGATTTTGTTACGGAAGTCTTCTTCAGTTTTAACTTCAGCTCCTGGGAAAACCTTTTCGAAGAATTCTTCGTTCAGTTCGGCCGGAGTTTGAACTGTAATTTCGTTAACGGTGAACATAAAATCCGACTCAAGACCCTCAGCTTCAGCTTTGGCTATTCCAAGCATTGCTGCGGTTTCAACAGCATTGCCTGTTGATTTAAGCGGGTTAAACGTAAAAATATCGCCAACTTTGGCGGCAACTAATTTGGATTTCAGATCTGCATCAGCCAGGGTATCAACAGCCAGTTTCGAAGTGTTCGAAATACCGTTTTCGAGCTTATTGCCTTCAGCATCGAGCTGAACAAATTCACCGTTCAAAACAGCTTTTTCGCTTGCAACTTCAGTATTGGTAAGCGTACCAAAGCGCTGGCGCATATCGTCAACATATTTGTCGACCATTGAATCATCTACTTTAATTACATGATAATCAACGGCAATGGTTTCGTCAACCACACATTCGAATGAAGGTGCAAAAGCCATATCGAAATAAAATTCAATATCGTTGCCTTCTTTCCAGTCGAATTCAGGAGTAAGCGTGGTATTGGGTAATGGCTGACCAAGAATATCGAGTTTTTCAGCTTCGATATATTCATGCAGTTTGTTGGATACCAGTTTATTTACTTCGTCAGCAAATACGGCTGGACCGTATAGTTTTTTGATCATCCCGAAGGGTACGTGTCCCGGACGGAAACCCGGTACATTGGCCTTACGTTGATAGTCCTTCAGTATCTTTGTAACACTTTCGTTGTGGTCAGCAGGGCTGACTACCATTTTAACGGTTGCGGTTAATTCGCCGGTTTTTTCCCTGGTAATTTCCATGGTGATAAAAAAAGATGAGTTTTAATATTCTGTATTAACTTGATTTTCTGTTACTTATTATCCATGATTTCGCATGTCAAATAAGTTTGCAAAGGTAATATTTTTAATGATTTAATTAACGTTACCTAACAAATAATGTTTATTTAACTAACAGTATAAATGATCGTAACGCCAGTTTCGCAGTAACGATTAACTGTAACATCAGAAATTACATACCTGATACATTAGCGTTCAGATAAAAGAATTGCCAGGCGGCAATAAACAGCTAATTGGTCTTAACACTTTTACCTTCAACATAGGTCATGAAGTTTTTGCCATCCTGCGACATTTCGAACTTCGTATTTACCAGGCCTTGCCCCAGCCAGGTGTATGTGAGCCGAAAAACAGGCATATCCTTCATTGGTACGCTGGTTAAAATAATTGAATCGGCCGTGTTTGCAACGGTATAATTAATGGTATGGCCTTCGTTATCAAAATAAATCGCACTTGAAGGCTGGCCTGAATAATCCGGGTAAACAAACATCAGATCATCGTGCACAACCTTTGGTGTAGTTGCTGTAGCAGGGAACTCAACATGATTTTTCCTGACCAGGATTCGCTGATCCAGGTCGTAGCTGAAATTAACCACGCCACTCCCCTGCCCCGGCTTTCCTTCGCCCTCGCCGGTCCAGTTCCCGATGAGGTCATTCCATTTCTCCCATTTGGGAGCATTTTGGGAAAAGGAGGTGGCGGCTATAAAAACCAGAATAAAGAGAGGTGTGACACGATTTTTCATGGTTACGGCGATTAGTTTTATTTTAAAGTTTAAATCATTTCAAAACCTTGAATCGAGCCTGGCTGTGTATCTGAATCAGCTTTTATTTATTCAATTTCCAGGTTATACTTCTGCAAAAGTCCCAGTACCCCGTTTCTTGAGAACCTGGCTTTTTTCACGCGGTTTCGTTCAGGATCAAAGGAATAGTTGAAAGAAGTCGTAAAATCAGCTTTTTCGAGATTGGTATTATAAAATATGGTACGATACAGGTCGCAGTTGAGAAAAGCAGAACCCGACAGATCGGCTTCGGTAAAATCGGCTTCCTGCAGATCACAATCCCCGAATTTGTATTTTTTAAGTTTTAACGCATAAAAAACTGCCATTTTGAGTATGCAGTTATTAAAGTTTACCGAAAACAGGAATTCATTACACAAATTAAATTGCAAACCCAGCATTTTGCAGTGGCTGAATGAAACATCATGAAAAGTTGTATTTTTCAGAGAAACCAGGCTCAGATCGCAGTGATCGAATACACACTCGCGGAATACATAGCCCGAAATATCTGCTTCGTAGAAGTTGCAATTTTTGAAGGTACAGTTATTATATGCTCCCTTCGGCAAACCGGAACTTGTAAAATCCGTTTTCTCAAAATACTGGTTATCAAAGATTGCTGCACTCATTCCAAGATTTATTTACACTCGATTATAGAAGCAAAGGTAGTTTTTATAGCTCGGCAAACCCAGGTAGGTGAAAACATTTTTGTGGTATTGCCGGGCTCCAGGAGAAATTATTCCCAAGATTTTAATGTAGTTTAATTCCTGTACCTTCATCAATCCTAAAATAACAAAAGCTGCCCGAAAGCAGCTTTTGATTACTCTTGTGCGGATGAAGGGACTCGAACCCCCACGTCTCTCGACACCAGATCCTAAGTCTGGCGCGGCTACCAATTACGCCACATCCGCATTTGGGAACTGAGGCGCAAAGGTACAATTATTTTCGGGTTGTCAAAATGTGCCCTTCAAATTATTTAAGCGAATCAAGCGCAGATTGATAATCAGGCTCTTCGGTGATTTCGGGAACCAGTTGGGTGTGCAATACAGTGCCATCTTTATCCAGAACAACCACCGCACGGGCCAGTAAGCCCTGCAAAGGACTGTCGGTAATCATAACGCCATAAGCTTTAGCAAATGCATTTCCCCTGAATTCGGAAGCAGAAACCACATTCTCAATCCCTTCGGCAGCACAGAAACGTCCGTGTGCAAAAGGAAGGTCTTTCGAAATACATACTACAGCTGTATCAGTGAGTTTGGCAGCTTCAACATTGAACCTGCGAACAGAAGCAGCACAGGTGGCTGTATCGAGACTTGGAAAAATGTTTAAAACAAGGCGTTTTCCCTGAAAATCAGTATTTTTAACATCCGATAAGTTAGTGCCTACCAGCGAAAAATCAGGGGCTTTGGTGCCAACTTCAGGTAAATTACCAATGGTGTTTACCGGGCTTCCTTTTAGTGTTACTTGCGACATAATTAAATTTATTTTGAGTGTTTATTAAAAGTTTAAATATAGGTTATTTATGGGTAGCCTTAACAGTAAATGTTGCCGGAAAAAATAAAATTACTGGAAACGAATCAATCTTTGGGTCAGATTCATAATAAAATATTCTTCACTAAACATGTTACTGCATCAGCAGATGTGGGTTTACTCGGTTGTATTAACAGGCTTTCTTTTTAATTGTTGCGAAGGTTGAAGATTTTTATTCAGGGCCTGGTACAGGGTTTCCTGGATCAGGGTGCGGGTTCCCAGTTGTACAAGCCTGTTGGGTTCAGCGTCGGGGTTTACCCGGTTCGAGAGGAAAACTATTACCATGTCAATATCCGGATCGGCCCAAATGTACGTACCCGTAAAGCCGGTGTGCCCATAACTGTTGGCCGATGCTTCCGCGCAAGCCGGACCAGGCTCAGCGGGGAAAAGCTGGGGTTTATCAACGCCCAGTCCACGCCGGTTGCCTTTAAATTGCCTGTGGGTAAACAGAGCTACAGTTTCAGATCTCAAATATTGCTTACCGCCGTAGGTTCCATGTTGAAGCAGCATTTGCATCAGCACGGCCATATCGTTTGAGGTGCCAAATAATCCAGCATGTCCTGCCACACCACCCAGCAAGGCAGCCGCCGGGTCGTGAACATCGCCTTGTACCAGCTGATGCCTGAAAAGGGTATCGTTCTCGGTAGGCATGAGCCGGGCTAACGGGAACTTTTCGCGCGGATGAAATGTAAGCGTATGCAATCCAAGAGGCCTGTAAAACTGTTCATCCACAAACTGGTCGAGACTTTTACCACTCAGGGTTTCAACATATTGCTGCATCAGGATAAATCCAAGATCACTGTATTTGTATTCTTTTTTATCCGACAAGGGAGAATTAACAATTGAATCGATTATTTTCTGGCGATAATCCTTGCGAAGGTAAATTTTATCAGCGACACGATACGGAAAGTCCGCTGAAGCAACCGGGCGGAAGAGCGTGCTGTCCGGGTAGCCATTTTTAAGGGTTTTCTGGTAAAAAGGTATCCATGCTACCAGCCCGGCCTGGTGCGTCATTACTTCACGGATTGTAATTTTCTTTTTGTTGCTGTTTTCAAGGTATTTCAGCGTTTTCGACAGCGGTTCATCCAGGTTAACCAGGCCCTGATCGTACAGTTTCATTACTGCCAGTGTGGTGGCAGCCACTTTGGTTACACTGGCCAGATCGTACAAATCATCATCGGTAACACCTTGTTTATGAATATAATCGCTATTGCCAAAAGCTTTTCGATACAATACATTTCCATTCCTGGCAATTAAAACCTGGCAACCCGGGTAAGCTTTTTTATTCATACCCATTTGTACAATCGAATCAATTCTAGAAAAATCAGATGATGTAAATCCCTGGTTATCAATTG
Organism: uncultured Bacteroidales bacterium; assembly: GCA_937965665.1. Lineage (GTDB taxonomy): Bacteria > Bacteroidota > Bacteroidia > Bacteroidales > UBA4417 > UBA4417. The sequence continues at coordinate 6,405 of CALCJE010000191.1, forward strand.
TATTATATCGAAGCCTGCCTGATGTGGAAGTTACAAGCCCCGAATGGATCGGACAAGTTTTGTTCACGGAAACCGGGAGTTGCCCGCTGGCAGCAACGCCTCCAAAAATAACCTGGGCAACGGCATTATAGGCATCGTTGTTGTCCTGGTAAGCTACCATTACCGCTTTTGCCTGGTTATAGTTTTTAAACATGTTGATACTGTATGGCAAAGTAAATAAGCTCAAAATGCAAGGTTTTGAGGCCAGCAGCGAATCAACAAGACTTACAGTTACATCGGAAATTCCAAAGTTGCGCGCTGGCGAAGGATTGGTATTATTGATACCAATGATAACCAGGTTGTAGCTTTCAAGGGCTTTCAAAACCTGTGCTACTTCGGCTTTATCGGCCGTGCGTGGTAAGGTGAAATGATCTGCTTTAGCATAATCGTTCACCCGATCCTGGAATAAACGCATGTTGGTATACCCTATTACAAGCGTGGCAATTTTGAGTGTATCCAGTTCTAAAACCGGAATAACAGGTTTCGTGGAATATGGTAAAGTGTTGTTTGTGAGGACAGTTACTGCATTATTGTAAAGATTGGAATTCAGGTTCCGGTCGGCTGGGCTGTTCAAGTCGTTATACAGGTTTACTAAAGATATGGGTTGATACCTGTTAAGTCCTGCTTTGTATTTGTATGCCAGAATACGTTTGCAGTGCAAAGCAAGCTCATCCTGCGAAAAATAACCGCTATCAAGTGCCTGCGTGATTGCCTCTACGGCTTTGGCTACCGAAACAGAAAGCAGCAACACATCGCTACCTGCCTGTAGCGCCCTGAGTTCGACATAACCAGGCTTGTCGGAATTTGAAACGCCTTTCATATCGAGGGCATCTGTAAAAACCAATCCCTTAAAATTCATTTTTTTGCGCAACAAGGTATCAATTACAAGGGGCGAAAGGCTACAGGGAATATTTCCTGTTGAATCGAGTGCAGGCACAAACAAATGACCGACCATAATCCCGTCAATACCTTTGTGAATAAGCTGACGGAAAGGATAAATATCAAGCGAGTCGAGCACTGAAGCGGAATGCTGAATAACCGGCAGGGTAAAATGCGAGTCGGTATCTGTATCGCCGTGACCTGGGAAATGTTTAGCAACCGTAATGATTCCTCCGGCCTGCAAAGCTTTCATGTACAACACCGATTTACGGGTAACATCATCGCGATGTTCGCCAAAAGAGCGTATGTTTATAACCGGATTGGCCGGGTTGCTGTTAATATCGGCAACCGGCGAAAAACTGATATGCACTCCCATCCGGCGCAAATGTCGCGAAACCGCAAGTCCGAAATCGCTTATAAGTTGCTCATTACGCATAGCTGCAAGTGTCATTTGCCGGGCAAATGAAATGGTTGAGTCGAGCCTCATACCCAATCCCCATTCAGCATCCATCGAAATCAGCAACGGTGTTTGAGCCTGCTGCTGGTAGTAGTTGGTTAAAATTGCCTGCCTAACAGGGCCTCCTTTGAAAAAGCAAAGCCCACCAATATTGTATTCTTTTATTAAACCTGCCAGTTGCCTGATTTCAGTCGAATCGATATCGGAATTTGCACGTAGCATAAACAGCTGCCCGATGCGTTGCTGCGTTGATAGAGAATTGTAAACTGAATCAACCCAACGTTGTTCGGCTGCATTTGTTTTCAACGCAAGCTGCGCCATGCCGGATTTAGCAACCAGCAGGTAAAGTGCAATTAATAGTATTGGAATCAGGGATTTAGCCCTTCGCAAAATCATCATCAACAAATTCTTATCAGAAAATAATTTATTCAATTTCCCGGTTGTACCTGTAGAGGTAACGAAAGTGCAACCGAATTGTTTTTCAAAATTATTAACATTAATAACAGCAATCACTTAAAAAAAATAAATTAGCCAAATATTTATAAACAAGCCGGAAATTATAATCAGGAAAATCAACACACGAAAACAATAATATGTAAGCATGCGCATTAATCATTACGTAGTATCTGTTACGCGCTTTAAAATTGTGTTAGGATTGATATTTCTCTCTTTCGCAATTGTTTAAATCTTTCTGCTTCAGTATGACTTTGTTTTTCTACCCTGCCAGCAACTGATATCAACATTAAACCATTCAAAAAAACTGAGCATATTGAAAACACATTCGTTAACCGGTGTCCGCAGCAGCCTGATCATTCTGATACTGCTTGGCATTTTAAG
>CALCJE010000192.1 GCA_937965665.1 uncultured Bacteroidales bacterium
TTATTGTGCTTGGCATTGTGTTTATGCCATTCAACTGGACGACAGGATTTCTGCCCCGCGACCCGATTTCGGTAGATGCCATCCCCGATATTGGCGAAAACCAGCAAATTGTAGCCACTGAATGGATGGGCCGGTCGCCCAAGGATATACAGGACCAGGTAACCTACCCGCTTACAACGGCACTACTGGGAATTCCCGGGGTGCAAACCATCCGCAGCACCTCCATGTTTGGCATGTCGTTTATCTATATCATTTTTAAGGATGATGTGGAATTCTACTGGAGCCGTTCGCGCATACTCGAAAAGCTCAGCTCCCTGCCCGCAGGCACATTGCCTGGAGGAGTGCAGCCAACGCTGGGGCCCGATGCCACTGCCCTGGGACAAATTTACTGGTATACACTTGAAGGCCGCGATCCTAAAACGGGGAAACCAAACGGAGGATGGGATCCGCAGGAATTGCGCACTATACAGGATTTCTATGTGAAATATGGCCTTTCATCAGCCGAAGGGGTTTCGGAAGTAGCCTCGGTAGGCGGATTTGTGAAGGAATACCAGGTTGACCTCAATCCCGAAGCACTTAAAGCATTTAATGTTTCGGTGATGGATGTAATGAATGCAGTGCGAAAGAGCAACCTCGATATAGGTGCCGAAACCATGGAACTCAATAACGTTGAATACATTGTACGCGGCCTGGGTTATGTTAAAAACCTCGAAGACCTGGAACTCTCCATAGTAGCAGTGCGAAATAATATCCCGGTAAGGATTAAAGACGTGGCACATGTTGCCTTTGGCCCGGCAACGCGCAGGGGTGGCCTCGACAAGGCCGGCTCCGAGGCTGTTGGTGCCGTGGTTGTTGCCCGCTATGGATCCAATCCCATGGAAGTAATTAATAATGTAAAAGCAAAAATCAAGGAAATTGAAGCCGGACTGCCCCAGAAAACATTGCCCGATGGCTCTGTTTCGAAGGTAACCATAGTGCCTTTTTACGACCGGACTGGTCTGATTAAAGAAACCATAGGAACACTCGAATCGGCACTAACACATGAAATCCTGATCAGCATCATTGTTATTATTATCCTGGTAATGAACCTCAGGGCATCGCTCATCGTGGCCGGATTGCTGCCCATCGGGGTTCTGATGACTTTTATCCTGATGCGTTTTTTTGGAATTGAAGCCAATATTGTAGCCCTTTCGGGAATAGCCATAGCCATAGGCGTTATGGTCGACATCGGAATAGTAGATGTGGAAAATATTCTCCGGCACCTGGAAAAACCTGAGAATAAAGATATCCGTGGCAAAAAGCTGATGCAGGTTATTTACCAGGCAACCACCGAAGTAAGGGCTGCCGTAGTAACATCCATTGCCACTACCATCGTGAGTTTCCTGCCGGTATTTGCCATGCAGGCTGCCGAAGGAAAACTTTTTCACCCGCTGGCCTTTACCAAAACATTCGCCCTTATCGCGGCTTTCGTGCTGGGCATTGTGGTTTTACCGACACTTACCCATGTATTCTTTTCCATCCGGATCAGCACCCGGAAAATCAGGGGTATTTTCAATGCCTCCCTTATCGGGGCAGGATTGTTATTCATTGTCCTCTGGCAAACATGGCCCGCACTGGCATTGATAGCAGTAGGGATAAACAACCTCATGGAAAATCGCTGGCCCGATTCGCGCAAGGCATACACGAATTATATCAATATCGCCATTACTGTGCTGGTAGCGGCCTACTATCTTTCCATTGAATGGCTGCCCCTCGGCGCACACAACAGTACGCTTGTAAATTTCGTATTTGTGAGTGCAATTATTGCGGCTATTTTGCTTGCCCTGATGTGGATGGTGCATTTTTACGAAAATATCATGCGCTGGGCCCTGGCCAATAAAGCAAAGTTCCTGCTTATTCCGGCTTTAACCTTATTCCTGGGGCTGCTGGCATGGCAAGGCAGCGAAAAAATGCTGGGATTTGTAGCTGTGGCAGCCGAAAAAGCCGGCTGGAAAAATTTCCGGCAAACCGCAGCCTGGCAGGTTCCCACAAAGGCATTTCCAGGTATCGGAAAGGAATTTATGCCCTCGCTCAACGAAGGCTCTTTCCTGCTGATGCCAACCAGCATGCCCCATTCGAGTATTGAAAAAAATCTCGATTATATCGAAACGCTCGATAAACGCCTGGCTGCCATTCCCGAAGTGGAGGCTGCTGTCGGCAAATGGGGGCGTGTAAATTCAGCCCTCGACCCGGCACCGGTACAAATGTTCGAGAACACCATCAACTACCGGCCTGAATATGCACTCGACGAAAACGGGCATCGCAAACGCTTTAAAGTGGACCATGAAGGCAATTATATTTTCAAAAACGGGTCAAAATATAACCCCGGCAAGGAAGGTTACCGGTTTATTGCCACCGATAGCCTGTTGGTTGACAGCAAGGGCGAATACTTCAGGCAGTGGCGTCCTGAGATCAGGAAACCCGATGATATCTGGAACGAAATAGTTAAAGTTACCGATATACCGGGTTTAACATCAGCCCCAAAACTTCAGCCTATTGAAACCAGGCTGGTGATGCTTTCAACCGGTATGCGTGCGCCTATGGGACTGAAGGTTTTCGGCCCCGACCTCGATGCCATCGAAGCTGCAGGATTACAACTGGAGCAGGCCCTGAAAGAAGTGCCTTCGGTAAAGGCTTCATCCGTGTTTTACGACCGTGCCGTTGGTGCTCCCTATGTTGAGATAAATCTGAACCGCGAGGCTATGGCCAGGTATGGCATGAGTGTGAACGATGTGCAGGAAGTACTGCAGGTGGCGGTAGGAGGCATGACACTTTCCACATCAGTGGAAGGGCGGCAGCGTTTTCCACTCCGTGCCAGGTATGCCCGTGAGTTGCGCGATAACCCCGACGACCTGAAACGCATACTTATACCGGCCACAAACGGCCAGCAAATCCCGCTTAGCGAAATTGCAGAAATCAGCTACACACGCGGTGCCCAGATGATCCGAAGCGAAAACACTTTCCTTAATGGATATGTGATCTTCGATAAAAACGAAGGTAAAGCCGAAGTGGATGTAGTGCAGGAAGCAGAAAAAACACTGCAGCAGAAAATCAGCTCAGGCACACTCAGGTTACCCGACGGCGTGTCGTTTAAATTCACAGGGAATTACGAAAATCAGCTACGGGCAACACAGCGGCTGGCCATCGTAATCCCGGTTAGCTTGCTACTGATCTTGTTGCTGTTATATATGCAGTTCCGGACTGTAACTGCGTCGCTCATTCATTTCTCCGGCGTATTTGTGGCTTTTGCAGGCGGATTTATTATGCTCTGGCTTTACGGGCAGGGCTGGTTTATGAACTTCAGCGTGGCAGGCATCAACCTCCGCGATATGTTCCAGATGCATCCCATAAACCTGAGTGTAGCCGTATGGGTAGGTTTTATTGCATTGTTCGGCATTGCAACCAATGATGGCGTAATTATGGGAACATACATTCACCAGGTGTTCGAAGACAGGCACCCGTCCACGGTACAGGCAGTGCGCGAAGCAGTAGTTACTGCCGGCATGCGCCGTGTGCGTCCGGCTATGATGACCACTGCAGTAGCTGTTATTGCATTGCTGCCGGTATTATCGTCAAGTGGTAAAGGCTCGGATATTATGATACCTATGGCCATACCCATGTTTGGAGGTATGCTTATACAGGTAATGACCATTTTCGTGGTTCCTTTATTCCAGGCCATATGGAGAGAACAAGCCGTTTCGAGGCACATCCCGTCAGTTATACAACCCATTAATAACCTAGATGAAAATGAAAAATAAAGCCAGGATAATTTTCATAATTCTGTTACTTGCAGGCTGGCTCAGGAGCCCGGCGCAGCAACAGCCCGACTCGCTGTATGCATATCTGGATATTGCTTCTAAAAACAACCCTACCGTTTTGCAGCGATATTACGAATACCAGGCAGCCTTGCAAAAAGTACCTCAGGTAGGCAGTCTGCCCGATCCTGAATTCAGCCTGGGTGTATTTCTCAGCCCCATGGAACTTTTAGGCGGCAACCAGGTTGCCGATATGCGGCTGATGCAGATGTTCCCATGGTTTGGATTTATTAAATCAGCCAGGGACGAAATGAGCCTGATGGCAGCTGCAAAATTCGAATTGGTGCGCGATGCAAAACTTCAGCTGTTTTTCGATATGCAACGCAACTGGTTTGAGATGCATAAAGTGAAACAGGAAATCCGTATCGCTGAGAAAAATATCGAAATCCTGCAGTCGCTCGAAAGGCTTGCTGTTACCCGTTTTAAAGCTGCACCTGCAGCAAGCGCAGTTGCAGCTTCAGGCAGCAGCATATCATCGTCAGCATCTTCCGGTTCACCCCCCGCCAGCAGCGGGATGAATAGCATGGGAAGTTCAACAGCGGCGCAGTCAAACCAGGCTGCCCCGGCCATGCCCTCACCAGGTATGGGTTCACAACCTGGCAGCACCGGGCTTACTGATGTTTACCGGATACAGATAGAAGTAAACGGTTTGCAGGATAATATCGAATCGCTGAAAACGCGGTGGAACAGCCTGTCTGCCTCATTTAATGCCTACATGAACAGGCCTGCTGCTTCACTGGTAACATTGCCGGATACGCTTATGGCCGACGCCCTCCCCTTTTCGCTGCTGGCTGTAAGCGACAGCATACGCAATAATCCAATGCTCGGTATGCTAAAGTACGAGCAGCAATCACTCGAAGCACGCAAGCAAATGGTTACCCGGATGGGATACCCCATGGTTGGGCTGGGTGTCAATTATTCGCTTATCAGCAAAAGTGAAATGTCGGCCTCATCGATGAATGGCAAGGATATGATTATGCCGATGGTAACGGCCACATTGCCTATTTATCGAAAAAAATACAGGGCGATGCAGGCAGAAGCCGATTTGTTAAAATCAGCCAATAGCCAGAACTATGCAGCTACCGGCAATGCGCTGCAAACCGAATATTACCAGGCGCTGCAACTGTACCAGGATGCCGGGCGACGCGCAAAGCTGAATTCGGAACAGCAGTTGCTTGCTTCAAAATCGCTGAATATTATGATGAAAAGCTTTGCGGCATCAGGCTCGGGATTAACCGATATTTTACGCCTCAGGCAACAAACCCTCGATTACGAATACCGTAAAATGGAAGCAATTGCGGATAGCAATATTGCCATTGCCTGGCTTAAACGTTTAGCAGCATTTACTGAATAACAACTCAAAAATACATCAGAAAATGAAAAATATAATTTCCAATAAATACATCAGTTTCGGGCTGATCCTTGCAGGGGGCATTTTCCTGGGATGGTTCTTTTTCCATACCCCATCAGGCGCTGTAGCAACGCATAAGCATGAAGCCGAAGGTCAGAAAAAAGAGATCTGGACCTGCTCGATGCACCCGCAGATACAAATGACTGAGCCGGGCAAATGCCCTATTTGTGGCATGGACCTGATACCACTCCGGCAGGGAGGAACAACTTATGATGCCGATGCTATTCATATGACCCGGGAAGCCGCGCAACTGGCTAATGTACTCACTACTGTAGTTTCGAAACAAAACCCGGTGAAGGATATCCGGCTTTATGGCAAGGTGCAGGCCGACGAACGCCTGTTGCAAAACCTGGTATCGTACCTGCCGGGACGAATAGAAAAACTATATGTAAATTTTACTGGTGAAACCGTACGAAAAGGACAGATGCTGGCCAGCATATATTCGCCCGACCTGGTTACTGCGCAACAGGAACTACTCGAAACTGCAGCCACAAAAAAATCGCAACCTATGCTTTATGAAGCGGCAAAGGAAAAACTTTTGCAATGGAAACTCACCGAAAGCCAGGTGTCAGGCATTGAGAGTTCGGGCAAAATAAAAACCAATTTCGAAATATATGCCAACGCTTCAGGAATTGTAACTGCCCAACGGGTAAATACCGGCGATTTCATTGCTCCCGGGTCAGTCTTGTTCGAAGTAACCGACTTGTCGCGCGTATGGATCATGTTCGATGCTTACGAGAGCGATCTCCCCTACCTTTCGACAGGGCAAAAAGTATCTTTCACTATACAATCCATGCCTGGCCAGAATTTTTCGGGAACCATTGCTTTTATTGATCCGATAATTGACCCGGTAACCCGTGTGGCAAAAACCAGGGTCGAAATTGGTAACCAGGGCATGAAATTAAAACCCGAAATGTTTGCCACCGGAATCGTAAATGCAACACTCAACCAGTTCAGCAACAAGCTGGTAATACCACGCTCGGCCGTATTGTGGACCGGCAAACGCTCCATAGTTTATGTAAAACAACCCGGCAGTAACGAACCTGTTTTTAAAATGCGGGAAATAGAACTGGGGCCTATGCTCAGCAACAGCTATGTGGTTGAAAGCGGGCTGATGGATGGAGAAGAAATTGTTAGCCAGGGTGCTTTCAGCGTGGATGCTTCGGCACAACTGGAAGGTAAGCCCAGCATGATGAATCCGAAGGTTTCAGATATGAGTCATCAAAACTCAGATTCCAAAAACAAGGTTTCTGATCAGAATTCTGCTGCGAAAGCAACCGGAACCAAGAGCCAGGAATCTCTTCAGAAAGCTACTTTTAACGTATCAGGCAACTGCGGAATGTGTAAGGACAGGATTGAAACGGCGGCAAAATCTGTCAAAGGGGTTTCATCTGCGTCATGGAGCAGTAAGACCAAAAAAATTGATGTCGAATTCAATAGTGCGCTAACTTCGGTAAACGCCATTCAGAAAGCTATTGCCAGGGTTGGGCACGACACAGGCAAATACAAAGCCGACGACAAGGTGTATAGTGCTTTACCAGCGTGTTGCCTGTATAGAAAATAAAGCGAATCCGGATTTTACTTCAAAAGCTTACATTCAGCCTAAAATACATTTTCGGGTACGAACAAAAAAAACCTGGTTGCCGGTATTAAATCGCCGGCAACCAGGTTTTTTGTTAAGCTGTAAAGATTTATTTCTTCTCCTCAAATTTTGAGATGGTCTTCATGCTCTGAGTCATAGGAATAGTCATATTTTGCTGTCCCGAAATTGAAATATTCATATCCATTTCGGTATCGCCTTCAGCATAAACAACCATGGTCGTTTTAGGATCGAAATAATTGAAACCTTCAACTGCGCCGGTTCCCTCAAGAAACATTTCCATTCCCATCTGGTTGCCGCTGCCATTAATAGCAATAGTTCCTTTAAAAGCAATTTTGTAATATTCTTTCCCATCTTTTGCTTCTTTTCCGACCAGGGTATATTCGGTATTGCTTGTAACTTCGGCATCAAACGGGCTGCCGCCGGAAGCTTTTCGGTTCTCAACGGTTTTATCCTGCCATTTCTCGCCAATTTTTACTGACTTACCGGGCAACAAGGCAAGTTTCGCAAATTGATCAAATGTGCCCATCATACCGGCAATAGCTGTCGAGTCGATTTTGGTGGTTGTAACCGTTTTGCCATCGGTTGAAAAAACAATACGGCTTTTTTCTTTCAGATCATTAAATTTCATGGTGGTATCTTTGCCCATGCCAGCTGAATGAACACTTGCATTGAGGAGTGACACCAACATGGTAGCATTCCCGTCGTTAAGCACGTTTTCCACTACAAATTCATTTGCCGAACTTAAGTCGACCTGCATTTTCATTTCCTGACCGCCCATCGACTGGGTAATATTTTGTTTCAACTCCGTTTGCTGAACATAGGTTTTACCTTTTACGAAGGCATATTTCAGAAGTACCTGCTCCTGCGAATAAGCCATACATGTTGCGAATACTAAGACTAATAAAACCAGATTTTTTTTCATGATCATGTTTGATAAAGTTTTAAAGATTTATTGTTTGATTTTTGTTTAGCAGGCTAAACGTAAGTTGTTATAAAATGTGTAGTGCACCAATATATTACTTGAGTTTCACCGTTTTGTAATACTTGCCATCGTTGGTAATAATCCATGCCGACCTGAAGATTAACCGCGAAATCAGCGCTATCTTTTCGGGATCGATAGTTTCGGGATTATCTCTGACCGTGTGATAATCCTTATGAAGACCGGAAGTTATATCCATGGCAGAAATACCGTTTTTATAAAAGTTATAATGATCGCTGCGACCAAACAGGTCTTCCTTAGGAGCAATGAGTTTTAGCCCGATTTTTTCAGCTTCTGTTTTAACCAAAAGATAAAGGTCGGGATTTTGCTTTTCGCCTTCAATTTCGAGCGAATCTTTTCCATTGCGGCCAATCATATCCATATTAAGCATGGCCACTGTTTTATCAAGTGGAAACAATGGATTTCTACAATAATAATCGGAACCGTACAGGCCTTTTTCCTCACCTGCAAACAGAATAAACAACACGCTGCGATCCGGTTTTGATTTACAGGCCGAAAATGCCTTAGCTGTTGCCAATACCCCGGCAGTGCCCGAAGCATTGTCGTCGGCGCCGTTGAAAATATAATCTTCTCCTTCTTTATGTTTTTTCATAAATCCAACATGGTCGTAGTGCCCACCAATAACAAGCAATTCGCTTTTTAGCTTCGGATTTTTACCTTCGAAATAGCCAACAACATTCCGGGCTGTATATTCCTGGATTTTTACCTCAGTCCTGAGTTCGCAAACCGAATTGCTGATGGCAAACGAAAGTGGAAGAAGCTTTTCATCGATGGTTTTCTGAATGGTTTTTAAGGAATCTACACTCCCAAACAGAAATTGAATTACGGACTCGCCCACCTGCACAAAGGGAAGCTGGTCGTTTTTATCGCACATTACTATCGGCAGGTTATCCTGCGGAAGATATTTTGAAAGACCTGGCCATGGATAGCCCTGTGGCGTTAGCATCAGGTGATTTAACGGATCAGTTACAACCATTACACCCACAGCGCCATGCTGCTTTGCTATATCAAGCTTGGTTCTCAGCGCGC
>CALCJE010000193.1 GCA_937965665.1 uncultured Bacteroidales bacterium
CGTTTGCTCCAGGCAGCTGATTACAATGTTGCTGCCGCAGAAAAAGGCATCGTTTTTATTGACGAAATTGACAAAATATCACGTAAAAGTGATAATCCCTCTATCACACGTGATGTTTCGGGTGAAGGTGTTCAGCAGGCATTACTGAAGTTGCTCGAAGGAGCTGATGTAAATGTTCCACCGCAGGGTGGTCGTAAACACCCGGAACAAAAAATGATCCTGGTAAATACCCGCAACATCCTGTTTATTTCCGGGGGTGCTTTTGATGGTATCGATAAAAAGATCGCAGCCCGCATGCAAACCAATATTATTGGTTATAGCAACGACCGCGAACGCGATGATATTGATCGGCATAATTTGTTGCAATATGTTGCACCCCAGGACTTGAAAAGCTTCGGCCTCATCCCTGAACTGGTTGGCCGTTTTCCGGTAGTTACCTACCTGAACCCGCTGAGCCGCGAAATACTCATCCGTATCCTTACCGAACCACAGAATGCCCTGATCAAGCAATTTGTCAGGTTATTCGAAATGGACAATGTGAAACTCAGTTTTACGGATGATGTATATGAATACATAGTTGATAAGGCTATTGAATTCCGTACCGGGGCGCGTGGTTTGCGATCCATACTTGAGGCAATACTTACCGATGCTATGTTCGATATCCCATCGCAAAGCAAACATACCGAACTAATCATCGACAGGGCTTATGCGGCCGAAAAACTGGGTAAAACAAACCTTGCCCGGCTTAAAGTCGCTTAACATATCTTCTTACGCACACGGATCATCATAGTGCTTGTCCCTAAAAATATCTGAACTGTTGTTCGCACGCGGTACAGTTATTGACCGGTTTCTCTAAAGCCTGAATAATGAGGATTATTTTAATTGGTTTGCTGATGTTGGTGTTATTCCCGGGTTGGGCTCAGGATTTAACCAATGCGCGCGATACCAAGGGGTTTCGTTGTTCAACCATCGTGGTTGAGGGCGATACCATTCCTGTGATGTACTACGATGAAGTGCGTATATGGGGTGAACGCTCTTACCGTAACCCGGCTGAATCAAGGCAATGGGAGCGCCTGGTGAGGAATGTGAAAACAGCCTATCCTTATGCCAGGTTGGCCGGTATCAAATTTAATGAATACAGCCAAAAGATTGCCGATGTGAAAAGCGATAAGGTTAAAAAAGCAATGATGAAACAGGCTGAAGATGAAATTGAAGCCCAGTTTGGAAAGGAGTTGCGTGATTTAACCATTACCCAGGGGAAAATTCTGCTCAAATTAATCGACCGGCAAACCAGCAACAGCTCTTATGAAATTGTAAAGGATTTCAGGGGAAACTTCAGGGCGTTTTTTTACCAGTCGTTTGCACGCTTGTTTGGTTACGACCTGAAAGCCCGGTACGACCCCTTGGGTGAAGATGCCGATATTGAGCGCATTGTGCTTATGATCGAAAGTGGCACACTCTGAAAATTATTCGGCTCATTTTTGCGAATGCATGATTTTTATCAGGGAAAAGTGATGCCCACATGATTTATCAATGCATTCCTGAGATTATCGATAGGATAGGGGCAGAAGCCACAACTTTTCCGGATAATACCTATGCCTGGTGCAAGCCATACTGCGTGTTCATCGTCTAAAGCTCCGGGTATATCAAAGAAAAAGCAGTAACAGTTCGGGATTTTGGCATGGTTTATAACAATGGTATCGTTTCTGGCCGTCAGGGTAATCTTCCACGAATTTTGATGCCAGCTTTGGTTTTCAGCGGCAGCCAGATCAAAGATTAGCGCCTCTGGTTCATGAGCACTGCGGATATAAACCTTATTGTTTTGCTTGCGGTAATACGAGGTGTCTTCGCCACTTACGAATACATAGTACGTTTTCTGATCAATTACCTTTGTTGCGGTTATCGTTGTTTTTGAACTGTGTTCAAATTCCCAGCTATTCTGGACCTGCATGGGAAAGTAGTCGCATCCGGAGTTGACAGAGGCAGGCTCTTTGGTACAGGATAAAGCCATGCCCAGTATAGTTGATAAAACAAGGATGATGGGAAATGCTTTCATGCTGAAGATTATTAAATACTGACTTCGGGGGAAGTATTTTGAGCGAGAAGGAAGTTGGCACGAAGCCTGGGTTAAATTATTCCTGGTGAACCAGCGCCGGGTTTACTCTCGCCTTCTTTTATTTTATTAAGGTGGCAAAATAGGAGTTCGCCGGTTTTTTCATCGCGCAGATGCAGCCCGTTTCCTTCGCAATATTTGTATGAATCGCAATCAGCGCACAGGCCCGTGCGGGTCCAGCCCCGATCGCGATATACCTGGTACCTGTTTTCCCAAACCTCAGCAAAATTATCCCTGTAGATATTGCCTTGTATAAAATTTTCGCGCAGGTTGGGGCAAGCTGATATCGATCCGTCGGCCAACACAGATGCGATATTTATTCCTGCCCGGCAAAAGAAAAACTGATCACGTACCTGGCCTTCATAATTTCCGAGATAGCCTTCGCAGCCATAGTCAAGTTTTATTTTTCCTTCTGTCCGGGTCTTTTGTATAAAATCGAAAAGTCCTTTAAATTCAGTCGATGGCAATTGTAGCTTATCATCTCCGGCTGCCCGGCCTGTGGGGAAAATAGTAAAGATGCGCCAGCTTTTAACCCCGTTGTAAATCAGTAAATCTCGCAGTTGTTCCAGTTCCGGGAAATTTACCTGGTTTACACAAGTTACGACGTCATATTTTAAATCGGGGGTTTGGCTCAATAGGTTGATGGCTGAAAAAGCTTTTTCGAAACTTTTCGGGTTTCCTCTCAGCCAGTTATGAGCGTTCTGAAGACCGTCGAGGCTTACGGTAATTGCCCTGATACCCGCATCCATCAGCGAATCAAGCCGCCGTTGATTAAGCAGCAGCCCGTTTGTAACTATCCCCCACGGAAATCCT
>CALCJE010000194.1 GCA_937965665.1 uncultured Bacteroidales bacterium
CATGCTCGAAGCAGCCAAAGGGAGTGTGATGGAAGAGTCATACAAAGGAATAGCCAGCTTTGCAAAAGCTTATCAATTCTTCAGAATGACCATGTGGATGGGCGATATCCCTTACAGTGAAGCAGGCAAAGGTGCTGAAGGTATCTACGAGCCCAGATACGATATCCAGGAAGAAATCTTTATACAAATCCTCGACGAGCTTAAAGCCGCCGACCAACACTTTGCAAACGGTGTAACCTTTACTGGCGATCCCTCACCCTTTGCCGGCGATCCTAAAAAATGGCGCAAGGCAGTGAATGCTTTTTCGTTAAGAGTGCTGATGAGCCTGAGTAAAAAAGAAAATGTGGCTTCGCTTAATATAAAGGCCCGTTTTGCCGAAATTGTAGCCGCAGGAAACCTGATGGACAAAACCACCATTTACTGGGGCCTGGCCTACTCAACCCAGAACAAGCATCCTCTGAGTGCCAGCACTATGTTTGCACCCAAAACGATTGTCAGCAAGTTGCTGATGGATAATCTTAAAATTCTGAACGACCGCCGTTTGTTTTATTATTGCGAACCAGCTGCAGCATTGATTGCTGCAGGTAAAACACAATCGGATACAGCTGCTTACAATGGTGTAGATGTATCAATGGATTATGATGCAATGAACCTGGATTACAAAGCCAATAAGTTCTCAATAATCAACCTTCGGTATCAAAAGGAGGATGCCTGTGAACCACGAATGATGATGACATTTGCTGAACAGCAATTGATGCTTGCCGAGGCGAGAGTGAGAGGATGGATTACAACAGGTACAGCACAAACCTATTATGAGGATGGCGTAAAAGCAGCTTTGGGACTTTTAATGACTACCAAATCGAGTTACGCACACACTATGCCAATTGATCAAAACTATATAAACGGCTATTTTACAGGTGAGGCTGCATTCAAATCAACTTCGGATGAACAATTAAAACAAATCTGGATGCAGGAGTATATCCTGAGATTCATGCAGGATGCTGATTTCAGTTATTTTGAATACAGGAGAAATACCTATCCCGAATTCCCTATAAACCCGGCCACAAGCCTGAACGAAAATAATCCGAATGCCATACCGATGCGTTGCCTGTATCCCGGTTCCGAATCCAGCTACAATCGTACCAGTCTGATTGAAGCGCTGAACAGGCAATACGACGGATATGATGAAATAAATAAGATTATGTGGTTGCTCAAATAAGCGGGCTTCAATAATAAAGACAATACCATCAAACAAATCCTAATTATTAACCTTAAACCCAAATTAAAATTATGAAGAAAACTTTACTAAGTTTAGTCGCAATTCTGGTTTTTGCCAGTTTTGTAAACGCACAGGTGCCTGCAAGAACCGGCTGGTGGAAATTCGACGACATCTCCGATTTAACTAAAGCAGAAGTTGGCCCGGCGCTCGTAGCTAATGGTAACATTACATCCGTTGACGGACCATCTGTCAGCAACCTGGCAGTTGAGGTTCCTGTGGGATCCTATTTTGGCCTTACACATGGCATTGCTCCCAACGGGGGTGGCTCATTGGTAAATGAATACAGCATCATGTGGGATTTTGCTATTCCTGCAACCGAAACCTGGTATTCGTTCCTCGAAACTGATGCAACTACATCCGATGATGCAGACTTGTTTATTGCAGCGACTGCGAATTCAGGTATCTCACGTGTACCAAATTCAATAGGGACAGGAAGTCTGCTCTATACTATGAATACGGTTAAAGCCGATAACTGGTACAGGATGATTATTTCGGTTAAAAACGGCGAATTTTTCAACATTTATGTAAATGGTGAGTTGTGGTCAATAAGTGCTGAGCACCCGGGATCGCTGATGCAGGCTGTTGATAGCCGCTATGGCCTGGCACCGACCATCTATTTATTTCAGGATGGCGATGGCGACGATGGAACCTTGAAATGCTCTGAAATTTCGATGTGGGATGTGGCTTTATCAGCTGATGACGCATTAGCGTTGGGTGATGTAAATACTGTTCTGACCGGAATTAGGGAAGTCAAGAATGTAAAAAACACTTCTGACCTGATGCCGAACTACCCGAATCCGGTAGCTCACAACACTAAATTCCCTTACCAGGTTCAGAAAAGCGGAAATGTCACTTTCAAAGTAATTGACCATACCGGAAAAGTAGTTGAGGTAATCAATGCAGGCACTAAATCGCCTGGTCAGTACATCCTTGATTACAATTCCGACAAATTGTCAAAAGGAATCTATTCGGTACAGATGACTTCAAATAACAGGACAAGTATTCAGAAAATGGTAGTTATCCGATAATAAAGAGATGAGGTTTGGATTGGTGATGGGTGCCTCAGAAATTGAGGCGCCCTTTTTTAAATCAATCCTAAAGAATCAAATTGATCGAAAGATAGAATATATCTTGCTTTGCCCGAACTTTTTTAACAACTGAAAGTCCAATGAGAGTACGCAAAAATCCTGCAATCATACTGGTTTTACTTCTTGTTTTTAACCAGGCACAAGCACAAATTCCACAGCGGTCAGGCTGGTGGAAATTTGATGATCCAACAAATCTTCGAAAGTCAGAAGCTGGCTTTGGAGTCGATCTTACTCTCATCGGTACAAATGCAGCAGCATCAGGACCTGCAGCAGGAAATGGAGCTGTACTTATCGGTCCGGGGAGCTATTATAAAATGCAGCTCCAGATACCTTCGAATGGTGGCGGAACTTTTGTAAATGAATATACATTGCAATATGATTTCAAAGTCCCGGATATCGGTGTTTGGCATTCGTTTTTTCAAACAAATGTTGCCAACTCAAATGATGGCGATTTCTTTATATATCCTTCGGGTGTAATTGGCGTGGGTGCCGTAGGGTACAGTGCATATTCAATCAAAGCGAATGAATGGTACCGCATGATTATTTCTGTTAAAAACGGAAGCTATTTTAATTGTTACCTGGATGGAAATCTGGTCATTACCGGAAATGTACAAAGCATCGACGGGCGATTTTCGCTGGAAAGTATGTTGCTGGTTTTTGCAGATGAAAATGGGGAAGATGGCAATATTTATTGTTCCGAACTTGCAATCTGGAACCAGGCGCTTACAGCATCCCAGGCAAATGAATTAGGAGGATATGGTCATAACACCGGTTCTTTCATGATGACCCGGATTCCATATCTGCAAGGTCAGGGATATAATACAATGACAATATGCTGGCACGATATTGCCCAAACCGGTACAAAAGTTAAATATGGTACCGACTCGGCTTCATTGAATCTGGAAAAGACAGGAACCAACGAGCTGATAAGCGATCCTTATCGCTGGCATACAGTTAAACTTATAGGTTTACAGGCCAATACGCGCTATTTTTACCGGGTGGTCAGCGGTGATGGCGAATCCGAAATGTATTCATTTAAAACTCTACCCGACCAGGCTTATAACGGGAAAATGCGCTTTGTAATCCTGGGCGATACGCATGCATCCGATACTATAATGGCTGGGAAAGTACTACGGGCAGCCAGGGCCAAAATTTCCGAACGGTATGGGGCCGATATCGAAAATCATGTGAACGGAATATTTCATTCCGGCGATATTGTTGTTAGCGGAAGTTCACCAGGCCAATATAGCGCTCAGTATTTCGGGCCGTTATCTGCATTATCACCCAATATCCCAACCATGGTGGTTGCAGGCAACCATGAGTTGGAAAGTCCGTATTTTTATAAATACCTGAAACTCGACGACCAGTCAGCATTTCCCCAGAACCCGGCATTAAACGAAAAAATCTGGCAGTTAAAAGTCGGAAATTCCTTGTTTATTGGCTTGAACACAAATATTATTACCCAATATGGCGAGGTTCAGGCCAACTGGCTCGATGCCAGGTTGAATGAAGCCGAAACGGATGCAAGTATCGATTTTGTATTTGTGTTTTTTCATCATCCTCCTTTTTCTGAACTTTGGATTGTGGGAGGTACCGAATATGTCCGGAACAGGCTTTTACAGGTAATGGAAAAGTACACGAAAGTTCAGGAAATCCATTATGGGCATACACACGGTTTTGAGCGGGGAACAATTACTTCTGACAAGCCTGATGGCGATTTCCGGATGATTTGTGGCGGAGGTGGAGGTGGTCCCCTGGATCCCTGGGCTGAAGGAGAAAACCAGGATTATAACGAGATTCAGGTTTGTATCAGTAATTATTTTTTTCAAATCCTGGAAATCGATATTGCAAATCATTCCTTCAATAATTCAGTGTATAGCCTCGGCACCCTAAGCTCGCCTAAAAAATCTGAGATCATTGATACATGGTACAAGGTGAAAAATCAACCCGGACCGGCAACCCCAACTGTTGAAGATGTAGTGTTCACTGATGATTTTTATCAGATGAATACAACCCCATTCTCCGGGCCTGATTCAATCATGTCAGTCCAGTTCCAGGTGACTACGAGTTCACAAAATACAACCATTTTGATAGACTCCATTATAAACAGGCAAAACATTTATGGTATCGATCAATATGATAAACCGGTTGACAGGAATAAGGATATAAATCTGTACCAGACAAAAATTCCCGCAAACCAGCTTACGGGCCAGACCCCGTATTATTTCCGGATCCGTTACCGTGATAATAATCTGAAATGGAGCAATTGGTCTGATTCATATGTATATAGTAAAACAGGAATTAATGATGGCATTAGCCAGTCGGGGAATTATATTCTTTATCAGAACTATCCAAATCCTTTTCAAACAGGTACAACCATCAAATACATTCTCCCGGAAAAGAGCGAGGTGATTTTTTATATTTATGATGAAAATTTTAAACAGCTTGCCAAAATAAACGAAGGGGTTAAAAACCAGGGGATATATAACTTTGAATTCAAAGCAGAGGGACCTAGCGACGGCATTTATTTCTACAAAATGAGTACAAAAAATCAATGTTTCACAAAAAAAATGGTAAAAGTTAAACATGAAAAATAAGTTCAGGGTACTACTCTTTGTGTTGCTGGGTTTTGCACTCACGCTTTCAGCAAATAAAAACCCTCGCCAGATTCAGGTTATTGGCAAAGTAATTTGCGAAGGAAAGGGCATACCATCAGTAATGGTTACGGATGGCATTTCGGTTGTTGAAACAGACAAAAATGGCGGGTATACACTAGCTACCTCGTCATATTCCAGATTTGTTTATTATTCACTTCCTTCGGGTTATGAATCTCCTGTTCAGGATGGTGTGCCCGTATTTTACGCTGCTATTGACACATCGAAGGAAGTACAGCAAATCAATTTTAAACTGACAGCTAGTAAGTTATCTCAAAAAAAGCATGCATTTATCCTTATGGCTGACCCCCAGGTGCATGATGTGGAAGAATTTGAATTGCTCAAAATCGTAATTGATGATATAAATAAAAATGTTGCAGGTATGCCTTCTCAAATTCCGGTTCATGCCATCAGTGTCGGTGATCTTGTTTTCGATCAGTTACAGTTTTTTGATCAATACAAACAGGTGATTGCTCAAAGCGGACTTCCTTTTTATCAGCTTATGGGAAACCATGATATGGATTATAATAACCGGTCGAATGAATTATCAAACCGGTCTTATTCCGATAAATTCGGCCCTGAATATTATTCCTTCAACAAAGGGCTTATTCATTATGTAGTCCTCAAGGATGTATTTTATTACGGGTATTCATACAGATACCTGGGATATGTGGATGAAAATCAGCTGCGGTGGCTGGAAAAAGACCTGGCGAAAGTAAAACCCGGAAGCACAGTTGTTGTATCTCTCCATATTCCGACTGCATATGGTGAAGCTAAAAATGAGGATAGCTATTCCTCGTTGTTATCAAACTCGGTGATGAACAGTGCAGCGTTGTACCAAATTTTATCTCCGTTTAAAACGCATATACTGGCAGGGCACAGCCATACACAATGGAACACTGTGCTTGGTCCCCGTTTGATGGAGCACACACATGCCTCCGCATGTGCTGCCTGGTGGCAGGGCGAAATATGCCTGGATGGAACACCTAAAGGATATACTGTATATTTGGTTGATGGCGATAGCCTTTCGTGGTATTTTAAGGGAGTTGGTTTAAACAAAGAGGAACAATTCAAGCTTTATCCGGTTGGTTCGGATTCATTGTATCCCGGTTGTATTATTGCAAATGTGTATAATTATGATCCAACATGGACGGTAAAATGGTTCGAAAATGGCGTATTGATGGGTGAAATGGAGCAGTACTGGGGCGAAGATCCACTGGCGAAATCAACGTATGTGCCGGGTAAAAACAAGAAATATTCGTGGCTTAGCGCAGGCGAAACCCATCATCTTTTTAAGGCTAAAATACAGAATCCCGGTTCCGTAATAAAAGTACAAGTTACTGATCGATTCGGGAATTTGTATGAAAAAACAGAAATCAAAAAGTGATTTCCCATTTTTCGTCGAAACCATAAACCATACAGGAATAATTAATGAACCAATAACATTTTCATTGCAAATCCTGACATTCAAACCAATAAAATGTTTTGCGCAAAATGAGTACCCGGATTGATGTTCTTTCTTCTTTCACTGAATCTGATTTCGCAATCGCTGATGCCAGGTCAGAATTTAGTCCAAACTGGCTGATAACCGGGAGATTAGATTAAGAATATGCGAATTGATGTTTTACAAACGGAGTATTTAATCAAAAAGATATGATTGAAGCTATAAGAAAACCTGAACGAATAGCATCCATTGATGCTTTGAGGGGCTTTGACATGTTGTTCATTATATTCCTCGATCATTTTTTTAATGCATTGAATGTTGGGGTTGGTTCACCTTTTACAAAAGCACTTGCAAAGCAGTTTGATCATCCGGAATGGTTCGGTTCATCTTTATACGACATCGTAATGCCATTATTCCTGTTTATTGTTGGAGCTGCTATACCTTTTGCATTGTCAAAACGAAAACTGGAGAATTCCAGTTTGGTTTCAATCTACAAGAAGCTTATACGACGTTTTGTAATACTCTTCTTTTTGGGATGGATTGTACAAGGTCATTTACTTGAATTTAATATAGAGACATTCAGTATTTTTAGTAATACCTTGCAAGCCATTGCAGTAGGATACTTTTTTTCGGGTATTGCCTATCTTCATTTCAAACGCAATACACGATTAATCCTTTTTGCCTCATGCTTATTGATTTATACGTTACTCATTACTATTCCTGATGTTCCCGGGGTTGGGCGAGGTGTTTTGTTACCTGATAGCAGCTTTGCCTGGTATGTTGATCAGCAGGTTTTTGGTAAATTCCAGGACGGAACCCAGTACACCTGGTTACTCAGTGGATTCGGTTTTATTGCAACCTCATTGTCGGGTGTTTTTGCGGGCGAACTGATTAAATCTGACCTGCCGGGAAAGAAGGTTGCATTGTATTTGTTTTTAATCGGTATAGCAGGCATTATTTCCGGAATGCTGCTGGGAATATGGCATCCTATTATTAAAAAACTCTGGACAAGCTCTTTTGTACTGGCATCATCCGGCGTATGTTTCCTGTTATTATCCTTATTCTATTGGATAATTGATGTAAAGGGAAAAGTTAAATGGGCATTTCCCTTAAAGGTTATCGGGATGAATGCAATAGTTGCCTATGTGCTTTCGCATGTGTTCAATTTTCACCAGATTGCTGAAATGGTGTTGTTTGGATTAAAGCAATTCGTTGCAGATTTTAATTATTTGGTGCTTGCCATAGGTGGTTTTGGCATTCTTTACCTGATACTATGGTACATGTACAAAAACAAGACTTTTATAAAAGTGTAACCATCCTGCCCTGGTCGGACTTTGTGGTTTGTGGCCAGGGTGAGTTTATATAAATCGGGAAAATGGGAAGTGAAAATGCTGTTGATTACCTGTTGTAATAATTTTAATACTGTCAGATAAAATACTTGAATATGAAAAAAACATTGTTCATCATGTGTGGAATATTGATTCTATGTAGCGCAATGCAAGCTCAGGAAGAGATTAAATTGTACAAAAACGGGCCTGCCGAATCCAGCGGAATAACAGAGAAAGAAGAAAATTTCAATAATTCGTGGGTTGTTAACGTAACCGAAGCACGCATGTATGCCTACATTGTTCCGAAAGAAAAATCCACCGGCGCGGCAGTTTTAATTTGTCCGGGAGGTGGATATGGCGGTCTGGCGGTTGAACATGAAGGCTCGCAGTTTGCTGTATGGCTAAATTCAATAGGTGTTTCAGCATTTGTGCTTTATTATCGTATGCCCAATCAGCATCCCGAAATTCCTTTAAACGATGCGCAAACAGCCATGGAGATGATCCGTAAACGTGCGAAAGAATGGAATATTGACAAGCATAAAACAGGCATTGCCGGTTTTTCGGCTGGCGGACATTTAGCTTCAACTGCCGGAACACATTTCACAAATAAAAACCGTCCTGATTTTATGATTTTGGTTTACCCGGTTATTTCCATGACCGGGGACGGAACTTGTAAAAACCTTATGGGTAAAACACCTTCAGAAACTCTGAAAAAAAGTTTTTCGAACCAACTCCAGGTTACTGAAAAAACACCGCCAACACTGATTATAGCCGCTTCGGATGACGATGTAGTTCCGGTTGAACATAGTCTTATGTTTTACAAAGCACTTCAGGATAAAAAAATACCGTCCGAAATACATACGTACGAAAAAGGCGGACATGGTTTTGGTATGCGCAAACAAGGCCTGGAAGTTGATACCTGGACAGATCAACTCAAAGAATGGTTGAAAAATAACAAACTGATTGACGGATAGTCGATCGAAAATTCAGGTCGTTGTACCGGATTTTCCACCCTTCACACCCCATTTCCAACCCTGTTTCAGTGCGGTGATATGAGGAAATGCTGAAAGATTGCCTTGGGCAACAACATGGCTGCAGGTAATATGGCTGCCATCAACAGTTCTGCACAAAATAAGGTGGGATCAAGGTTACCTGCTTGTGACTAATTATGAAAACCATAGTTATTTGTTATGTAATACTTTATACCACAAAAAAAGCCACGAAAGCGAATAGCTTCGTAGCTTTTTTCGATACAGGCAATGAAATTTTATTTCTCTGCAGGTTTTTCGCCTACCATCAATATCTCGTTGGCTACAATTTCGGTGGTAGTATGTTTTACCCCGTTTTTATCTTCCCAGTTGCGGTAGGTAATGCGGCCATCCAGCGCAATTTCCCGGCCTTTTTTCAGGTATTTTTCACAAATGCTGGCCAGGTTTCCCCAGGCTACTATGTTGTGCCACTCAGTTGATTCTTTTTTGTTGCCGTCCTTGTCAGTATAACTTTCGCCGGTGGCTAATGAGAAGGTTGCTACTTTGTTGTCTTTTTCAAGATTGCGGATTTCAGGATCCTGGCCCAGTCGGCCGATCAGTTTTACGTTGTTTCTGAGCGTGTTCATCTTTTTAAGGTTTTGTGGGGATTAATTTTTTAGAATTGTGAAAAATATTTATTCAGTGGACTCATTTACCGAATTAGTTTTGTAGCCGATTCTTTTACGTTGGTTTTGTTCAGTTTTATGTTTGTCCTTGTTCAACAGGTAATTTAAAGCCTCATAAACGTCTTTAAACTGTTTGTTATACCTGCTTTCAAGTTCTTTAAGCCTAATTGTCAGGTCAGTGTGTGTGAGTGCATATTGCCGCAGATAAACAAAAGCCCTGACAATCTGGATGTTTACCTCAATGGCTTTAGCACTATTCAGAACACTTGCAAGCATGGCTACACCTTGTTCTGTAAATGCAAAAGGCATATATCGGGTTCCTCCCCTGTTTGAGGACGCAAATTGCGTCCTCAAACTTTCAAGTTCATTTTTATCCAGTTCAAACATAAAATCGGGAGGAAATCTGTTGATATTTCGCCTAACGGCTTCTTTTAGTCGCTTGGTTTCGGTTTCGTAAAGTTCGGCGAGGTCTGAATCAAGCATCACTTTAAAGCCTCTGAGTTCGAAAATTTTTGATTGAATCTGAAGTAAGTGCATCGTGAATAAGTTTTGGCGCAAACAGGAAGCTGGATTTTCGCCTACCTTTTTGCTTCAGTGTTTGCACCTACAAAAAGCATTTCGCTGGCAACAATTTCAGCGCTGGTATGCTTGGTGCCGTACTTGTCTTCCCAGGTATGGTATGTAAGGCGGCCGTCTATTGCAATTTCCTTGCCTTTTTTCAGATATTTCTCGCAAATCACAGCCAGGTTGCCCCATACAACAATGTTATGCCATTGGGTCTGTTCCTGTTTGCTTCCATCTTTGGCAGTGAAGCTATCGCTGGTGGCCAGCGAGAATTTAGCGAATTTGTTTCCTTTGTCCAGGGTTTTTACTTCCGGATCCTGGCCCAGGCGGCCAATCAGTTTCACGTTGTTGCGTAGTGCGTTCATGGTGTTTTGTTTTTTAATGATTAATAATTAAGGATTTCTAAAAACTTCATTTGTTATCCCGGGGTTATTTCCGGTTTGATGAAACAAAGGTATGGTGACTTTAAAAGGTGATTCGGTTAATAAATATTTGTATTCGGATAGAAATATTTACAAGCGTTTGTTGTCGTTTGTAAATGGAATAATATTATCTTTACCATGCTGTAATTGCTTTATAAACATCTTGTTAAATCAATATCTGATATTTTTGACCTATGGAAAAATTTTGTCTCGATTGCGGTGAACCTCTTACAGGTCGAATGGATAAAAAATTCTGTTCGGATATGTGCCGGAACAATTATAACAACCGGTTGAACAGCGAGGTTACAAACTATGTGCGGAATATTAATAACATCCTGCGGAAAAACAGGAGGATACTTGCTGAACTTACACCTGCCGAGGGGAAAATAACCCTGCACAAAGAGAAGTTAATAAATAAAGGCTTTAACCTGAATTATTTTACCCACTTGTATACCACGCAAAAAGGCAGTGCATACCGCTTTGTTTACGAATACGGTTACCTGCCTTTGGAAAATGATTTTTATATGCTGGTGATCAGGGAACAGAAGAATTAACAATTGCAGACATGATACCTGTGAAATTTTGGTACAACTCCAGCCTTTTCAGTGTATGATCACTAATTTACGTACTATCGAAATATTTCCTGCTTTCAGCCTGCAATAATAGATGCCTGATTGCAACGAACTGGTTTCAATTTCAATTTCATTGGCACCGGACTGTGTATAATTCGTGGCCAGTGTTTTAATGAATTTACCTGCTGAATTTACAATTTCAATAGTTCCCTGGCTTCCACCAGTGATGGTTCCGGGTAAAGTATAGGTAATTTTAACCTTTTGATTGGCAGGACTGGGATAAATCCTGATTGCAGCATCGTATCCTGTTCGTTTGTTGAGCCCGGTATTTATAATATTAAAACTCCATACCGGCGACCAGGGGCCGGTTTCTCCGTTCAATTTTGTTCTGACCCGCCAGTAATATGTGCCGTTCTTGGTAAGCAAGTTTTCGGGTAAATGAAAAGCAGATTCAGAAATTTTAGACTGATAAATGAAACTTTCAAAGCCAGGTTCGTCAGACAGTTGAAAAGTATATTCAGAATTTGTATTAATCTTTTTCCATTCCATCAGAGGAGTTAACCCGGTAACGGTAGAGAGGTTTTCGGGTTGAAGTAATGCCGGTGCTGTTGTTTCAGATAAATAGATATCATTAATTTCCTGGTCTGTTAAGGCAGAAGCGTAAATTCTTAAATCATCAATTTTCCCGTCGAAGTTGTTGACACCTGTCATAAATCTCCCTATTTTCCAGTTACTGCCAAGTACTGTATTGGGCTCTGAAGACAAGTTGCCGGTATTATTCAGTTTGCCATCCACATAAACTTTTGCAACATGTTCTGTTCCACCTTCGTATACACCTGCTACAAAATGCCAGGTTGAATCAACAACCGGGGTAGTGCCTGCAACAACACCAAAATCATAACCATTTCCGAACCGGATGACATCGGTAGTATAAAAATGAAAATTTGTGGGAGCTGCCTGATCCAGGCCATAATGGAATATATTATTGCCCCAGGGATGGAATGAGTTCTCTTTTATCCATCCCACAAAAGTCCTTGGACTATTTCCTTCTGGTAAATTATTTCCGGGGTTAATACCTTCAATAAAACTATTTTTCCCATCAAAATAATAAGCGCTGTTTGCATTTCCGTATCTATCAGTTGTTAAAACGGCGTTGTTTACAGTACCGTTATTCATATTTCCTGAGACATCCTCTGCATTTCCATTAAAAGGATAAAAGGCCACCAGATTCCAATAAAGTGAACTGATTTCAGTTGCTGTTAATATTTTATTGTAAATCTTTAATTCGTCCATCGAATTATTACTGAAATAATTTACACCGCTAATATGTAAATCGGCTGTGGATTGTGAGTAAAAATTTATGGTTGGATTTCCCTCTCCAAACATGGAAGGTTTTTCTACTGCATCAACGTAAAAGTGAATTTCTGTAGTTCCTTTTACTGCCGTAACGGCATAGTGATGCCATTCATAGTCCTGTGGAACTCCCGGAGAATCAACAATATAATATCCACCATCGTAAATAAAACATAATGTCCAGTCGGAAAATACAAGCCCGTAATTGCAGTTTCCATAAGGCCAGTCTCCACCTTTATTCAGAACCTGATCCACCCCTCCCAGGGTGTTTCTTTTCAGCCAGAATGAAAAACTTATTGCATTTTCGATTTGTAGTGATGGGCTGTTCGGAACTTTTACATATTGCGATAAAGATTTATCGAATTGAATAGCCTCGTTTGCATTATCCGATCTGTCGCTGGTAAAAAATGCTCCATTCATAAGGGTGCCGTTATTTCCATTGCCGCTTTCGTCATTTGCATTTTCGTTAAAAGGGAAATAGGCAACCAGGCCCGTTTCTGATGAATTGTACTCAAGCAGGATTTCCTCTGCACTCAGCGGACGGTTGTATATTTTTACCTCATCAATTGCGCCGTTAAAAAATCGCAGCCCCATCTGGCTTCCGATCCTTAATGAACCTGAGGGGATTCCTGGAGCAGCTGTTGTAGTTACAGCGCCGGCTACCCCATTAAGATAAAGAGTTGTAGTGCCGTTATTGCGAACCATAGCTACCTGATACCAGACATTATCGTTGGAAAGTGTAAGCATGGGATTGATCCATTCAACATTGCTAAACAGACCTGTTAGCTTGTTGCCTGTCCCACTGCCACCATCGCCCAACAAAATAGAATACCCGTTATTACTGGCTCCACCATTATCGAAACCATTGATTACAACGGTTCCCAATTGGTTTAAAGTAGCCGGTTTAATCCAGGCAGTGATGCTCCAGTTATCAGTAGTTGTAGTAGCTAAATCTGAAGTGCTGATAAAATCGCTGCTTCCGTTAAAATTGTAGGCACTGCCGGAATTCCCGAACCGATCAGCTGTCAAAGTGGCTCCCGACACAACGCCATCATGCCCATTTCCGCTTTCATCGTTTGCATTCCCGTTGAAGGGATAATAGGCAACCAGGTCATGAGTAAGGTCATTGGCTGACCTGGGGAGTAAGGGCTGGCCTGACACCCACGTGCCAGCCAAAACTAAGACCACTAAAAGTAAAGACTTAACCATAATGTAATGATTTGGATTTTATAATTTATTGAATTATTCCTACACATGAAAATGTTGAAAGCAAAGAACCAAAATCTGTTTATTTTACTATTAACTTTCAGACGGACAACATGAAAACTATAGTTTACTCACTTAAATTAAAGTATTATGAACATATAGTAAATATATGTCAAAATATTGAAAATGATTTCAAACTATAAAAAAAAATCTTATTAGGTTGTACCTTTGGAGCATCATTGTAATATCCGGCAATGGAATTCTTCCGGATAATTGTTTTATAATATCAGGATTACCTTAAAACCCGATAACTATGCCAAAACCAAAAAATATAGCCCTGGTGGCTCACGATAATTGTAAAAAAGACCTGGTTGAATGGGTTCAATGGAACTGGGCCAACCTGAAAGATCATAAACTGGTGTGCACCGGAACTACCGGCCGGCTGGTGGCCGAAGCGCTTGCTTCGCGCATGCACGAGGATCAGCTTGAAGATCTGAACATCATTAAACTTAAATCGGGTCCTTTTGGTGGCGACCAGCAACTGGGAGCCATGATAGCCGAAGGTAAAATTGATATCCTGATATTTTTCTGGGATCCAATGCAGCCACATCCACATGAGGTTGATGTAAAAGCGCTTGAGCGCATTTCGGTGCTGTACAATATTCCGGTTGCCTGCAACCGTTCAACAGCCGACTTTATTATTTCTTCAAAGCTATTTAAAACCGATTACGAGATTATCGCAACGGATTACTCGTGGTACACAAACAGGAAGATTACGCTGTAAAAAAGGGTTGGGATTTAGGGGTTAGGTGTTAGGGATTACATCCAACATCCGACATCCGCCATCCGACATTAACTTTCTTCCTATCTTTACGCATCCAAAACAACCACTGTGGAAAAACTTTTTCTGTTAGATGGCATGGCTTTGATTTATCGTGCCTTTTTTGCCATGCAGCGCACCCCACGCTATAATTCAAAAGGGCTAAATACTTCGGCCATCATGGGGTTTGCAAACACTTTGTACGAGTTACTAAAAAATGAGAAACCTACCCACATTGGCGTGGCTTTCGATACGCATGCTCCCACAGCGCGCCATACCGATTTCGTGCAATACAAAGCTAACAGGCAGGCCATGCCCGAAGATCTGGCTGCGTCCATTCCTTACATCAAAGAGCTGATCAGGGCCTTTAATATTCCTACACTTTATGTGGATGGATACGAGGCCGACGATGTGATTGGCACCCTGGCCAAAGAAGCTGAGCAAGCCGGATTTCAGGTTTATATGGTTACACCAGATAAGGATTTCGGACAACTGGTAAGCGAGAACATTTTCATGTACAAGCCTGCCAAAGCCGGCGAAAAACCGGTGATCATGGGTGTGCCCGAAGTTTGTGAAAAATTTGGCATAAAGCACCCGCTGCAGGTTATTGATTTCCTGGGGATGATGGGTGATGCTGCCGATAATATTCCCGGAATACCCGGGGTAGGGGAGGTAACGGCCAAAAAACTGTTGGCTGAGTTTAATTCGGTGGAGGAATTGCTTGAAAAAGCTGACACCATCAAAAACGACACCTTGCGAAATAAAGTTTTGAATGGGCGTGAATCGGCCATTATTTCCAAACAATTAGCCACCATTATCCTGGATGTGCCTATTGAGTTCAATGAGGAAAAACTGCATCTCGATCCGCCAGATGTTGAGCGGCTCAAGACCCTTCTCGACGAACTTGAATTCCGCACATTTGCGCAACGGGTCTTTACGGATTTATCGCTGAACCCGGGCGGAATCCAGACGGCATCGCCTGCAAAAACTACTGCGGTTAAAGCAGCCGCTCCGGCAGGGATGGGCGATTTATTCAGCATTGCCGACGTGCCGGTTGAAACCGCTGCCAGTGCCTATAAAACCATCAAAGATACACCTCACCTTTATCGTGCAGCTACTGATGAGCCTGACCTGAAAGAATTAATTTCGGAACTTGAGTCGGCAGGTATGTTTTGTTTCGATACCGAAACTACCAGCCTCGATACAGTGGTTGCCCAGCTGGTTGGTATATCGTTTGCTACCCGGCCCGGAAAAGCCTGGTATGTGCCCGTGCCCGAAAACCGCGATGAGGCCCTGGCGCTTGTTGCTCGTTTTAAACCTGCATTCAGCAACCCGGCTATTGGCAAAACAGCTCAGAATATGAAATTCGATGTTGCTGTACTTGGTAATTATGGCATTGAAATTGCCGGGCCGACTTTCGATACCATGCTGAGATCGGAAGAGCGTCGTGTAGGGAAAGAGTGTAGATCTCGGTGG
>CALCJE010000195.1 GCA_937965665.1 uncultured Bacteroidales bacterium
GACTGGAGTTCAGACGTGTGCTCTTCCGATCTGCGAAGGGCAATAGATTTTTTCAAAACAAAAGGAGTTATGGAAACAAATCAAAATAGTCAGAAGAGGATTTTTGACCTTGAAGAAAGACTGATTGATTTTGCAATCTGTATCATTGAAATATCTGAAAACTTACATACTTCACCTGCTGGTAAACATATTTCGGGTCAGGTTGTTCGATCAGGTACCGCTCCCGCGTTGAATTACGGCGAAGCACAAAGTGCAGAATCAAGAAATGATTTTATACACAAAGTTAAAATAATTCTTAAGGAACTTCGGGAAACCAGGATCAGTTTAAAAATTATAAAAAAATATCCATTAACTGATAAATCAGATATTGTTGAAAAAGCATTGAATGAATGTAATGAATTGACAGCTATTTTTAATAAGAGTGTAGAAACAGCTAAAAAGAATAATGAAAAGAACAAATGACTTCCGTAAAATACTTCAACATTCAACATTCAAGGTTCGATATTCATTATTTAAGCTTATCTTTTACTTTCAACTTAATTAACAGGTTATGCTCAATATCACCGAAGGCGAAATACTCCTTGTAAACAAACCTTACCGCTGGACATCCTTCGATGTGATTGGCTCTTTGCGCGGGCTGATAAAACACCTGCTCGGCAAGAAAATAAAAATCGGCCATGCCGGCACCCTCGACCCACTGGCCACCGGCCTGCTGATTGTATGTACCGGGAAAGCCACCAAGCGTATCGAGGAATTTATGGCTTTCGACAAAGAATATACCGGCACATTTGTTCTCGGGGCTACTACGCCCTCGTTCGATATGGAAAAAGAAGTTAATGAAACCTTCCCGACCGGGCATATTACTCCTGAGATGATTTACCAGGCAGCGCAAAGCCTGAGTGGCGACATTATGCAGGTTCCGCCTATGTTTTCGGCAATAAAAGTTGATGGAAAGCGCGCTTACGAATCGGCCAGGAAAGATAAGGACCTGGGGCTGGCAGCCCGCCCGGTAAGCGTTCCTGTCTTCGAAATTACACGTATCGAAATGCCTGAAGTTGATTTTCGTATTGTTTGTTCCAAAGGTACCTACATCAGGTCGCTGGCCCGCGATTTTGGCGAAGCCTTACAAAGCGGAGCCTACCTCAGTGCCTTGTGTCGCACCCGCATCGGGCCTCACCTGCTCAGCGATGCCAGGGATGTTGAAACCTGGAAAACCGTGTTGCGCGAACAGTTTAAGCCTGAAGCATAAAAAATGCCGCCGGTAAATTAGCCCGGCAGCACTTTAAACTCTTAAATATCAGGAACAAACTCAGACCTGTTTCTCTTTTATAAATAAGGCAGCAATGGCTCCCAGGAACATACTCACACCAGCCATCACAATACAAAGTATCGGGTTGTTGGCAAAGAAGTATTTCAGGATAAGCCCGCTGAATACCCCGCTCACGATCTGCGGAATGGTGATGGACATGTTGAACAGCCCCATATAAATACCCATGCGCTTAGGAGGGATGGAACTTGCCAGCATGGCGTAAGGCATAGCCAGGATGCTGCCCCAGGCAATCCCGATACCGATCATAGGTACGATGAGGAAATGCGGATCGGTGAATATCAGGAACGATAGCAGGGATAAGCCCCCGATACAGAGTGCAATGGAATGTGTTACTTTCTTCGATAAACGTTTGGCTACCAAGGGAAGCATTAAAGCAATAATAGCTGAAACCCCGTTGTACACACCGAATAAAATTCCAACCCAGTTGCCTGCATCCTGGAAAGCAGGCGAATTGGCATCCGCAGTACCATAAAATTTTAAAGCTACTGCAGGCGTGGTATAGACCCACATCGAAAACAGGGCAAACCAGGAGAAAAACTGCACCAGCAACAATTTGATCATGATGGGCGGGATGAAAAACTTTTTAGGTTTTTCTTCAACCTCGGCAGTAGCAACCAGTTCTTCGGGCGGGTACTCAGAAGTGGTGAAAACCGTCCACAAAATACTCGATATCAGCACAAAAGCACCAAAGTAAAAGGAAAATACCACGTTGTCGGGAACGAGTCCTTTGCCAGTGGCTTCTTTCGAAATGTGAAACCATTCGCCTAAAATATAAGGCAGCCATGAGCCAACAACAGCACCAATTCCGATTAACAGGGTTTGAACCGAAAACCCGAGTGTGTGCTGCTCTTCAGGCAATTTATCCGCCACCAGGGCTCTGAAAGGCTCCATCGAAATATTGATGGATGCATCCATAATCATCAGCAATCCACCGCCTATAAACATAGGAGCGATAAAATTAGCAAGATGTGGCGCATTGGGCATCAAAATAAGGGCAATACTCGTAAGAATGGCGCCGGTAAGGAAATAAGGCCTGCGTCGGCCCAGGCGGTTCCAGGTTTTGTCGCTCATATACCCGATAATGGGCTGTATGATCATGCCGGTGATAGGTGCAACCAGCCAGAACCAGCTCAGGTGATCGACTTCGGCACCAAAAGTGAGTAATATACGGGATGCATTCCCGTTCTGTAAAGCAAAACCGAACTGAATTCCAAGAAACCCGAAACTCATATTCCAAATTTGCGCGAATGTTAAGCGTGGTCGCTTGCCCATATTTTCTGTTGTTTTATCATTTGCGATACTACAAAAATATTATTTAGCATGGATTTACAATCTTTAACCTTAAAATATTTTAGGATCAGTACTGCATTGCATTTAATTTTGCATTGGTTAAAAGCAGATCACTTATGAAATTTTGTATTCTTTTTGTGCTGGCATGCTTTACCGGGATTGGCAACAACAAATTATCAGCCCAGCCTTCCGATAAAAAAGCAGAAACACCTTTAGCGGTAGTTGCTCATGGGACAATACAAAGGATCAGCAATTTCCCCTCAAAATTCGTTAACCCTCGCAACATTAATATCTGGCTGCCTGACCATTACAACCAGGAAAAAAAATATGCTGTTATCTATATGCACGACGGGCAGATGCTTTTCGACAGCACCTTAAACTGGAATCACCAGGAATGGGGTGTGGATGAAGTACTGGGAAAACTTATCAGCCAGGGGAAAATAAAGGATTGCATTGTGGTTGGTATCTGGAATACCCCGAAACGACACCAGGAGTATTTTCCTCAGAAACCTTTTGAATCCCTCAGCCAGGATCAGAAAGATATTGTAACCAAACAACTGCAGACTGCAGGCAGAACTACCGAGGTATTTCAGCCAGTATCCGATAATTACCTTCAGTTTATCGTAACTGAACTTAAACCAATGATCGACAAAACCTACTCCGTTTATACAGATCGGGCTAACACCTTTATTGCAGGCAGCAGCATGGGCGGACTAATTTCGATGTATGCCATTTGTGAATACCCCGGTATATTTGGCGGAGCGGCATGCATGAGCACACACTGGCCCGGCACTTTTACAATGGAGATCAATCCTGTTCCTGATGCCTTTGTAAATTACCTCAGCCATCACCTCCCCGATCCCAAAACACACAGGATTTATTTTGATTATGGCGACCAGACCCTGGATGCCTTGTATCCGCCCCTGCAGCAAAAGGTGGATCAGGTGATGAAAGCAAAAGGGTTTTCAAAGAAAAACTGGGTTACGAAATACTTCCCTGGCAAGGATCATTCTGAGAAATCGTGGAATGAAAGACTGGATGTTCCGGTTCTTTTTCTGCTGGCAAAATAAAATTATATATTAGCTTTGTTTTATCGTTATCATAAAATTAAAAAATTATGAAGAGAAACTTCATTATTCTGATCCTCTTTCTCACGGGAATCACGAATTATTTGCAATCGCAAAATAAAGAATCAGCGTTTAATGCTCCGCCTTCCTGGGCCAAAAACGCGATCTGGTACCAGATTTTTGTCGAACGTTTTAATAATGGCGATAAATCCAACGATCCGAAACCGGAGAATATGGATGTTCCCTTCATGAATATAATAACCCCCGAAGGATGGTCGGTTACACCCTGGACCTGGGACTGGTACCGGCAGGAGGGTTGGGCCGTAAAATCCGGGAAACAGTTCAGCGATGCCGTTCAGTATCGCCGCTACGGTGGCGACTTGCAAGGGGTGCTTAATAAACTCGATTACCTGCAGAATCTTGGGGTTACAGCGCTTTTTATGAACCCGCTTAACGATGCCCCTTCACTGCATAAATACGATGCCCGCAATTACCATCACATTGATGTGAACTTTGGCCCCGATCCGGCTGGCGATAACAAGATTATTGCCTCCGAAAACCCGGCCGATCCCAAAACCTGGAAATGGACTTCGGCCGATAAACTATTCCTGAAACTGGTTTCCGAAGCCCATAAACGGGGTATGAAAATCATCATGGATTATTCGTGGAACCACACAGGTACTTCGTTCTGGGCTTTCGAAGACCTGGTGAAAAACCAGGATAAATCGGCTTATAAGGACTGGTATAATGTTACTTCGTTCGATAATCCTGCAACACCCGAAAACGAGTTTGTCCACGAAGGTTGGCTGGGAAATAAATTCCTCCCCGAAATTAAAAAGGTTGACCTAACTACAGAGCGCAAAACCGGTCATCCCTACGAGGGCAACATTAACGAAGGCGCCAAACAACATATTTTTGCTGTAACCAAACGCTGGCTGGCGCCGGATGACGATGTAACCAATGGTATTGACGGATTTCGCCTCGATGTGGCCGACCATATCGGGCTGGGATTCTGGCGCGATTTCCGTAAAGTGGTTCGCTCCATACAACTGGAAGCTTACCTGGTAGGCGAAATATGGTGGGAAACCTGGCCTGACCAACTGATGAACCCAGTGCCTTTTACCAGCGGCGATGTATTTGATGCCGTGATGTTTTACCAGGCATACCGCCCGGCCCGCTATTTCTTTGCATGTACCAATACTGAAATTAACGCGCAACAACTGAAGGACAGCCTGCTTTACCAATGGAACCGGCTGTTGCCTGCCAACCGTTACGCTATGATGAACACTTCATCAACACACGATTCGCCGCGACTGCTCAGCGATTTTTACAACACCAATAAGTATAAATACCATGCGAATCCCAATGAGGACAAGAATTACAAAACAGGTAAACCCAATGCCGAAGCTTACATCCGCTTAAAACTTTACCTTATTCATTTATTCACTACCGTTGGAACGCCGCAAATATGGAACGGCGAGGAAATGGGCATGTGGGGCGCCGACGATCCAAACTGCCGCAAACCCCTGATGTGGAAAGAATACAAATTCAACCCCGAAACTCGCAACAACATACAACCCGGAAAAAAAGAATACGACCCGGTTGCTTTCAACCAAGTACAATTCGACCTTTATAAAAAACTGATCAGCATTCGGAAAAATAACCCGGTGCTGAGTACAGGAGATTTCAAATTCCTGGTAACCGACGGTAAAAAATTGTCCTATAGCCGCTCGGAAAGTGATGATGAAATTATTGTGATATTTAACCTCGAACCAGGTCAGCATAAATTTTCGCTTCCGCTGAATAAAAACTGGACGGACCTGATGACAAACAAAAAAGTTACCGGCAACAGCATTGTTTTAAAACCTTTAACAGCGGTAATTCTGAAAAAGACAAAATAAAACAAGGCTTGTTACTTGCAAAAAAGCGCTGTTTCGTGGATGAGTACCCGCCTCACAGGTAGTAAAATTATACCCAGAGGAATAAAAATACATACTTTTGTTACTTTCAAAAAAATCTAACTTATGAAAAAGTTCAGCATTCTTATTACTATTCTTTCTTTGATTTTTACTAACGTTTATAGCCAGGTTATAACCGTAACTCCTGCCATACCTACTGACCAGGACAATGTGGAGGTAATTTTTGATGCCACGCAGGGAAGCGGCGGGCTGAAAGACTATACCGGCGACGTGTATGCGCATACCGGGGTGTTAACCAACCTGAGTACCAGTAATTCCAGCTGGAGATATGTAAAAGCTGATTGGGGTGTAAACATCCCAGCCTGTAAACTTACTTCGTTAGGAAACAACAAATGGAAACTGGTAATTTCACCTTCTATCCGCGAGTTTTATAATGTGCCTTCAAATGAAGTTATCCAGAAACTGGCCTTTGTTTTCAGAAACTCCAATGGTTCAAAAACTGGTAAAACATCTACCGGCGGCGATATTTTTTACGATGTATCTCCTGCTGCACTAAATGTAACCATAACCAGTCCTTCCGAAAATTTTCTTTTTCTCAACCTGAATGAAACGCTTAA
This sequence comes from uncultured Bacteroidales bacterium, assembly GCA_937965665.1. Taxonomy (GTDB): domain Bacteria; phylum Bacteroidota; class Bacteroidia; order Bacteroidales; family UBA4417; genus UBA4417. Next base: position 6,224 of record CALCJE010000195.1, read on the forward strand.
TGTAGAAGCTTCATCACTTTATGCTGACTCTACTTTGTTATATATAAACAATGTTAAAGTGGCAGGCACTAAAACCAGTACACTTAGTTACACCCTCACCGCCTCACAATACGGACAATTCCTGGTAAAAGCCGTGGCTAAAACTGCTACAGCTATGGTTGCCGACTCCTTTTATTATTATGTAAGACCAGCTGTTACGGTTGCCCCACTTCCAGCAAATATAAAAGATGGGATTAATTACCTGGATGAAACTTCAGCCCTGCTCTGCCTGTATGCACCGGGCAAACAATTTGCCTATGCAATCGGCGATTTCAACAACTGGCAACCATCCGAATCATCGTACATGAATCAAACACCCGACGGGAAACGATTCTGGGTGCAAATTAACGGGCTGGTGCCTGGTAAAGAATATGTTTTTCAATACCTGGTGGATAACAACATCCGCATTGGCGATCCGTATGCCGCTAAAGTCAGCGACCCCTGGAATGATCAGTATATCACTCCCGACACCTATCCCGGCCTGATTGCTTACCCTGCCGGGAAAACACAGGGCATTGCCACTGTGCTGCAAACCGGGCAAAAACCTTATGCATGGAAATCCTCCGGGTTTACTCCACCGGCAAAAACCAACCTGGTAATATATGAGTTGCTGGTCCGGGATTTTACCAGCCAGCATACCTTCCAGTCGATTATTGATACGGTCGGCTACCTGCATAAACTCGGTATCAATGCCATTGAGCTTATGCCTGTAAACGAATTTGAAGGCAACCTGAGCTGGGGATACAACCCGAATTATTACTTTGCTGTGGATAAATATTATGGTAAAGCCGAAACACTCAAAAAACTGGTTGATACCTGTCACCAATTGGGGATAGCCGTAATTGGAGATATGGTGCTGAACCATTCGTATAACACATCGCCATTGGCCATGCTTTACTGGGATGCTGGCAACTCCCGGCCAGCAGCTGATAATCCCTGGTACAATGTTACCTCGCCTAATACAACCTACAGTTGGGGCAACGATTTTAATCACGAAAGTGCTGATACCAAACGACTGGTCGACAGTATTACTGCCTATTGGATGACCGAATTCAGGCTCGATGGCTTTCGCTTCGATTTTACAAAAGGTTTCACCAATAAAACCGGCGATGGCTGGGCATATGATGCTTCGCGTATTGCAATTTTAAAACGAATGGCTACCGAAATGTGGAAGCATAACCCGAATGCCTATGTTATTTTTGAACATCTGACAGATAACAGCGAAGAGAAAGAATTATCCAATTTCGGGATCATGCTTTGGGGCAATATGAACTGGAAGTATGGCGAAGCAGCCAAAGGTTCAAATGATAACGGGAACAGCGACCTCACCTGGGGTTCGTACAAATCGCGCTCATGGACATATCCCACCCTGGTTACCTACATGGAAAGCCACGATGAAGAACGCGAGATGTACAGGTGTCTGAAGGAAGGACTTTCGATGGGGAACTACAATGTGCAGGATACTGCCACCGCGCTGAAACGCGCCGGGCTTATAGCAACCTTTTTGTTTACCATCCCGGGGCCAAAAATGATATGGCAATTTGGTGAGCGGGGATACGATTATTCCATTAATTACGATGCAGACGGAACACCCGACAGGCTTGCACAAAAACCTCCACGCTGGGATTATATGGCCAAGCCCGATCGTCAGAAACTTTATAAAATTTATTCGAACCTGATTTACCTAAAAAAAACGGATCCACTCTTCAGTACTACTGATTTCCAGACAGATCTCACAGGAACAGTAAAGAGAATCGGATTAAACCTCAACGGGAAATCAGCCGTAGTGCTGGGTAACTTTGGGGTAATAAGCACCAACGTTTCGCCTGCCTTCCCCAAAACCGGTAAATGGTACGATTATATCACAGGTGACTCTATTACCGTCACTGATCCGAATGGTAACCTGATTTTTAAAGCCGGCGAATACCGCATTTACATGACTGAAAGAATCCTGCTGCCCACCTCCCTGAATTCACAAAAACAGGAGCCGTTTTCAGTAATTGTTGCCCCAAACCCGGTAAAGGGTATGGCTAAAATACTCATCAGCTATTCGGGCTCCGAAAGTATCGAAATCCGTGATTTCAACCTGCTGGGCAGCGAATCGGAAAAAGTATTTTCAGGCCGGATCAACTCAAACGCTCAGGTGCCCTGGACTCCCAGGACAAAAGGAATTCATATTGTACAGGTTACCATCGGCCGGCACCAGGTAACCCGAAAGGTAATAGTGGAATAACAGAATTTGGTGGAAGGAGAAAACAGATGCTGATATGGTTCGGAAAACTGAAGCCTGAAAAAAATAAAAACCGGGCTTTGCATCTCCGATATCCGACATTCGACATCCGATATCTTTTAAGCCGATTCCCTGATTTTGAGCGTTGGCTTAAATACTTTGGTCTGGAAGTTAATATCAGCAGCCGGGTTATTAAGTCGCTGCAAAAGCAGTTTTACGCTCTCGCGCCCCATTTCGTACCCTTTTTGAACCACAGTGCTGAGCTTCGGATTAATGATGGATGCATTAGGTCCATCGCCATAGCCTATTACCGAAATATCTTCGGGAATTCGGAATCCGTTTTGCTGCAATACCTGGATGGCTTCGATG
>CALCJE010000196.1 GCA_937965665.1 uncultured Bacteroidales bacterium
GGAATAAAAGGATGCCAGTTGCCAGTTTTAATAAATGCAAAACCAATTCCGACAAAAACAATGATTACCGATACTTTAATAATTACCATGAGGTTGTTAAAATTGGCTGATTCCGAAATTCCGATCACCAACAAAGTTACCAGCAACACAACGATAAACATTGCCGGAAAATTCAAAATGGCCGTTACATGCGGCAGCGCGTCAATGTTTAAAGTTGCAAGTGTATCTTTCGACAGGGCCGAAAGCGGTTTCCAGCCCAAATCAGGAATATCATATAAAACGGTACCTGTAGCCGCGGTAAATTTTGTTGGCAGGTAGATACCAAAATCTTTTAAAAAGCTGACTACGTATCCCGACCAGCCGACGGCCACGGTTGAAGCGGCAAATAAATATTCAATAATCAGGTCCCAGCCAATTATCCAGGCAAAGAACTCTCCCAGTGTGGCATAACCGTATGTGTAGGCACTTCCGGCTATCGGGATCATCGAAGCAAACTCTGCATAGCATAAGCCTGCCAGCGCGCATGCAAATCCTGAAATAATAAATGAGATAACAATGGCCGGCCCTGCATATGTTGCTGCTGCCTGCCCGGTCAATACAAATATTCCGGCACCGATTATGGCGCCTATTCCAAGCGTTGTTAAATTTAATTTGGTTAACGAACGTTTTAATCCATGGCCGGTATCCTGTGACTCTTCGAGTAGTTTGTTAAGCGGCTTGGTAGCAAACAAAGATTTAATCATTGGAGGAGAATTTATTTATTTTCAGGTTGAGCGTATTTTGATACAGGAAATGCACCCGCCAACAGTACGTTTCCGACACTGCAAGATAGACATTTTTTGTTTTCGCAATATTGTGTTTTCAATTCAATTAATGCCTGTGTGGTAGCAGCATTGTCAGCAGGTACCCCAAGAGCGGCCCATTTGCGGCTGTAAATATTGTTCTCGGGTTTCAGTTTCATAAGCAGATCAACTGCTTTTTCAATCATGGTAACATCGCCTTTCCATCGCCCATAGGCAACCAACATTGGTGCTACCAGATTAATTATTAAGAGATTAACTGATGACACGCCCAAACTTTTTCGCTTTATGGCCGAGGGTTTATCAAATGTATAATGAGAGTTCCAGTATTGCGAGGCCTGGGCCCCGAAGAGCTTATGATAGGTGGCTAAGTCGGTGCTCGAAAATAATTTGCTTATGATCACCGACGAATGGTGAATGATAGAAGCAAACTGGGCAAGCCTCAGCGTAGGGAAATTGCCCGGATGCAACCGCATAAATCGCCAGAGATGGGCATCAATAGGTGTAAGGTCAAATTTCTTTTTCAGAAATTCATATTCCTTTTTCAACTGCTGAGGATATTCGTCTGTAAATGTATTTTCGAGCAATCCTGCCTGCCCGAAAACCATGGCTTCGACCTGGAATAAATTATCAGCATGTTTTGCCAGGTAGGAAAAAGGAAGCGATTTTGCCAGCATTTCGAATGCCTGGTTGTTGAGTTTAAAGCCCATGTTGCGGGCCAGCAACCGGTAAAAAGCCTGAGCCCAGTCGTTTTGCGTGAGCCCGAGTATCAGTTCAACCTGCAATGCTTTACGCTCGAGTCTTTCAATCAGAACCCTGTCGAGCCAGGCGTTTCTCACAAAAGCATCAATATGGGTAATCTGGGTTTCGCAGGGCACCCATCGCTTTGAAGCCATAAACGAAAGGTAATTTTTCCAGGCATGTTCACTGTAAAGTCCATCCAGTTCAAGCGTCGGAATTGGCGAGCCATCGTTGCGGATAACGGGGGCATCATCGCGCCACACCACATGGAGTATCACATTATCATAGCTCGCATCCTGCTGGTGGTTGTGACGTTTCCAGTCCGACGATAAAATATGGATTTCGATATTCCCGGCCCAGGTGGTTTCGCCGATCCTGATCCTGGCATTAAAAAAATCCGGGCCCGAATCGCTGTTATGCATACCCGGATGCAGCACCTCAAGCTGCTCGCCGGTTTGCAGAATCAAACCCGGATGGTAGAGTCTGTATTGCCAGATATAATGCAGGAATTCTTCAGTCATAACACAAAAATAAGTGAAAAATAAAATGAATCTGGCATTTATCAGCCAGTATGGCAATATTTGTTTTTCAGTATCCAGGGCAGTATGGACATATGTATTTGGCAGAAACTAAAGCAGGCATTTAATATTTAAATCCGCTACGAAGCTAATAAATTGATAATTATAATTGTACACACATTTTAAAAGAATAAAAACGGCATAGTATTGTTATTATCTGTTTTAGTAGCTATCTTTGCTTCCTAATACATAGGGCATTAAGCGTGAACCATTAAATGAAAGACTTAAGCGATCTGGTTAAAGAGCTGGATATCAAAGGCAGGCAATTAGCGCTCAGGTATACAAAACTAAAAGAGGAATTCAGCAAACTTCAGCAAAAGCAGATAGAAACTGAAGCCGGCATAAATCAATACAAGCAAACCATACTCGAACTCGAAAAGCAAATACAAATATTAACAATTGCAAAATCAATCCCTACCGGCAAGGACTCATCCATCGCCAAAAAGAAGATAAACGAATTACTGCGGGAACTTGATACATGCATTGATCTTTTAAACAACAAAACAATATAAAGCCTATGGCTGAAGAATTACCCATCACCATTACCATTGCCGGAAGGCCTTACAGGCTTACCATTGCACGGGATGAGGAGGAAATTGTTCGTAAAGCCGCTAAAAATATTGAGGCACAAATTAGTCACTATGGAAATTACAAGTACAGCGACAAACAGGATTTATTGGCTATGGTAGCCTTACATTTTGCAACTTCGGCTATTAATAATGAAAGCGAAGTTTCATTTGTAACCAAAAGTTTATCGCCAACCCTGACTGATCTTGATAAAATATTGACAAAAGTTCTTGAAGATTAATGTTTTACGTTCTTTGAAAATACAAGGATAAAACCCGCGTTAGTTCAATCCGTTTGGAAACTCAACATTTTTACAATCGGGCGAAGCTAGAAGAAATAACAGGACAGGCCTTACCTTATGCTTTCGGGTATAAGGATCTCCTCCGGGGGACGTTGGAAGCCCGACGATTTCAGGCAGCCCAATCTTGTCTTTTGGGGTTTCCCAAAATGCATGAACTAATTGCGGGTTTTTCTTTTATCTTTCTATTTGGACCTTTCCGGTTATATGTTTAACCCTTATAACCACAATACGAAATGGGCAATACACTCATAGTTATCATCAGTACTATCGTTGGGCTTGGAGCCGGAATAGTACTGGCGACAACTTTACTACGTAAGTCGATCGAGAAAAAGAGCATCTACTTACTGCGCGACGCCGAAGAAAAGGCTGAAATGCTGAAAAAAGAAAAGATGCTTCAGGCAAAAGAGAAATTTCTCCAGCTGAAGACCGATCATGAAAACATGATTCAGGAAAAAAATAACCTGATCGCCAAAAACGAAAACCGTCAGAAACAGCGTGAACAACAACTAAACCAGCGCCACGACGAAATTCAGAAGAAAAACGAGGAAGTTCAGAAACACCTCAAAGAATTAACAGAAACCAAAGCAAACCTCGAACAACAAAAAGAGGTTATCAACCGCAAACAGCAGGAAATCGATAAAGCACACAAGCAGTATATCGATCAGCTCGAAATCATTTCAGGGCTTACCGCCGAAGAAGCTAAAAACCAGCTGATAGACAATATGAAAGACGAAGCCCGTACACAGGCCATGGCGTCGATTAACGAAATTATTGATGAAGCAAAGCTGAAAGCCAATAACGAAGCTAAAAAAATCATAGTCGAAACCATACAGCGTACCGCGGCTGAACAGACTATTGAAAATACCGTTTCAGTTTTTAATATCGAAAGTGAAGAAATTAAAGGCCGTATCATCGGCCGCGAAGGCCGTAATATCCGCGCTTTGGAAGCTCTCACCGGTATCGAAATTATCATCGACGATTCACCCGACGCTATTATTCTCTCAGGCTTCGACCCGGTACGTCGCGAAATTGCACGCCTCTCCTTACATAAGTTGGTAACTGACGGCCGTATTCATCCTGCCCGTATCGAAGAAGTGGTTGCCAAAACCAAGAAACAGGTTGAACAGGAAATTATCGAAGCCGGTAAACGCACCACCATCGACCTGGGTATTCACGGATTACATCCCGAACTGGTACGACTCATCGGTCGCATGAAATACCGTTCATCGTATGGGCAAAACCTGCTGCAACACTCACGCGAAGTAGCTAACCTCTGCGCCACCATGGCTGCCGAACTGGGACTTAACGTTAAAAAAGCCAAACGTGCCGGTTTGCTCCACGACATTGGTAAAGTAGCCGAAAACGAAGCTGAATTGCCACACGCAATCCTGGGTATGAAAATAGCCAAGGAGTTTAAAGAACAACCGGATATCTGCAACGCCATTGGCGCGCATCACGATGAAATTGAAATGGAAACATTGATTGCGCCTATTGTACAGGTTTGCGATGCCATTTCAGGAGCCCGTCCCGGTGCTCGTCGCGAAGTGGTTGAAGCCTATATCCAACGCCTCAATAAACTCGAAGAAATTGCCCTCTCCTACCCCGGTGTGGTTAAAACCTACGCCATACAGGCCGGTCGTGAGCTGCGTGTAATTGTTGGCGCCGACAAGGTTTCCGACGAAGAATCGAACCAGATTGCTTTCGACCTGTCGCGAAAAATCCAGGAAGAAATGACCTATCCCGGACAGATCAAAATCACGGTAATCCGCGAAACCCGGGCCATCAGCTTTGCCAAGTAATTGATACTGATTTTAAAAAAGGAGTTCTTGCAGAAGAGCTCCTTTTTTGTTTTAGGTTGATAAGTGGTATTAATGAAGTAAAAAAAAGGATTTTAGAACAAGGATTAACGATTTAAGATTTTAGAAGTAGGTATCGACAAAAATCATAAATCAACATTCGTTAATCCTTGTTCTTAAATCAACAATCAACCAATCCATAACCTGACATCTACATGAACACCAACCAACTCAACCTCTTTAAAAAACTACTTCCCGGCCTGCTGCCTATATTTGTCTTTATCCTGGTTGATGAGTTCTGGTCGACCGAGGCAGGGCTTGTGGTGGCGGTTGTTTTCGGAGTTGTACAGCTGGGGTATGTTTTTATCCGCGAAAAGCGTTTCGACCGGTTCATATTTTTTGATACTGCATTGTTGGTTGCGCTAGGCGGCATTTCGATAGCCCTGAACGATGAAATCTTTTTCAAGCTAAAACCGGCACTTATCAACCTGATATTCTGTGCTGTGCTGGGATTTTCAGCTTTCAGCCGTAAAAACCTGCTGATGATGTACACCCAGCGTTATATGGGCGAGATGCAGATGCCTGCCGGGGCTGAAAAAGCCATGCAAAAAACCATGAAAATCATGTTCTGGCTGATGCTGGCTTATACTTTTTTAATCGTATTTTCAGCCTTTTATATGAGCAAGGAAGCCTGGGCATTTATCAGCGGTGCTTTTCTGTACATACTTTTCGGACTCTTCTTTTTGTGGCAATTTGTGTCGGCAAAGCTGAAGCAGCGTGTTGCGGTTAACAATACGGATTGGGTGCCACTGGTTGACGAGAAAGGAATGATTATTGGCAGAGCAACACGAAAGGAAGTTCATAGCGGACCGGGCAAACTTCACCCTGTGGTGCACCTGCACCTGCTGAACAGCAAAGGTGAAATATACCTGCAGCAGCGAGGATTAAGCAAAGATACATTCCCGGGTAAATGGGATACCGCAGTTGGCGGGCATGTCGACCTGGGCGAAACCATCGAACAGGCGCTTTTGCGTGAAACTGCCGAAGAACTCAATATTACGGGAATAAAGCCGGTACCTTTTATGCAATATAAATGGGAAACCAACACGGAATCGGAACTGGTATTCAGCTTCACAGCCCTGTACAACGCAACACCGGTTATCAATAAAACGGAGCTGTCTGACGGCCGTTTCTGGCCTGTAAACGAAATCAGGAAAAACCTGGCTACCGGGCTTTTTACACCTAATTTTGAAAATGAATTCCCGGTATTGTTGAAGGCAATGGGTCATGGCCAGGTGGGGAAATAGGCTTGCTAAGTGCTTTGTGCTCAGTGCTCAGTGCTTTGTGCTTAGTGTTTGGTGCTTGGTGCTTGGTGAATGGAGTTGCCTTCCCAAAAATGGTGTATCTGAAAGTCAAAGTTGAATATTCAAAGTTCAAAATCCAACCCCCGACATCCAACATCCGCAATCCAACATCCGACATCCGCAATCCCGAAATCCACAATCCACAATCGAAAATCTACAATCCTCTACAGCACAATCACACCTTCAATCGCGGAGGCTTTTTCGTAGCGCTCGATAACTTCTTCTGCGCTCAGCATCATTTCCTTTACTGTAATACTTACATACTTACCACCTGCCGAATGCCTGTTGGTAAAATCGGCCTGGTGGGGGAAAAGATCGTGAAGCAGGGCGAAGATGCGATTATCGGCAGGTGCAATAAACTTAAACATGTAAACCGAAGGCCAGATAAAATCCTTCGTGAGGTGATCCCTGAGGGTATCAAAATTTCGTGGGTCCAAGGTTGAAATCTTTTTTATAAAACTAAAAACAAGCAGAAACGGTTTGCGTAATTTAGCAGTCATAAAGTAACATTAACATACCGCATATGTTTGAAACAATAAACGAAGTAGCTGCTTTTCTACGCAGCAAAGGTATAACATCTCCCGATACCGGCATTGTGCTGGGAACCGGTTTGGGCAAACTGGTAAATGAAATTGAAATAGAGGTTTCCCTCGATTATGCCGATATTCCGAATTTCCCGGTCTCGACGGTTGAATCCCATCATGGGAAACTGATTTATGGCAACCTGCTGGGGCACAAGGTGCTGGCCATGCAGGGACGGTTTCATATCTACGAAGGCTATTCGCTACAACAGGTAACACTTCCGATCAGGGTAATGAAAGTACTTGGCGTAAAATGGCTGTTGCTTTCGAATGCCGCCGGGGCCATTAATAAAACTTATGGCAAAGGCGACCTGATGCTGCTCGACGATCATATCAACCTGCTGCCTGCCAACCCCTTAACCGGTAAAAACATAGATGAACTGGGCCCGCGTTTCCCGGATATGAGTTGCCCGTATTCGCCGGTTTTAAACAATTTAATGACAAATAGTGCACATGAACTAAATATTACACTTCACAAAGGAGTGTATGCCGTGGTTGCCGGTCCAAACCTCGAAACCCGCGCCGAATATCGTTACCTGGGAATGATAGGCGCCGATGTAGTGGGCATGTCGACAGTACCTGAAGTGATTATAGCAAACCATATGGGATTGCCTTGTGCGGCGGTATCGGTGATTACTGACCTTTGCGATCCCGACAACCTTGTTCCGGCAAGGCTTGAGGATATACTCGAAACAGCCGCAAAAGCTGAAGTTCAGCTGATACGGCTGTTTAAAAATGTGATCCAAAATCTGTAGGCTGCCTATACCCTATTTACGAACGTAGGTTTCGCTGGTATTGGTGTAGAAATAACTGTTCGATTTATTTTTGGCAATAAAATCCTTGAGCTCCTTCGAGTTATTGAAGGTTTCCTTAATATAATCGGTTACTTCGGCTGTAAACGCTTCTCCCGTCTTCGGATCAAATTTAAATTTCAGAATGCTGTATGTCGATCCTCCTTCTTCCATGGCATTCATAAATGTTTCGCCGTTTACATCCGAAAAAGTGAGGTGATATATGGTGGCTGAGTAAGTACTGTCGCCCGATGAGAACTCCATCTTTTTTGCGGTAGCATGCATCTTATCATCCTTTGTAATTTCGAAATAGGTAGGATTTACGGTTTCCTTGTCGGAAGCGCTGATCCATGTTCCAACCAGTTTATCTTCAACTTTTACAGTGCCCTCGTCAACAGGCACCGTACTTGAATAGGGACAACCTGCAAAAAGCATTATTACAGACAAGAGACCCAGTGTTGCTATTGATTTTTGAAACAGATTTAATTTCATGTGTTGGATATTTGAGGTGAATACTAAAGTAGTGCCGGTATTACAAATTTACGATAAAACAGCCGGTATTGTACATTCACTTCCAATTCACAGGTAAACCGGTACAAAACTGGCTCAATCTGACGGTGAAACTTACAAATGAAGCTGGGCGAGTTCGATGCTGTAATCGTGCTGCAGATCTTCGTGCAACAGGCTTATGGCTGAATGAATCTTACGCACCTGGTTCTGGAAAAGATTGTGCATGGCGTTGCTGGAACGATAGGGAATTCCGGAACGTTTCATTTTCGCACAAAAATAAATAAGCAACTCAACTTCAGTTTGTTTGCGGCCGGAGTAGCGGATATACTTCTGCGTAATTTTCAGGATTTTGCGGATGCTTTTCTTTGCATAGTACAACTGGCTTTTGTTGATATCGGCAAACATCTGGTCCAGTTCAAGTTTAACCTGCTGAATAAATTCATTTTCGTTTCCGGCATCAAAAAGCAGGTAACTCAACAATTCCTTGTTTTCTTTTTTGTATTTCGCCAGTTTTACACAAAGCTCCACCACATCGCCGGCAGGCAAAGTGGCAAGTTCCTTTTTGAGGGCGCTGAGCGTGGAGGCTTTCATTTAGGCGGGTTCATTTTTTTCAGGGTGTGCAGAATATCCTCCAACCCATTCAGTTTGATTTCGTAAACTGTGCGCAACAGCATACCCAGTTTACCATCGGGAAATCCTTTCCGGTTGAACCATTCGAGGTACGAAACCGGCAGGTTACACAGCAAGGTACCTTTGTATTTTCCAAAAGGCATTTTCGTGGTAACTAATTGCAGCAGAAGTTGGGAATCGGGTTGCATGAACAGGTTTCGGGATCAGAGATAGAGTTTGAAGAGTTTGGATAGTTTCAAGGGTTTGAAGAGTTTTAAAGGTTTCTGGAGTTACATCCGATTAAAATAAGAGGCGCTTTTCGCTATACTCTAAGCACCATGCACTAAGCACTATGCACTGTGCACTCAGTACTCAGCACTCGCACCAAGCACTAAACTCCAAGCACTTTATTTCCCACCCTCAAGGTACGCTTCAGTACTTATAATGGTAGCATATGCTTTCAGGGTAGCCAAAGCTGCCGCATGCACATCTTCAGCTTTCACGGTACGGCCATTGAAAACCTGGTTTTTAGCGGCACAGGCATCGTGAATAACCACGCATTCGAATCCAAGATCAGCAGCTGCACGGGTGGCAGCTTCGAGGCACATGTTAGTCTGCATACCACATAAAACCAGCTTTTTAACCTGGTTTTTCTGAAGGTATTCGAGCAAATCAGTCTTTAAAAAGCTATTTACTTCTTTTTTAACAATTACTTTTTCACCATCAGCCGGAGCTACATTGGGGTGGATTTCGGCGCCTTTTCCATCGCCGTGTTTTATATGAATTACAAGCTGGCCCGATTGCCTGAAACTGGCAAGCAGTTTCTGTGCATTGAGGCTTGCAGGAATCGGGTTAACCAGTTCGGACGATCCCCCGGCAAAATAAAAGTTCTGAATATCGATGATGAGCAGGGCTGTTTTTGGTGCAACCTGCTGAGCATTTGTGAATTGA
>CALCJE010000197.1 GCA_937965665.1 uncultured Bacteroidales bacterium
ATATACCCTCCCGACATAAACTTGCAGATAACGCCCGGGCTGATGGTAAGTTTTGCCCCAGTGCCCACGGTATAATTCTGGAAAATGTAAGGAATGTTGGTAATACCGGCTAGGTTCTTCTTGCCCAGCACTACATCGTTGGTTAATGTTTCGTTGGTAACACGTATGCCCCTGCCGGTGGTTCCTGTAATAACATTGCCGGCAGTGGTGGCCGGGTAGGTAACCAGAGATGTGGTGAAGGGGTATGGAATGTTATTGAAAGTACAACTGTCGATACCCGGCTTGCTTGAACCAAATAAGGAAACACCTTCATAAATGGCATTTTCGAAAGTTGAGTTTTTTACCTTGGGTGAAGCATTGGTAAGCTGGATCGGGATACGATACGGATACCTGAAAATTGCATGATTTATAGTGCTCAGGTCGTTGGCTTCGTCGTAAAAAATGATGTAATTCCCGTTGTTATTCAGCGACGAATTCCCATTTTGCTGGGTGTCCTTTGGATTTCCATAGGTATCATCTTCGAGCGTTGTGAATACAACCGGGTTTAAGGTTGTGCCCTGCACATCGAGCCTGCCCCTTACGAGCCACCGGCCTGCGCCCTTAAATGTTACACCTGCAGGAATAGTAAGTTGCTCCATTATCGTCATATCTTCCTCCAGGATGTATGTAATACCGGTATAGCCCGCAAAATTCCTGACAGGTACGGTTCCTTTAACTTCTTTGCCATGAAGCCTGATGGCAATAAAGGGCAAATTAGCGAGTTTATTATCGCCAGAAAATACCGGGCTTGCAAATAAGTCCATGTAAACCGGCGCATCGCCGAGGTTATAAAACTGGCAGTTCGATATGGTTGGATTGGCATCGCCCATGATGGCTACAGCGCAGGTATTGGTGAAGTTAACTTTGGTGGAGTCCATCACTACTTTGCAGCTATTGATACGAACCGCACCACGTGCATCCGACCAGTAATAATACGACACATAACGGACTTCGCAGTTTTTCAGGTAGTTATCCACATCGCTGGCGGTGGCGGTAAAATCAATCCCCGACCAGTCGGCATTTCCGGGTGAAGAACCAGTTCCGTTGTTGTTGGTATCGCCTGCGGCTGAGTCGTCGTTAATTGAGGTGAGAATAATTTTGTTACTGGCTTTACCTATGGCTTTCCAGGCGCCATTTACGGTAAGCCGGCCGCCGGAAGTAAACTTAACAACCACGCCCGGGTCGACAGTAATAACATTGCCCGCATTTATGGTTTGTTGATTTTCAATTATATATGCCACGTTGGTAAACCCGGCAAAATCCATCGATTTCAGCGTTGGCGAATCATCGGCGAAGCTATTAATAAGAATTCCGATAATGCCTACATTCGAAACTGTGTTGCCCAGCAAAACCGGCGAACCTTTATTAACCATCCGGGCCACCGGATAGTAATCAATATTCATAAAAGCATTGTTAACTACCTGGGCGTCGCCGGCAAAGTATACGCCCCTGTACGAATTTTTGATTTCGCATCCTTTTACGATATTCCCCTGGGTGGCGTACACTGCATAATTGTCGGAATTATAACCGGCATAATAAATTTTCCAGTTTTCGATCCTGGAAGTAGCCTTGCTATACAGGACGATTCGCCCTGAATTGCTATGCGAAATCCCCTGAACGCCATCATTTTGTGAATCGAGCGGGTTGCCAAAATTATCGTCGGCAATATGGGTGAAGATAATAGGTTCGGCCGTGGTACCCACGCCATTAATTACCCCGTTACCATAAAGAATAGAGTAATAATACCGGCACTTGATTACAATTCCGGCATCGATGGTGAGCGAAGCTGTATCCACCACATTGGCATTCCCGTAAAGGCAGTAGGTAATATTCGGAAGCCCGATGAACGAGGTTTTGCTGAGCCGCGAATCATCAATAATATTGGCTTCCAGTATTTTTATAGCCCTGATTTCCTTCGAATTAAACTGTATGGAATCGGATGTAAAAACAGGTTGAGCATTCAGATCCATGGCAATGTTATAGCACTCGCCTCCCTGAGTAATCGACGGGCCAAAAGTACAATTTGTAAATTTGGGCTTGCTGATTCCTGTAATTACCAGGTTATGTGAGTTGCCGGTAAATTTGCAGCTGTCGATGCTGGGCGATGCCGCATTAATCTCCATGGCGCAGTAAGGTTCATAGTCGTAAACGGCATTCCGGAAAATGCAGTTTTTGAATACACAGGCGGTATCAATTGCGCTGGCAGTTATATTGATGCCCAGCCAATAGGAGGCGTTGGAGGACATGTCGAAAATGATGGGATTGGTCTTTGTTCCAAGCGCCTTTATTTTTCCGCTAACGGTAATTTCGCTGTTCACGCTCTTAATCTGAACGCCCGGTTCAATAATAAGTGTTCCGGTTTCGGTAACCCGCTTGTAGGGATTATAATAAGGAATACTCAGTTTCCGTAACCGGAATTCGCCCGGAATATCCGAAAAGTTAAGATATACAAAGTCATTTGCATTGCCGGTAAGCAAGACATTGCTTCCAACCGTCATTTGGCCGGGACCATAAAAGTATATCGGGAAATTGGTGTTTTTTATCGTTGAGTTATCGATATTCAGCGTACCGATTGAAGATATCTGAACGCCGTACCCGCTAAAATTGTTGATGGTTGAGTTTTTCAGGGTAAGCTGTCCTTTTCTTACGTAAATATTGGAGGCATATTCCACGTTGCAGTTGTCCATGGTAACGCTGCCGTTTTCATAATATTCGTACGAAACATAAATTCCATCCCAGAATCCTTTGTTTGTACTTCCGTTGGCAGTGAACTTGGCTCCCGTTGCTGACATGGTTCCGCGTACATGCAGGTAGACCCCGGCATTAAACCTGATTTCGACCCCTGACTGCACAGTGAGCGTAATCCCCGGGTTAACCTCAATTGAATTGGTTACAACGTAAGGGCTGTTGGCAACAGTGAGCGTGGTATTACTCGAAATGTTGGCGCTGATGTTGGTCTGTGCATAAAGCGACATCGAAACCAACATGGCACAAAGCAGGAAAAAGAACTGTTTTTTCATATTTGTAAAGTTTAAATCATGTATTACGGATTTAGAGAAACAAATGAGAAGCGTATGTATGAGAATTTATTGAAATGCTTAAAAGGAAACTATATGTACGAGTATCCAAAACAATGTTATAAAAAGCAAAACGAGGGGGACGGAATATTGTGTAAAACAAGACTGGGCCCGGATAGTTCAAAACAAACCTAAAAGCATTTGTGCAGGTAGATTTGCATTTTTCAACTCAAAAAGAAAAATGATTGAGAGGAAAGGATAACATAAAAAAAATCAAATCCTGGAATTCCATGCAATCTGTTCTTCCAATTCCCTCAATCACGTAAGAATCTTTGTAAAAAACTGAACACCAGCCATGTGAATCATGGCATTAAAAGTGCTTCAAATCAAAGTAGTTTGGTAACTGCCTGAAAACAATTAAAAATGATGTTTCAGCAACCAGATCGGACACAAGAAATTGCAGGAAAAGGCAGTTATACAGGCTCTAAAGTACATACAAAAATTATAAAATGCAAATAAATAATTGAAAATAATTTACTCATCAGGATTTTTTTGCCAAAATCTGTTTTTAAGCTTGTATCATCTGCTTCCTGATTTGGTATTACTTATCATGACAAAAATGAGGCTATCTGAAAACAGGATAGCCTCTTGCTTTTCATAAATAAAACACCTGGAACGTGCAATAAAATCCCTACTCAGGTGCCCTATTATTAACCTCGTAATTCATGGCAGGTGTAAGCTGTGGAAATTGAACCCCATCAGCCTTTTCGACTATATATTTAGCCATGCCTTTTACCGTTGCATCCTTCAGTTCTTCGGCATCAATTGCCAATTCTTCGGCAGTAAAGGTTTCGGATGGCTTTTTGTCGAGTAGTTCCAGTATCTTTTTCATGATTTTCGCATCTTTGGGATCAACTGCAACAAGCTCAACCTGGGCCTTTACAGCACCCATACGCGGATTAGCGACAATAAAATAGATTTTACCGGCTTCTACCTCGGCTTCTACATAATCGCGGTTTTCGGAACGTGCCCAAAACAAATGCTTCCCGGGTTCGCATTCGTACCTGATGTATTTGGGACAATTAAAACGACCAACCAGTCGTGTACTGTCGAAATAGCTGAAATTTATTGCAAAACCCATGGATGAGTATCTCACAAAATAAACAACCGCTTTATTGTTGGGAGCTGGTACAATGTTCTGTGCCTGGCCGAATGCTGTAAACAGGCAGAAAAGGATGATCAGAAACGACGCTGGTTTCATATGATTATTTTTGTGTTATTTCACGATGTATTTAAACCCGATTGAAAAAGTTACCGGTATCAGATCATTCTCGAAAACAACCCCTTGGTTATTCTTTAAGTCTTCGATATAATCATCTACCTCCGCCCCCCTGAATGGGATTGAGAGCCCGAAAGAATAGTAAACTTTGCTCCTGGCATGCGGTTTCAGGTCGATGCCAATGCCTGCCGATGGGCCATTGAAGGATTTACTCAGGTTAGAAGCATCCTGTACCTTAATAGCTGCATTGTATCCATACATAAAAATGGCATAGGGAGTTACTTTTTTGCCAGCTTTAGCGGGCAACAGGCGAAATTTGGCGCCTACATTGTATCCAAAACCAACAAGGTTGTATCCAATTCCTGCAAAAAGTCCAATACTTCGGGCGGGATAAACTATAGCATGACCACCAAAGCCGCCGTAATCCTGGCCAATTCCCATTCCAATACTGAATTTATCGGCAGGTACCAGTGGTTTACCCGCTTCCTGGGCCAATATGTTGACTGCAACCCCCAGAAAACAAACAATAAAAAGAAATTTCCTGATTCTCATAGATTTCTCATTTTAGTAAAAGAAAAGGATAAGGTAACTTTGCTGATATTTCGTCCTATATCGGAATGATATAGCTAAACTTTTCACCGAACTTACGGATTATAAAATTAAGGTTTTTATAACTAAAAGTCAACACTTCATGAATTTATGCCTAAGGCCCAACATAGAAGAGTTATAATGAGTAACAGCACAAACAAATATGAATGAAACAGAATTATTTTCACTTTACTGTCCATTATTCGCATAAGATTTCTTACCTTTAACTATATTTTAACAGATCAGAATTCATTCTACAGCTTTCGTGCAATTATTAACCCTATAAATAGAAATGCGTATGAAAAAGAATTTTTACCTGTTTGGAGTGTTTATGGCTCTCGCACTTAGCTTTACGGCCTGTCAGAAAGATACTGCAGTTGATCCTCAGCAGGATTCACAGGCGGTTGTGCATGAAATGGGGGCTATTATGCTTCCGGCAGAAGAATATGCAAAAATCCCTGAAGCCCAATTTACACTCGATGATCTTTTAAAAACATTGCCCACTTCAGTTGCATTAAATACACCGGTTGTCAGAAACCAGGGCGGAGAAGGTTCCTGCGTTGCCTGGGGTACTACTTATGCAGCGCGTAGTATCACTAAATTTGCTACAGCCAATGGCAATTTATGGACAAACACTTCGAATATCCTGAGCCCTGAATTTGTGTATAACCAAATTAAAGTTAGCACATGTGCCAGCGGTGCTTATGTAACAAGTGGGCTTAACCTGCTTCGCGACAAGGGTGCATGTACCTGGTCGTCGATGCCATATACTGATGTTGAGTGTTCAACACAACCCAATGCTTCGCAGTTGGCAGAGGCAACAAATTATAAGATAACTTATGCTAAAGTTAATATTAATGTTAACGACATTAAGACACACCTGGTAGCCGGCAGAGCCGTTGTTGTTGGCGGACCGGTAAGCAATGATTTCATGTACCTGAAGAACGGGGCTGTGCTTACCCGTTTTAAAGGCAAAAGCCTTGGCGGGCATTGCTATTGTGTTGTTGGCTATGATGATGCTAAAAATGCTTTCAAATTCCAGAATAGCTGGGGACCTACCTGGGCGTCATCTGGATTTGGTTGGATAAATTATAACAACATAGGGTCCTGGTGGCAGGAAGCTTATGTGATGTACAACAATTAAAAAAAATCAAATGATAGAAACCCCGGAAACGGGGTTTTTTATTTCTCACCAAGGGATAACCTTGATTATTCAAGTGGAAGATGAAGTGAAGCGTCTTAGCCAACCTCTTATATCAACATCGGTGCAGTACAATTAACTATTCCGTATAAAGCCAGCCTGCCGAATAGGTCCTGGCCTGCCCGCTGATAATTACACGATCACCTTTATTGAGGCAGTTTAATTTCCCTACCCTTTCGGATAACTGCATGGCAAACAGCTCGTTCTTCCCGAGTCGCTGCGCCCAGAAAGGGATTAAGGAGCAATGTGCCGAACCGGTAACGGGGTCTTCGAGGATAGTGGCTTGCGGCGTGAAAAACCTCGAAACAAAATCGCAGTTGCTGCCCCTGGCGGTAATAATTACCCCGCCATGCCCCAGGTTTACCTGGTCGAAGAAACGGCGGTTGATTTCAATATTCCGGATATCGATTTCCGAATCATAAACCAACACATAATCGCGGGCTTTTAATACTTCCAGTGGCTTGATGCTTAACGCCATTTGAATGGGCTCCGGCAAAACCGATGCTACAGGCATTCGCGATGGAAAATCAAGAAAATAGTAATCGTCCCTGGCCGTCACTTCCAGGTCACCACTCAGGGTTTCGAAAATCATCCTTGAATTTCCATAGTTTAAAATGGTAAACAGGCAATGCGCTGTAGCCACGGTAGCATGCCCGCACAGGTCCATTTCAATATCAGGTGTAAACCAGCGAAGGTGAATCTTATTTGCTTTTTGTACAAAGAATGCCGTTTCGGGGACTGCATTTTCCCTGGCTATTTTCAGGAGCAGATCGTCGGGCAGCCATTGCTGCAGCGGTACCACACAGGCAGGATTTCCGCCAAAAATTTTATCAGTAAAAGCATCAACCTGGTAGCGTTCAAGTTTCATGGCAACTGGAAATTAAAATGCATTAAATGTAGAAAATCGTTTGGTCAGAAGTACAATAATTCGAGTGAAAACTAAAGCACTTCCGGAATGAGCTGGTTATTTTTCGTAAAACTCAATGGGTAACTGATCGGGGTCGAAAGCAAAGGTAAACCGTTTGCCGGTGATTTCGTCGGTGCGGATGGGCTCTGCCTCAATACCATATTCCTTCAGATGACTTATCACATTTTCGAGCCTGTCCACTTCGAAGGCCAGGTGCCGCAGACCGGCTGCTTCGGGCTGTGATACCCGGGCAGGCGGATCGGGGAACGAAAAAAGTTCGATCACATAATTACCATTCAGCGAAAGGTCGAGCTTATATGACGAACGTTGTTCCCGAAAGGTCTCCCTGACAACTTTTAGCCCTAAAACTTCAGTATAAAAATATTTTGAAGCCTGGTAATCGGAACAAATAATGGCAATATGATGGATATTGTTCAGCATAACAAGGAGTGTTCTGCAACGAAATCACGAAAGTACCTGAAATTTTAAAACTGCGACCAGCGCAGCAATAAATTTGATTTGCTATGCCTGCTGTGGGCAGTATGTATTTAACCGGGTGGATAGTACCGGAAATGCGAATACCATCTTTTCAATCTGAAGCCAGCATTTTAAAGTAGCTCACCCAGTTCAAGCAAGCTCAGGCAGTCGTCGTAGTTTACACTGCGGGCAAATTTGGCGAGCAGCATATTGTTATTTATTTCAACGTATAATTCGCGCTGCATTTCAATTAATGATATTCGGCGGTCGCTGGCAAAACTTCTGGCCAGGCCTTTGTCTTCGGCCACAAAATAATAACGGGAAGAAAACCCCGGATGATCATCAAAGTCGATTTCACTTTTCACGAAAATCTCCTGAACTTTATCCTGTATGGTTTCAGGGCGTATCATAAATTTGCCGTAATTAAAATCGAGTCTTTTGATAATAAAATTCTGAAATTCGCGCTCCGATGACGGATACCGGCTTTCTTTCCAGGTATATTCTACTTCGAGGGTTCCGAAATAAAAAACATTCCCGTTAATCTCCACTTTAAACCATTCGTAAAGGTCCAGATCGCGGTAACCGGAAAACAGGACGAAACTGTTCAGCAGTTCACCGGGAATTACGCCAAATATGTCTTCAGTTTCGCTGAAATTGTAATTTTTCTGAAGTTCCTCCAGAATGTCAAAGTATAAAACAGATTGTACAGTGTTCATATAATGAAAATTTAATTTTAATTCGGATGTTTACCTGTTGAAGTTTCTGCAATCACCAGGCATTTCAAAATCAGGATGTTAAAAGCAATACCGGCCTCCTGCATGCCGATTGTAGGTACAATAGCAAATATCTATTTCTTTCTTTTAATATTTCGTTTGTAATACCTTACGCCCAGCCATACCATTATAACCACCACGATCACAACCCAAAGATAAGCCACACCGGTAAGCAGGAAGAGGAACACTTGCCAACCTCCTTTCAGTGCATCCCAGAATTCGCCGGCAAACCTTTCGGAGTAGCTTACCCGTTCGTAAAATGTGATACGTAAAGTACTGTAGCTTACCTGGTCATTCAGGTGTTTCAAACGTCCTTCAACGGATTCGATTTCGGACTGCAGGTCAGTAAGTTGTTTCTGAATTTCGAGGGTTTCCGTGAGGTTTTTCGACTGCTTCATTAAGTCAGCCAGTTTCTGCGCCGACTCTTTTTTAATTTTAATCCTTGCTTCTGTATCAATAAATTCGTCGGTAACATCATTCACCTGTGTGCGCTTGCTCTCCAGTTCTTTAACCCGGGCATGGGTCAGGATGTAGTTCAGCAGTGAGTCGAAATGCGCTGCAGGTACTTTTATAGTGAGTTCGTACCCCGACTGATTGCGGTTGTTAAATGTATTTTCGTCCGAAATATAAGCCCCAAAACCATTCAAACAACTGTTTATCAACTGGTAAGTATTCCGATTGTCGGTGGTAAGGAAACGAACATCGGCTTCCTTCACCAACTTGCGCATATCCTTATCCGTCTTCAGGACTTCATTTGATTGGGTAACAGGTTCATTGGCAACCGATGATCCATCGTGGGCATTTGAACATCCCATGAAAAAAATTGTGATTAATAAAAAAAAGATAACATTCTTCATTTTTGCAAAGCGTATAAGTTGTATTAATGAATGTATGATCTTGTATTCCAGGAAAATCAGGGAACTGATTCTTCTTTTGTCAATATATCCAACTCACTATTATCCAGCGCTGAAAAAACAATCGCCAATTCGCACAACAGGCTTATTTATCACTTAAAACTTTAACATTTAACCTCAAATACAGCAAATTCTTCTGAAACTCAAATATAGTATTTTTTTTAAATACAACAACTATCTCAGCAGAATTTTCAGTACCAAGCTTTCCGGTTTTGCAGGATGCGCTCTAAAAACAGTTCAGGCTATTGATGCTGCCCAAGGCTTTCGTTCGCTGTGCCGGGCTAACATTTTGATTTATTTAAGCGTCGCTCACTATAAAACTACATCCAAATGCTTTAAAATCAATCTTTACAGTGGCTGTTATCTATATAACCATATCAAGGTATTAGCAGGCAACAGGTTGTAGAACTTTCTCCCTTTGTATTCAATATATTGCTGATTGGTGGTTGTTGAAACAATACAATCAATTACATGCGTACCGGGAGGAATGCTTTTACTGATATTTCCCACATTTATACTAACAGGACATATTTCTGTACTATAACAGTTCAAAAAAAACGGATACTCCCAATCATCATTCCCCAACTCGATTCCTATGGTATTGCAGTTCATTTTCTGCACCAGGTTATTAGTTACATTATATTCATCGTAAATTTCTTCCCTGCAGGCAAAGTATTTTTTGAACCGCGAATCGTATACCGTGATGCTGGAGGTAACTTTCCCAAATCCGATAACGCCGTCGACTGTGATAAGTGGCCTTATCCTGTTAAAAATCACTATCCCGAATGCATACAACAGCATTACCAGTAAAGCAAAAGGCATAATTTTCGAAAACTTTATGCTTCGTGCTATTGCATAACCAATAAGGGGGACCGCCACCAGGAATAGTGGAATATGCAGCCTCGAATGCCAGGGAGTCCATTTAAAAATGGCACAAAACAAGGTAGCCTGGACTACCAGGATAAGGATGTAAATCAGTATTTCAGCAGCATCCTTCCGATGTCGTGCCCCATAATACAGGATGATTGAAATGGCAGCTACGATTAGCAGAAAATGCAGGGGATTGGGAGCGCTGTTTTCGCTGTTCGGGATGTTGGTCACATAATACGATTTATTATTAAAATTGTTTGCGCTGATATTAAGACCTAATAAATGGTGAAATTCCCAGATACACCTGTCGGCAACAACTGATAGCGGGTATGGGCCCAAATGAATGCCCACGTTTTTGGTGACACTAGACAGCAGCAAGGGCAAAGTCATATTTTCATTGAAATCCCTTGCAGGAGTCTGCATATGATCAATCCCCAAAACATGCCCGCTCATGGTATAATTTCGGTAATAATGACCTGCATTGATACTCAGATACAGCACACATGCTATTACCGGATATTTAAAAACAGCAAAATTTTTCCTTTTTATCAGATTGGTCAGCACAATGATGGCATAATAGAGTAAAATTGGAAGCACATAGATATATGCTGTTCCTTTTGATAATGCAGCAAGCCCGGCAGCCAACCCCAGGTAAATGTGATTGTAGGGATTTGAATCCTTTAATGTTTTAAGTGTAAAATACAATGTACATAATATAAAGAAGGCCACAACAATGTCATTCTGTGTACTTGAGGCTTGCAGAATGACTTCCGGAATAGTAACCGTAAAAATTATGGCGATCGGCGCAAGCCGCTGATGAAGCCCAAAATGATCGACAAGAAGTGAAATTGCGAATAAAGAAAATACCAGGTAAAAGAACTGTACGGCATTTGAAAATAAATCGTTGCGGCTTAAGATGTTACAATGCAGGATGATATACTCCGAAAACGGGGGTTGGAATAACTGCCTGTAAATATGAGTAGGATAATGTTCAACCGACTGGTGGCTGATCCAGCTCGGGATCCGGGCCATATGATAGGTCATCGAATCCCAGTTATTAGGCGGATACAGCACGCCCTGTACAAATACCAATATCAGCAGTACTGCAACTGCGTAAAAGAGGAATTTTTCGAATCTGTTTAAGTGGCTGATATTAAAAAGAATACTTTTCTTTATTCCGGTAATGCTACCAGCCAGTTTTTCTTTTTCGCGGTATAAAAAAAGTAGGTTCAGCAACGTAAGTGCCGACCAGAAAATCAAAATATACCTGAAATTTAACGCATGTAATGCACTTAATAATTCGGTAATACCAACAAGAATCACCGAAAACAATATCACGGTCTTTATAAATACCAGGCTCAGCTTTTCTGACCGGCCCGACAGGATCAGCAGACAGAAAAAAGAGGAAAGGAAACAGGTAAAAAATACAGTTATTGCCATAGCGATACATATTTGAACAATTATAATACAAGATGAATTGCAGAAATATTAAGTCGGCCAGGAAAGGGAATACAAATTCAGAAAAACTGTAGCCTAGAAAATACCCATTCGTTAATATAATTTACCCTGGGTTAACTGATTATGAATTAGAGGGCATTCTTTTAAAACAGATCATACTGAATGCACCCATTACGTTGTTAATACTTCTATATCGGGATATTTTTTACGACTCCCAAATATAGTCTTTTTCCACCCATATATCAAGCCGGGTTGCAAATATTTCATTTACCGCCCGAAATGATTCTACTTTTGAACATTACATGCGTTTTGTCCCCGGTTGACTGGCAGCCCGACGGATTAAAACTTTAATTGGTTTATCAACAGTTGCGCGCCGTATTTATCTTAGCGGGAAATATTGATTTTGCGGGTCAGTATTCCCTGGTCTGTAACCAGCTGCATGGTGTAAACGCCTGCTGCAAGCTGTGGCAGCGCAATACTTTGTACTTCGGTGGCATTTGTTACTGCTAAGGTAAAGACCTCCTTGCCCTGCATATTGATCAAACTTACCCGGCTCAGGTTCCCGGTGAAACCGCTGCAATCCACAGTTATATAATCTTTGGCCGGATTGGGAAATATTTTAACCAAATTTTTATCTTTAGCAGGATCAATACCCACTGTGGATATGCGTGTTAAGGCAATATCGAGCAGGTATGTGCCGGTTTCGCCGGCAAAGTATGGCGCAATATGAAAATACACAATGCCGCTTCCTGTTACAGGAATGTTCCCGGGCATTACATCGTCAAAAGCTTCGGACCATGTTGTACCATCGGCCGAATAGGAGAACAAGCCGTCGAGTGTATAAATAATTCCGTTTCCGCTGTTGTACGAATCGCGCAGCCTCGGAGTTATGGTGTAATTATACCCGGCGGGAAGTACTATTTTAAAATAATCGTTATCCGTGGTAATATGGCAATTCGATCCGCTTGTATTGATTGCAGCTGTATTCCCGCTGAATGTAACCGGCAGGCTGTAGGCCTGGGAAACCATATTATTGTCTTCAAAAATATCGGGTTGAATGGAGGGCGCTACCACGGTAACTTTTATCGGGTTCTGAAAATACGTGGACCCGGATAATTCCCAGGTACCACCCACGGCTTTATGCATCACAGCCATCAGGTAAGTGCCGGGCTCAACAGTAATAGCGTTGGTTGTGAAAGTTAAATATGGAGCAAGATACGTGTATCCAGCCGGCAGGCCTTCGGATTCATCAATTGTTCCGATGGCCTGCGCCCAGTTTCCATCCAAGGTGTACAAGTCAACGGCAAACTGTCCTTTAAATGTTGTTGAACCATCGTTGCGGATATTGAGGTTAACGGAGGCCGGCGATCCTTTGGTTAGTGCGGTACCCGGTGTAACCGTCATGTCAGCATTCAGTTCGATGGTGTTGGGATTGGTAACGGTAATGGAAACAAGATTTGTATAACTTCCGTTATCCTCAACCTGTACCCAGTTTCCCCCCGAAGGACGATAGAACAAACCGGCATAATATTTCCCCGGAAGCATACTCAGTAAGCCTGTACTCGAAAATACAAGGTTGTTGCTGTACACATAGCCACCCTGCAGGCTAAATCCTGTTTTTGTTTCTACAAAATCAACAAAGTTGTAAGCATTGTCGAAAACGGCAACAGCATAGTCGCCACTGAATGTAGCAGTACCTTTATTAACCAGGTTGGTGGTTATTGAAAACGCGTCGCCATAGTTGATAGTTGCCGCCGATGGGGTTAGCGCCGCATACAGCGCCAGGTTGTAGGTTTGGGTTACAGAGGGAGGCTCGATGCCGATAACTGCCTGGTGCCCGCTGTTAAATCCCCCGCTTCCACCCCCAATCCCTGTGCCACTCGGGTTGAGGGCGCTCACCTGGAAGTATCCGTCGTAAGCACCTCCCCAACCCCAGTTAAAATGAAAATAACTGTTATCGTTGTAACCATCGGCAACAAAACAATGGCCGCCACCTGAGCCAAAACCGGCATACAGAACGGGCCTGCCGGCATCGAGTTCTGTCTTTAGCAGGCTTATCCACTGCGTTTGCGTGTAACTGCTTCGCGAAACGCCTTTCAGCGATGATTTATAACCGAAGTAGGTTTTTAAAGCATATTCGGCACAATGGGTAACCAGGCACTGCGCCGAAATAACATATGCACCGCTCGATTCAGGACTGTAATCCATATCAACACTAACTCCTACCTGGTACATTAATGTCGCAACGGCACTGTTGGCGCTGCTCACGGTATTAGTCATGTTATTCCATTGGTAAGTGGTACTGCCGAAGTTGGCTGAAAGCGTGCCATACCGGCTGTGATTATACGAATGAAATCCCGAACCTGTGGCAGGATAGCCCCAGTATTTCATCACCTGGGCCATGGCCGTTGCCACACACCCGGTTACAGATCCCCCGGGACACATGGCATTGTAATAAGGCGACTGGTTCCACCGGGTTTGCATGAGAGGCCCGACCGCAGTCACTGAATAAGTACCTGACAAACTTTTGAATTCCCCCCTTTTAAGCCGGAGCCATTGTTCTTCAATCTCGGGGGTGGGTTTTACCTTATTTTCGACCAGGTAACGGATCTCGCTTTTATAGCCTTCCATCCACTTGGCAACATTCTGTGGCACATTTTCCGGATCAAAAGCCCCCTGGTCGGAGTATCCAAGTATAGGAGTCACAGCGTCGTCGGCCGCTACAATCACAAAGCCCTGCTGCGCGGCATTAAAAATGTAATAAAATGCTGACGGCTGAACCGGCGAAGCTGCATTGCCCGATTTCGACTGTGCACTGTAAACCAGCTGAAGGTTAGCCGCACTTTTCAAGAAGCTATTACTGGAAGCCGATAGAAATGCCTGTGCTATATTTTTCGCGGTGTTTACATCCACCTGCTTGCCATAACCGATAGTTGCTAATAGCAATAATGTTAAAAGTGAATAGATTTTTTTCATAGTATGGGTAAAATTTCAACGAAAAGTTACATGTTTCAGCCATCAAAGATAACAAATGAAAATTTGAATGGTTGCCAGCTACCGGTGATTATTAAATTTTAAGCCTGTTTCAGAATGCCAGTACCCGAAAAATAAAAATTGATATCGAGGTGGTACATCTATTATTTTATAGACCATAACCGGCTTACAGGATGCGTAATTATTGTGGGCGCATATGGATATTTTGAATTAAAACAGCCTGATTCAGTTTGTTATAACAGGTTTATCTTCGCTATATCTTAAACAGATGTTTTTTATTTTTCCTGAGAATGGAAATAATTTTATCAAGGTTATTCGCGTCCTGTATTTTTACGAAGTTGAATTTCTGGTTTGCCTGTTTCATCAGGAAAGGGAAATTGTCAGTACCGCCGAAATAAAATGAGGGTTTCCCCAGGGCTAAGGCGATACCGGCTTCGAACAATACGCTGGAAACGATTTTTTCGGGATAAATCAATATAAAATTCTGACTTTCTTTTAAGGCATTTACATCCACTTCAACCGAAACATCAGCTGTTTCAAAATCCTGTTTTGTTTTCATATTTGCTCCGGCAAAATACACACGCTTAAAGTCACAATCTTCTTCCAGAATCGTTTTAATCTCCTTCATTTTTAACAGGTCGCTTTCAAAACTTTCATCGGAAAGGGCTGCCAGGGGAGCCGCTAAAAACACATCCCAGGTATAATGCTTTTTGGCGCTTTCTACCTCACCTGTGTTTGGAATGGTATCCGACTCTTTCAGTTTGATCCTTTTAAACTCGATAACAAATACTGCAACAATGGTTAATACCAGCACACCTACCATAAGTGTAACATATAGTGTACTGTTGGCATTGCCCGCTTTGGTTAAAATGTATAACAACAATCCTTCAACAACCAGTACTATGAGTGCTGCCAGTTGAATGGGTGTGGATATAGCTTTGATAACGGAGCTGCGACTTTCGTTTTTTTCGGTTGGCATGGCTTGAATTTTAAAATAAGCCGGTTATTCCCTTTTTATACAAACTCATTTTGGCCAGAAAAATAACAGGGCCACGCATTTTAAACCCATTTAAAAGGAATTTGTTTGCCGTATAGCTGTGTTAGGTATCGGAATTTATTTCAACTGCATTTTGCTGCATTTCAGGGATGGAATAATATTTTAACTGCATCGCGAAAGAAAAATAAGGCGAATACCATCAATACCACACCCAGTATGCGCATACCCCAAAGATAGGCATTGGATTTTAAAAAAGTTTTTGTGTGTTCAACTACCAGTGCAATGCCTATGGCCGAACCAACAAGCATGGTGTAAAACGAGAGTAAGAAAACAATTACAGCCACCAGGCTTATATGATAGGCTTTAAAAATGATAGGCGTGCCCACCGTGAGCCAGAAAAAATAAGGGTTGGGATTCAGGAAACTGGTAATAATTCCTTTTTTGAAGGAATCGGGCTTTACGGGGGTGGTTTCGATAGTTAAAGCTTTTGTTCGCAGGGTGAGGTATCCCATGCGGGTAACATAAATCCCCCCGGCCAGGGCAATGATGCCGAGAACCGTTGTGTATTGCGAAAATTGCGAGAATATAAAGTAGGTGATCAGTATAACCGGTAAATCGGTGATTAAAGGGGCAAAAGCAATTTTGGCTCCTTCGGATTTGTTGTGTTGCAGCGTTTGCGAGATAATAAGCATAAGCATAGGCCCCGGCGAAAGTCCGGCCGTTAAGCCTAACATGGCGCCTATACTAAGGTAGGTCAAGGCTGAATCTTCAATCATACGGGTTGTAAAAACTATCCGATAAAAGTATTCATTTTTTTAAATACAGGGAAGGATTGGGATGGAGGATGTGGGATGTGAGATGTGGGATGTGGGATGTGGGATTGCGGATTGCGCCTGCCTGACTGCGTCAGCAGGCAGGGATGTCGGATTGCAGATTGCGGATGTCGGATGTCGGATTGCGGATTTGGGATTTTGAATTTGGAATTTGGAATTTGAGATTTGGAATTTGAAATTGCGGATTTGAGATGCAAGCGTGCGAGCCAGGGGTATCCCCTGCATCAGTAAGTTGAATTAAAATGTTGTTTTTTTCCGGTGATAAGCACACTGTCAGACTGCAGCCTTATCTGATTATCCTTAATCCTGAGGCTATAAGCCCGCAGGTATATCAAATTGGTAATGGTATCATTTTCGGGATAGCGATCTTGATTTTCACTAAAAGCTATGCGTCTCTCATCAATCCTGGCATTAATAATTAGGCTGTCGTTCCGCAGTTCCCAATGCGCGATATCATCATACGAGTTGCAACCCGGCATAAAAGCCATTCCATTAGTATTAAAAGACATGGTTACCGCACACTTGCCTTCATCCAGGTTTATGCCGCCGGATACTGGTTTTAGTTCCCTGCCTTTATAGTATATTTTCTCTACACACCAAACCTTATCGGCCAGTGTTTCGCGGGTTGATGGTAACAGCAAAATATAAACCGGCAGCATCAGCATTATCAACAGAAAAGCCACCATGATAATAAGCCGCACCTCCAGGGCTGATTTCCCAAGCAGGGGCAGTTTCGACGTGCAAGTATCGAACCAGGCATAAATAGTACCGGGCCTGGTCACCTTTTCGGAGATATACCCCGCTTCCACCAGGATGCTGAGAGCCTGGCTGTAGTCGGATTGTTTTACAAGCAGTTTTACCCCGCCAATAGCATTTGAATAAAAATTATTTACCTGCGCGGTTAACTCGTCCTTTATAAATACCTCTATGCCTTCTGATTCGAGCATCGCTTTGGCCATATGGGCCTCGTGCGGATAGGTAAATGAGCGAATGGTTATCCAGTTATTCATCCGGAAGATCGTTTATTTTATATAGATGTGTTGCCCTTTGTCAGGGTTGATATTTGTTTTTCCTGTTGTTTACCCGTCCGAACAGGTACGATATCTCCATTGCACATGATACCCGGTCCTTCGACAGGATAGAAATTAAACCTGTTGAAAAACCGAAATAATTCCATAAGGCAAAATCGACAGTGGGATTAAACACTATGGCTACCGAGTAACCGGTTTTATTTGAATAGGTATAGTTTTCGGCTGTGTACTCCGGCTCTTTACGCACGAAATGAACCGGGGTTGTTAAATAGCTGCACCCTAAGCCTCCTGAAAGGTTGAACCGGGTTTTGCCGGTATTGTTTAAAGTAAACACCGTGCCGGTTGCCAGGTATATGGTTGTACGGGTCTCCTTCGGATAATCGAGATCAAGGCCCAAAAAGAATATTTTCCCGAAAATACCTGATGGCGACACATAATCAGGCGGTATGGCGGGCGCATTCCTTGTTTGCCCGCACACTGCCAGGGTAAACGACTGTCCTTTGGGTGAAATATACTCCAATGATATTTTTCCCCCGTTCATATTTCCAATGCCGGCACCGAACTTTGCATAAAGATATTTATTATCAGGGGGCTGCGCAAAAACCAACCGGGAAACCAGAATTCCTAAAATTATGAAACAGCTGCGCATACCTTTTATTTCAAATATATAAATGCTTTTGTTGTAAGTAAATACTTACCCGATTATCCGTACGTTTAATTGCCGCAAAAGGCTGACAAATTTACCACTTTAGCCGGATTATTTATTTTATATCCGCACGCATCAGGAAATAAGATGCGCACGAGCCTGGGATAAGTTGTTTGTAAAAGGAATTGCGTTGGTGAGAATAGTTCGCGCGGGAGCGGTTTATTACTTGTCAGCATTAAACACACCGGGCATTTTGCACTAAGATTTATGCGCAAAAAACTATTCTGAATATTTATTTAATTCTTGTAAATACCCACCTGGGAACCTCAGTCACATCATAATTTATAATCAACGTATCATTTTTTATAAAGTAAAAGCATATCCCGGGTATGGTATCAAAGGTAAGAATATTAGCCCTTTCTTCATTTACACTATTAACAGATTTTGCGGTATGGAAAGGACATTGCAGCACTATGAAACCATCGTTCGACATTTTATATATCGAATCGTTGGTGAATTCAAAAACTATAGTATCGCCAGTATTCTCAGGAGTATAAATTTTTCCGTCAATACCGCCACTGGCTGATTTCCAGTTCCACTTTCCGATCAGGCTTACTGAGTTGTCTACCTGAATACTTTTCTCGCAGCCATAAAAGGCAAAGAAAATCAGGCTTAAAAATAAAATTTTCTTCATAATTAATTAATTTTTAATGATAATGCTGATGATTTGTAGGATTGAACTTTTATCGTTTTACATTTCTATTATAGCCGGCAGGAATTGTTCCCTGATTCTCTTTATTGCTTTTGCATATTTAATTAACTATGCTCTCTGGTCAACATTATTAATTGTATAAAATTCTTAACCACTTTATTTTAGCTACTTGTTAATAAGTCAGGAAGATTTTTTCCTGAAGTCATAATTATTTATTTTTCCCGGCGTAGAAGTATCGCCAGCGGCTGTAAATATGGCAAGTGCAGGTATAAATTGCACTGTAATTTCAAGCCAGCACATCTTGTCCCGATTTATCGGGAACCTGTACCGATTTATCGGTAAATGTATTTAAAGTTTTCAAATGATTCAACGTACACAGCCTGTCCCGATGAAATCGGGACATACCCGCATTTGCTGTTGCGTTTGTTATGCAACCGTATTTGTTTGATAATTATTTCTTTAGTTTGATTTTCCACGCAAGGTCAACACTGATTAAATGCTCATATTTAGTTTCCGGTTTTGGATAAACATTAAAGAAAGTTGGCCGATAAATAAGGCCAATATTGAAATGTTCTCCTAATTGGTAATAACTATTAAGAATTAGACCTATTGATTGACTTGATTTTGTTACAGGTTCTCTGGATGGAGGCGGAGAGTCACCAAAAGTAGAGTAATTATAATTCCAGGTATTTTTTGAGAAATTAAGACCATACCCTATTGTAAAACTATTAAATTGATAATTATTAGTCAAGCCAAAATAAATGGAACTCATTGATTCATATTCCCCTTCCAAATCAACAGCTGCAGGTATAGGTACAAAAAAATCAGTCGCTGCACTGGCAGATATATTTATAAACTTGTTTGATTTGTAATAATACTCAAAACTAGCAGATAACCCCCAAAATCCTGTATTTGTCTTTACAGATTCACTCTGGGGTTGCAAATAGAAATTATTTATATAAGGTATGGAAAAAACTAAATTCATCTGCCTCTTTTCTGATGGCAAAAATCTTTCAGGTCTCTTTTTTGTTGAATAGTAATCAATATAAATATTCTTTTGATATGTATATCTTTTAGGACTTTTAGAGTCCCAAATAAATCCAAGGCCATAAGTCAGAACATTAGCATAATAGTTAAATGAGTTTTGTTGTTTAAGTTTTATCACTTTTTTTAAACTATCTGATGTTGCAATTAGAATCAAGGTGTCGTTTTGTCGGGGAACTTTAATTTTACATGTATTTTCGATTATATACTTTTTCTTATTTACAACCAATTCTGTCGGTTTGTCTGAATATACTTTAATGTTTGTTGTCGGCTTATTGAATAATGTTGCACACGAATTACAACCAAATAAAACCAAAATGTAGATTGCTGTCTTTTTCATTATATAGTTGTAGCCTTTGTTTTGTTTTAATATGGTTGCTAACTCGTTTATGTGTATTCCCCCACCCCACAAATATTAAACATTATATGCCTCAATCGGTGGAATGCTTATTTTTTGCCCGCACGCATCAGAAAATAAGATGCGCGCGAGCCGGGGTGCATCTTTCGCATTTAAACTTGTCAATTGTCCACGATAATTAATTTGTCCATTAAAATTGTTTTGTTTTCTTCTGTGATGCGATAAAAGTACAGTCCACTTGAAAGATTATGTCGTTGCAGAGTTACTGATTGCCCGGAAATATTGTCAATTTCTTTTACTATTTGCCCGGAAGAGTTTAAAAGGGTTAGATGAGCATTCTTGAAATAATTGTTAGTTTTCAAAGTTGTTGAAAAAGTAAAAGGGTTTGGATAAAAGCTAAATCCTGAATTCTCTTTCTCTGATGATGAATTACTTATAACTGTTGATTCGTTTATATAAACACCTCCGCCATATACTCCCGCAAAAATGATTGAACCTTTGGTAGCTAATGACCAAATAAACTTTGATATAAAACCTGTATTAATTTCTACCCAGGAATCTCCGTTATTTGTTGATAAAAAAACACCGCCCACAGTGCTAGCTAAAATGGCTGTCCCGCTAATGGCCAATGAAGTTATGGAATTGTTTGTTAAACCGTTGTTTACCGCTTTCCAGGTATTCCCATTATTTGTTGATAAAAATACACCACCTCCTTCAGTCCCTAAATAAAGGTTTGTTCCATAAACAGCGAATGAAGAGACATAATTATTTGTCAAACCATTATTTACCGCTATCCATGAATTTCCGTTATTTGTTGATAAAAATACACCTCCACCATTAGTGCCAACAAAAATATCACTTCCATTTACGAATATTGATAAGATATCGTAGTTTGTTATGCCATCATTAACAGGAGTCCAGGATTTTCCATTATTTGATGATAAAAATACACCTCCCTCTATAGTGCCTGCAAAAACATCAGAACCCTTAATTGCCAAAGAATAAATTTTTAAATGTGTCAATCCATTATTCACAGCAGTCCACGAAGACCCATTGTCAGATGAAAAAAATACACCTCCACCACAAGTTCCTGCGAAAATATTTGTTCCGTTTGTGGCTAATGAAAATACATCAAGATGATTCAATCCATTATTAACAGATGTCCAGGAACTCCCGTTGTCAGTAGATAAAAACACACCTCCACCGTTGGTTCCAGCAAAAATATTTACTCCACTAACAGATAATGGAACAACATACCAATTATTCAGTCCATTATTAACAGCAGTCCATTGAGCACTAGCATTACTGCCTAATAATAAATGAATAATTGCAAAAAGTATTATTAATTTCATCAAGTTTAATTTTATTGTCATTGAGCAAGTGACTTTTTTCTATATGAATGTTTTATTCGCATTTTGGCCAACTCGTTTTTTTGTACCCCCACCCCACAAATATTAAACATGCCTCAATCGGCGGAATGCTTATTTTTTTGCCCGCACGTATCAGAAAATCAGACGTACGCGAGCGGGAGTGTTATTTTTGATTCTATTTACTCTGATGTTATTTTAGTTATACCATTTTCTTTCATTATAAATATTTTCTTATGAGTGAAAGAATTAGCATATCCCGGAACAGTTTTTTCTGCAGTAATCAAAATACCGTTATAATACAATTTATCTACGTAAGCATAAATACCCTCTCCGCCACTTGCTCCCAGTATATAGTGAAAGTATGCCTTTAAAGTATCAATGTCTTCATCATTAACTCTAATGAAGGATTCCTCAGTCTCATATCCTTGTTTCCCCAGAATGGCTGTATTGAAGTAAAACAATTTAGTTTCAGAGTCATAGTTGATACTTGAACCACAGAAATAATAAAATAATGAATCTGATAGATTGGGAGATGCCGGTTGACAAGCTGTATCTCTGAATGTGACAGGTAAAAGGGGGTGATACTTCAAGTTTAATAAATCTCTACCCGAACCGTCGATATAATAAAAATGCAGGTCATTTGCTCGCGCAAATTCAAAGCCTGTCTTGGGTATTTCCAATGATTTCTTACATGCAGTAATTGTAAGCAAAGTGATGAAAATAAATAAGGAAAGGAATATTTTCGTTTTCATATTAAGCTGTTTATAGTTTTATCTAAAAAATTAATTCAACAAAGCGGTTTTTACTATTTATTAAGCAATCAATAATTTTAAGTTCAAATTTATCATTAATATCTATCTATTTGTGACGAACGACATGTTGTTTTTATAATGTCCAACGTTTTGTAGTTACCCTAAGGGCGGGTTGGTTATATATGTTTGGTTTTACCTGCCAAAACTCCCCCAAATATAAATTAATTTTAAATACATATATACACCGTTTATCAACCGGTAAAAACCACCCGGGCACAGGCAGGCTGCACCCGGGATGGTTCGTAAGCAGTGTTAGTATTTCTCCTTCTGGAATCCCCATTCGCGGATTACGGATTTCCAGGTATCGGGGTAGTTGCCTTTTAATA
Source organism: uncultured Bacteroidales bacterium (assembly GCA_937965665.1). GTDB lineage: Bacteria > Bacteroidota > Bacteroidia > Bacteroidales > UBA4417 > UBA4417. Next base: position 22,647 of record CALCJE010000197.1, read on the forward strand.
CCAGGATCAGCGCGTTGTTGGTTTTCAGGATACGGGCGCGCAACTCGTTTTTGGTGCTTACCTTGCCGGCAACAGCGCCATCAACCTCGGCGGCTTCGGACTGCAGGGTATTGTAGCTGTTAATAATCTGCTGCCAGTAGGCTGTGCCGTATTTTTCGGTTGCCATACCTTGGGTGGTTACGGCTGCAAGGGTAAGCGCCAGGGCGGCGGTACGCTGGCTGCGGTCGCGGGGGATAATAAATGTAGTGCCTTTTTTTACAATACCAAATTGCGGGTAGTACGAAGGCGCATTTTTTTTGCCGTATTTAAACACCAGCGCGCTTTTAATCCAGGTTACTCCTTCGTCGACCATGGCATCAAGCTCACTGAGTTTACCGGTTTTTTCCTTGCGCTCGCCTCCGGTACTCAGGCGCTCATTCAGCGTGGCGCCGTAGGCCAGCACATCGGCTTTATACTTCTCAACCGTAGTCCATAGCAGCGTAATGGCGGGGTTGGCAGTCCATGATTCGCCAACATGCTGGCCCAGGGGTACTACATCGGCATCCTTGCGGGGTGTGTTGCTTGTCCGTTTTTTAACGGTCTTTTGCAAATCTGCAGTCATAATTGGATTTTTTTAAGGTTAATAATTAAATGAAAGGTAGTATTGCAGGCGTAATGAATTAACATAGCTATGCCCGGCAGTGGTTAGTTGGCGCGTTATGAACCGGGATTGATATATAACGTACCTTGTTGCGTTGCAACATGGGCAGTATATTTAATAAACATGCCTTGTTGCGTTG
>CALCJE010000198.1 GCA_937965665.1 uncultured Bacteroidales bacterium
TCACTTCTTCTTTCGTCTTACAGATTGTTGTCGTGATTGGGAGTGCAAAGGTAAATACATTTTTTACTCCTGCAACTTTTTACTCAAAAAAAAATTCAAATATTTTAATCGAACTAATAAAAGCATTCATTATCAGCCTGATTCGACATTAAAAAAATTGAAAGTTTTTTTTGCCTGGATTCTGGAACCGGAATATGGATTTTAGGGTTTAAATGATTAAGTATTTATAAATCAACTAAAAACAAAATTTTTGCAATTTTTGACCAAATTTGGGTCAGAGTAACATTTAGAGGCGGGTTACTGTTCATTGTTTGGTAAAAAAATTAAAAACGGGTTTCAAGCCATGCTTTATTCGTGTTTAATGTCAAAAAAAAATTGATTGCTATGTTGATTTCAAAATCGGGTGATTAAAAAAGGATGAAATCCAACTGTGACAAATGGTTACAGCTGGAAAACGCAGGTTCTGTTCGTAAAATAAGATTTGAAAGTGTTCGGGAAACTGTACAAAGACTTCCTATTATATAATACATTCACTCCCCTAAAGCCAAACTATTCAAAATATGGCTGGCTAAAGGAGGCTGTGAACGCAATGATGAAATGTTGTCCCAGGACTTTCTTTTAAAACAGGCAGGGAAATCTATTTGGGAAAAAACATTTCCAAGGATAATGCCGGATAACAGGTATTCATTGTTGCTTGTTAAAACGTGCTGTCCTTATAATACAGGATTAATGAAATGAACAGTATAGTTCATAACCCTGCTTTAGATTAAAACAGCAGGAACATTGCCCGCATCCAAACTCATTAATTAATATAAATGATTACTCATCCGCAGGTTCTTGCTTTTTTACACGGTAAAATACATCAATTTCCGCATTCCCGGCCACCAGGTTAATTTTACGAATCCTGATTTTCTCGGCTTTTATTCCTATCCTGGACGAAATATCTGCTTTCAACTCGTCCATTTTATTAGGGTTGAGTATTGCAAGATTATCATAAAGGATCTGATGCTTTTTCAAGGGATTTGCCTTTTCCAGCATTTTCTTTTCTTTTTTTGCGGCTTTCTTCGCTTTTTCCTCTTCTGTTAGTTCCTTCTCAACCGCTATTTCTTCGCCCACTTCTTTCTTCTCTTCCTTTTTAAAAGAGATTTCAAGCAAGAATATAGTAAGGATGATTATTAAATTAACAAGAATTGTTCCTCTGACAGGGTTGGGATAATCGAGTAATGCATTTACAGCTGATATACCTATCACCGTGAAGAGGTATGCCATATCTTTAACGGCCATGTTCTTAGTCCTGTAGCGAATAATGGAGAAAACGGCGAACAACCCCAGTGCCATTCCCATCTGCAACTCAACATCTTTCAACACAATACAAAGAATAAATATCATAGTCCCCATCAGGAAGAAGGCAAAAAGATTTCCTTTTTTATTAGAATACCTGTTGTAGAGAAGTTTTATTATGATAAATAATACAACAAGGTTGATGGCTAACCGGGTAAAGGCTTCAATTAAGAACTCGTTTGCGGCGATGCTTGTTTCTGGTGTCATAATGATTGGGATTAATTTATTAAAAATTTGTGCATCCGTTGAGAATGTTGGTTACTATGCTGTTTTTCTTGTCAAATTCTTCATAAAAACTATCCAGGTATCTGATCATTTTTTCTTTCTCTTTCACATCAAGCAATTGAAAATCATTAATAACCTTGTAGAAAGCGTCCTTTTTAGCGGCAAATTCTTTTAGTGCGTTGCTAAAGACATCTTCGCTACGGCAAATGCCCACATAACGCCGTTCGAGAACGGATGATAAGCCCAGGGGTTCATACGGAATAGCATAATCCGCATCAACGAGTCCCGAATAATCAAAATCATAAGGTACTACCATCCCAAGGCCCAAAGCGTTGAAATCAAGTGTCGAGAGCACTTTACAATTATGTTGATTGGGCACAGACCAATCGGTATTCCCTATCATGTAATTGAAAATCGCCATTCTGTCCATCATCTGGGGTATAATATTTTTCTGTGTAAGATTTCCAGAACTTACCTCTATAGCATTAACCCGTTCAGCCAGCATCTCCAATGGCTCAATAAAGAAAGCATATGTATTTACAGGTTTGCTTTTCTTGTGCGTGTTTATGTATTCCATGTTCACCAACCTGACCCGGAAACTGGTATCGGTGAGCACATTAAATAATTTGTAGATCAAAAATTCTTTAAACAGGTACACTTCATTTCCATATTGACAATGAGTTACCAGTTTAATTTTTTCAATTTGACTCAGATCGGCTTTCTGAAATCCTGCATGCTTAAAATTCAGCCTTATGGGCGGAAAACTGCAATACCCGTTTCGCATTTCGCCACGCGATTTCAGCCTGATATTCTTATTGATAGAATCCGTAGCATTAATATGGTATGTTAATATGGCATCCAAGTATTCGTCTTTTGGTTTTTTCCTGGTATACTGGGTCATGTTGAACCGCAGCGTAAGATGCAGGATTTCATCATTTGTAAAAAGACCAAAGTCCTGGTTCAGGGTATCAACAACTTCTAAAGGATTGGGAATAGTATCACTTTGGCCGAATGCAGGCAATACAGAAATTAATGCAATGGCTACCTGAATAAGTATTAATTTTCTCATAATCAACACTTTTTAGCGTTACACTTAATTGTGATTTAATTTATTCTTTTTCCCGGTAACTCCTGGAACGAATTCCCTTTAAGCCCAAAACATACCAGGTTTATCCGGTTCCTGCTTAATTATAACAAGGGGATTTTGCATGAACAGGGCTGAGCCGGGATTGTTTTTTCATCCTATACCGATATACAGATGAATCCTGAAATGAAACGAAATGCATCCTATAAATGCCATCTATATTGATTGATAGCATTATACCTAAACAAATCTACAAAATAATCTGATAATTAACCAACCCAAATCATAAAAAAAATGAAATTTGTATTTTTGTAAGAGGTAAAAAATCTGAAACCAAGAATCCGCATAAGCACCTATGGAATTATCGACCAATTTTACGTTGCCAGGTAATTTCAAAGAAAGTTTTGGTACCATGAATTTATAATTCCGGTAAACCTCAGTCCTGAGTCATGCATTTAACATTGTTAAAAAATGATTAAGAAATCCTGCTTCTTCCTACTGTTTCTTACCTGCATATTTGCTTCCTGCAATCAGCATGATAAGAATAAAAGAAACAAAGTGCCAACGATGGATATAGGGTATAACCTGTCGGCCCCCGACAAAGTTTATATTTTACCTAAAAACCTGAAGGAAATATCAGGTATAACTGAACTAGATTCTGCCAGGATTGCATGTATACAGGATGAACGGGAAATTGTTTTTATTTTCGATTTAAACGCAGGCCAAATCATCAGCCGGATTGGCTATGACTACAAAGGCGATTATGAAGGAATTGCCAGGGTAGATTCTACGCTATATATCCTTAGAAGTGATGGCGAAATCACCCAAATCAAGAATTTTGAGACCGAAAAACGAGAAAGATCTACCTTTCATTCAGGCATTCAGTTTAAGGATGACGAAGGCTTATGCTACGACCCGGCTACCAACTATCTGTTAATTACCACCAAAGAGATTCCTCATAAAGGCTCCGGAAACCGGGATAAACGATTTATTTATGGATTTGATTTAACTTCAAAAAGTCCTGTACCAGAACCCGTGTTCACTATTGATCTTTCAGTGATTGACAGCTTTGCACTTGCACATTCTATCAAAGTGCCTATGAAGGACAAAAAGAAGGGAAAAAGTAAGGGCCCTGATATCAGGTTCCAGGTTTCTGATTTGGCTATTCACCCGATAAATGGTAAGTTATTCCTGTTATCTTCAGCAGATAAACTGTTGTTTGTGTTTAATACGAAAAACGAAATAGAATTTATCGGGAGGCTGAATCCCGGTTTATTTGCTCAGCCTGAAGGGATTACATTTTTGAAGAACGGGGATATGCTGATCTCAAACGAGGGCAGGAACAAACCAGCTACGCTCGTCCGGTTTAATTACAGACCAGTTAAATCAATTCAGACAGCATCATAAAAAATAGTGCATTTTTGATGATCAATCAGGTTTCGAGAAATACAAACAACTTAATGCATATTTTTGCTATATAGTTGATATTTTGTTTAATAACAGTTGCTCGAGTATCGAATATCAATCAACTCTGCTTGCTGCAGGCAAGGATTTTTAATTTCAGAAGTATAGTTATTTCTGAACGGTGCATCAAAAACCTGAATTCGTTTATCCTTGTTTTTAAACCTTTTCAGATTTACTTAATAATACCGTAAAGGCACGTCAGTTGGCGGACAATATTGATTGAGACTGATTTGATAATTAGTCTTGCTTTCAAACGATAATACCTGCAAATGGATATTTAGTTTTGAATTGCTTCTGCCTTCTCAGGATTACTCAATGCTTTAACTGTAAATAAAAGTTTTGATGATTCGGCGTCAGTAAATGTTGCATTTAATAAGACGGTATGCTTACCTAATGCGAGCACAGGAATTTTCTGGCTGAGCTCAACCGTGTTTTTCTGTTTGCCTTTATTGTCAAACACCCTCAAAACCATTCCATCACATATAAGAGTTTCATCTGGTTTTAACTCCTGATCAATTTCTAATTCTGTATAATTATCGAGTTGTAACCTGATTTTTTTTACACTTCCTGAGGTACCCGGCACATCTATTTTAAACTGGAAAGGCTGCTCAAATGATTGCAGCTCAAAATTACATTCCGTATTTACAGGAGCTCCGGGCTGAAGATTGTATTTTTCATGAACATAAGGACCAAAGGTTACATACTGAAATAAATTCCATTCCTTCTCATTCACATTTTCAAGATGAAATTCGTTTTTGGGGTTCTTCATTCTTTCCATCTGGTTCAGTGAAAATGCCTTTGCCAGGCGCGCAGTTTCCCATTCGCGGATAGCATCCAGAAGTTGCCCGCCAATCGGGTTGTTTCTAATGGATTTCGGATCAGCAACCATGGCAAAACCGGCATCATACCCTGCTGCCCTTGCAAGCATCCATTCCATTTCGCTCAGCGTTGTATTTTGTGTAAGTAAATACCATCCAAGCATATGCGGCATAAAGTTCCTGTCGAAAAGTTCCTGGTTACTGATGCGGTATTCCTGCATACTTTCTTTAAATCCTCCGTACCAGGGTTCACCCCAGTTGCAAAAAGTATTGATATGCCAGTAGTAGGTCTTCGAAAGACTTGTTCCGTTCAACACTTCGTGGTCAAGGTGATCGTAAAAATCCTTTGCAAAAAGATTAATAGCATAATCTCCCTGTCCTGATGCCAGGCACCCCTCGTGCCCATCGAAGTCCAGATGACTGATTCCTGTCTCATTAAAAAAGGCTGCCAGGTTTGTAGCTATTTCCCGTTGTAATTCCAGGTTTGGGAAAAACACTTCGTAGCCATGATCGTAAAGCTTACTAACAGTATCGGTAACGGAGTGTGGCGAAGCTTTTGTTTTAAAAGCGCCACGCTGACAGTCGGTTAATTTGTAAGGTGGTGTTTCAGTCACGGATTTATATCGGATCAGTTCTTTACCAATTTTAACAGTATGCAACCAGTTATTTGCCTGTTTATCATAATATTCCTTCGTTGAAACTGGAATTTCGGTAGCACTTTCATCAATATTAGCGGTAAGAATACCAAAACCGGTTATAGCCAGGCGTTCGTCAGGGACAGGCGAAACATAAGCGTCATTTGTATTGATGAAGTTTGAAAGCGTATGCACGCCAAAATACAATCCGGCATCTTTTGCTTTTTGAGCACATTTCTTTATTCCATCTTTGCCATTCGGAAAAAAATCAGGATTCAGGTTATAATGTCCCCAGTTGAGGAAAGGGCCTTCATGATATAAGCTTATCAGGCCGGCTCTTTTTGTATATGCGATCATTTCGTCAATTTCACTTTCCTTAAATCCGGCAATCAGATACGATCGGCCCCTTTGAATAGCCTTCTTAGCCCAAACGCCTTGAATAGTCATATGTGGGAGTCCCTCAGACAGCTCAATTTGTTCAATTAAATCAAGGGTTTTGGGTACATCGCACATGAAAAGCGAAATCTTGCTTCCAACCACGGTTTCGCCTTTTATGGGAGCAACCGGAGTGTTTTTATATTCACCACCCCAGGTATCCACAAAACGGGGCTTGTCCCTGTTTATTGAATATGCCTGCAGGATGCTGCCCCAATTTCTTTTTACAGCTGCATCACCACGGCTCCACGTCATACCTTAAGCATTATATTCACCACCCAGCGTTTTCGGATTTAATACCTGTATCCCCAACCCTACATCATCGTTTCGTACCACCCCTATTATTTCCCCGATTACCTTTGATATTGTTGTAGGAACCGGCCCCCAGATCAATCCATCAATTTTAGCTGCTGGTTCCGCTTTTATTACTTCAAAAGTAATGTGCGTAGCACGTGTTATTACTTTAACCTCAACTTTTGCTTTTATTTCAGCATAAGTTAAGGTTATAATATTCCGGGCAATGTCACATTTAAAGGATTGAGGCAGTAGTTTTTTTTGATTGTGTATCAACGTAATGAAAGGCGCCAGCGTGTCCTTATACAAATAATTTACCCCGCTGTTTACATGAATAATCTCAGTAAAGTGTGCCTGCTTATCGAAGCTAACTTTTAAACCGCCGGCTGTAAAAGTAGTTTGCGCACTGATAGAAAACAGCAACAGAAGTGAAATCAAAAACAGGCTGACTTTTTTCATGGAGTATATTAATTTTAAATCAGTTAGAGATAAATCAATTGCTCAAATATAGAAAATGATTTCAGAATCATGTTATAAAGATAGTGCTATTATTTAGGCATTTATTCTAAACCAAAGGTAAGTTTTTTCAGCGCAGTTTTGATGAATATTGCTTCAACCAGAACAGCAGATTCATTAACTTAAAACTTCAGGGTAAGCTGGTGTCCCTGCTATTCGTAGTTTGTAACTACATACTTTCCCTGCTGTTCGTAGTTTGCAACTACGAGCTATTTTTATTAATCAATAATTAATTCTACGTTCTTACCAAGTGTCTTAAACCGAACTCCGCTTTTTTGAGAAATGGTAATTGTAATATGCCCTGTTTTACTTATTTTTATATCCTTTACGAATCCTGATTTACCTTTGTGTGTCCCTGCAATTACTTTACAAAAGTCTCCGTCTTTCAAAATCATTTCTGCATTACCCATAATGATTTGTTTCTTGATTATTTCTGGTCAAATATTTTCAGCACCTGCTCATAGGTCCAGATATTTCCCTTTTCAAAGAAATTATATGTTTTGTCCCATTGCTCTCCCTTTCCCCAACCAACCATTGATGATATAATTTTTGTCTGTTCATTTCCAATGTCAATGAATTGTATGATTTCCTGAAGATTTTTATCTTCCTGCTGAACTTCTTTCGGAAAGCTGTTATTTAAATTTACTTTTAGGGTCATTAATTCGTCTGTAAGATAATTAATGATATCAAGCCTGATCGCAGACTTATCATCTGGACCTTTTTCTTTATCGTAATTTGTTTTTATAGATCCACCTGTCTCCAGTTCGATTTTTGCAACGGGTGCAATCCATTTTACAAGTCCGCTATCGGTTGAAAAAAGTTTCCATGCTTCACACTTTACTATAGGTACAATAATAGATAGTTGCAGAATTTTTTCACCATTAGGGTCCTGATAGGATGTGTTCTGAACCTGGCCAAAGGTCAAATTATAAATTGTTAAACCTAAGAATATTAAAATAAGCTGTTTCATCATGATTTTTTTATTAAATTATTAATTGTCACACATCCCTCTTATGCAAAGTTTGGTTTATTCTCGAAGCACAAAATTATCAGTAACAGCCCTAAATGAGTAGAAGTATAGCTTCTTCCAATATAACGGGACCAGCCCACCTGACATAAAACACAGGTTTTGATCAGTGGTTTTTATTTTTTAGGAAGCAAATCATCCAGTTGTTGCTCTAATCCGTCATAAACAGCGTCAGGTTTCGCTCCCATGGCATCAAATGTTTTGCTTGCAAAGCTGCGCATGGTTGCGGCCAGTACTATGTCGAGAATTTCGACGTCATTGAAATCCAATTCTCGCAACGCATCAATATCAGTTTGTGATATTTCATTGGCGTTACGTATAATTTTCTGTGCGAACTCCATCATTGCGATCTCGTCTTTTTCCAATCCGGCATCATGAAAATTTATCAGAATCCTACGCAATTGATCCACGCTTACTCCATTTTTCATCAGTATTGTCCCATGAGCAAGCAGGCAATATCTGCAATCTAATGCCATTGCAGCCGCAAAAGTGATCAACTCATAATACCTCAATCTCAGATTTTTACGAATGCTTACCTGAAGGGTTCGCCAGGCTTCCAGTACTTCAGGGCGTAGACTGAAAACTTTAGCGTGGTTGGGAACGTATCCCAAACTCTTTTGGTCTCCATCATAAATCTCTCGGAGCTTTCCCTCAGCTTCTGTCTCCGCAATGGTTTCAATAAACATAATCTTCTCCATTTTCATTTGAATTTAAAACTTGCGATCCATTTTGGCCAAATGTTTATAGCTAAAGAATCGTTTTGATGTGGTTTTTAAGTTGTTACCTAATCAGGAAATAGTAACAAATACAGTAAAAATAAGTTTTTGGAATAAAAATGAAAAATACTGAATAATCGAAAATAGTTCTACCCCCATGACTTTTCTCCACCCTATGGCGTTGATCTGTAATCTCTGTTTACAATTTCATTGTCCAGCATGGTTTGCTTCATCTGAAAATCATACGAACCGGTCATTCCTCACTATACCTACCATAGGAAAAGCGGGTTTGTCGTCCCTCGCTGGCGCTGATTTGTAATCAGTGCCGGTATAATTTCCCTTCCTCAATTACATTTTCAAATTATCGCATTTCCACATTACCACATTACCTAAGCTGGGGCTTCACCCGACGGGGTAGCCTAAAATGTACGATAATATGAGCCTCTTGATGGCGCATTCTATGAGTAGTTACAGAACAATCTCCGAATTTCCTGCGTTTACGCTCTCTCGTTATTTGCTGTTTTCAAATGCCTGAATCTTCCTTTTCGTTATCTGAATTGATAAATTACCCTGTTCACTATTTTTGCACTCTTTTTGGATACCTTTACAGTCAGCAACCGATTCTAATTTATGTCAGAATTTATAAACAACAGTGAAAACCGGATAACCGGTTTAACAGATTTTGCAAGGGGTTTGATCAATGGAGAAAATGGCTTGAAACTAGTAGAAAAATACAAGCCTTTAATCGATACTGTTACCGACAGGGAAACCATGCTGGTACTTGATAATCTCTTGCTCGAAGATATCCCCTTCGAAAAGGTAAAAATGAATGTGGGTAAAATTATCAATATCTTTTACAAATCGCTCAAAAACCACCAATGGGAAAAACCCGGCGAAGGGCATTTCCTTTTCTACCTGATGCTCGAAAACAGGGAAGTTGAGAAGATAATGCATCAACTTAAGTCAGTTGTTAAATTATACTTCAATACCGAAATTATTGCAAAAGATTCACTGGTTTCAGAACTTAAAGACCTCATCACCAAACTCAGGGAATACGAAAGTCATTACATCAAAAAAGAAAATATCCTGTTTCCATATATCGAAAAAACGTTTCCGCAGTATCGCTGCCTCCAGTTGATGTGGTCTTTTCATGATGATTTCAGGCTAATCACCAAAAGCCTACTTCATTTACTGGAACAGGAGACTATTGACAATGAGAGTTTAAACAAAGAAATCGGGCGGCTTTTCTTTGTTGTATTGCCAATAATTTTCCGCGAAGAACAAATAATATTTCCGTTAGCCAGTAAGTCTATTCCGGATGAAAAATCGGCCGATATGCTCGCTCAAAGCCAGGAAATAGGCTGGTGCTATATCCAGCCACCCACCAGTTACAAAACAGTTACAGATAAGACCCAGCAAAATATGAATGGAAAAATTAATCTCGGAACAGGAGTTCTAATCCCGGAACAAATAATTTTAATGCTCGAAAGCCTTCCTGTCGACATCACTTATGTTGATGATAACGATGAGGTTTGTTATTTTTCAGGTGCCAAACATCGCATATTTTCGCGCACAAATGAGATTATTGGTCGTAAAGTACAGGACTGTCATCCCCGCGACAGCGTTTACCAAGTAAATAAAATCATAGCTGCATTTCGTAATAAAGAAAAAGACCATGCTGATTTTTGGATCATGGTCCGTAACAGGTTTGTACATATACGATATTTTGCCCTTTACGATGATACTGGCATTTATAAGGGAACAATCGAAGTGAGCCAGGACATCACTGACATCAGGTCATTGAAAGGTGAACGGAGATTATTGGATTGGACGGAATAATACAGTCCTAAATTTATAAACCGTTAGCAGAAGAAATAGCCCCCTATTAAGGGACAAGCTATGATTGGAATAAATCACTAACCGAAGATGGCAGTATGACTAACCATGCGAACTTCTAACCCTCCGAAAAATTCGGTGAAAACTTATGAAATAAGCAAGTTGTGAGTAACCTGGCGAACAAAGTGGAGCTGTATCAAGTGCGAAGCGACAACCCATACCATAGTAATAAAAAAAACAATTCCACAAGGTAGCCACATCCCACAAATTGAAGAACACTGAAAAAACAACTATTCTTCTTTCCAGAATTAGCCGAGCAGGCCCAATTCATTAATGCAGTGCCCTTCAAATATTATAACTGCCATAATTACCAGTTTAAAACATATAAACATTTAAATTTTAGCGGGTTATAAATTTAGGATCAATCAGGTTTTCAAACGAAAATATTTCATCCCACTTTTCCTGTGTAACATATTTATGCTCACGCACTGCCAACTGCCGGATAGATTTCCCTGTTTTTAAGGCCTCAGCGGCTATTGAGGCACTCTTTTCGTATCCCAGTACCGGGTTCAGGAGCGTTACTATCCCGATTGAATTTAGCACCATATTCCTTGTAATACTTTCGTTAGCTGTTATACCCATGATACATTTCTCGCGCAGCGTATCCAATGCACGCATCATAAAAGTGATTGAAGTGAAAAGCGAAAAAGCTATAACCGGTTCCATTACATTCAGTTGCAACTGTCCCGCTTCGGCAGCCATGGTAATGGTTACATCTGCCCCTATAACATAGAATGCTGTCTGGTTTACCATCTCAGGTATTACAGGGTTTACTTTGCCAGGCATTATGGATGAACCGGGTTGCATGGGAGGCAGGTTAATCTCATTAAACCCACAACGTGGCCCTGACGAAAGTAACCTGAGATCGTTACATATTTTCGAAATTTTAATCGCTGTTCTTTTCAGTACCCCCGAAAGCATAACATATGCCCCTGTGTCAACCGTGGCTTCAATTAAATTATGCGCAATTTTTAACTTCAGTCCGGTGATGTCGCATAAGTGTTTTGTGCAAACTTCGGCAAAGTCCTTTGGCGCGTTCACTCCTGTGCCTATAGCTGTTGCGCCCATGTTAATTTCCGAAAGCAACCCCTTAGTATCTTCAATACGCAATAATTCCTCCCGTAATGTTACTGCATAGGCAATAAATTCATCGCCAAGGCTCATTGGGACAGCATCCTGCAATTGAGTACGGCCCATTTTTAATACATTAATAAACTCCAATCCCTTTGCTTCAAATGCATCAGCGAGTTTAGCTATTACTGCCTCATAGGCTGCCAACTTGTTCAACAACGCTATACGAACCGCAGTAGGGTACGCATCGTTGGTTGACTGTGAGCAGTTTACATGCTTGTTGGGATGGCAAAATTCGTATTCGCCTTTTTTCCTCCCCATCATTTCAAGGGCAATATTGGCAATTACTTCGTTTGCATTCATGTTTACCGAAGTACCTGCGCCTCCTTGAATTAAATCGGTTAAAAATTCGTTATTAAATTCACCGGCAATTACCCTGTCCGATGCTTTGATAATATACTCTGCAAAATGTTCATCAAAAACTCCTAAATCGCGGTTGGCCATTGCGGCTCCTTTTTTTACATATCCTAAAGCCGCAACCAACAACGGTTCTGACATAATGGGAACCCCAGTGATGTGAAAATTTTCCATTCCGCGAAAGGTTTGAATTCCGTAATAAGCATTTTTAGGAATTTCGAGGTCTCCTAAAAAGTCGTGTTCTTTCCTTGTATTCATGTTCTTTATTTTGATTTTAGTTGTATGATTGTTCTTTATCCCTGCGAATCAGGATCAGAATTTTAATTCTTTTGTTTCCACACGAGTCCTTCATAGTTAGTAACCCGCGTGATATAAATTTTTCAGAAGACAGGTAATTTCATACAGTTGTGATGGCCGATTGCCTGCAACATGATGTGTTGACGTAAATTCTTAAGTAAAATCAGGCATATCAGCCATATTATACATTTCATTATAAGGGGCATGTGAATATGTGTTTCTGATTTTACCGGGCCTTGCCTTAAAATTATTTACCGGAGGCTTTATCTGTGAATCAAGCCTGTTTTTAGGCGCTATTGTGCTTTCTGACCAGAATATCTCTTTATCAAGCAGTGAAACTATCTCTTGAAACCGATCATTTTTATTGTCATTGCTGGCTTCACTTATCACGTCAAAATTTAAACCATCAGGCTTATTGCTGGCGGCAATAGTTTTTTTCGCAGCTGACCTTCGCTTTTCTGTTTTCATAATTTCAGGATTTTGTAGATTCATAAGTATTGTCACTCTGGCTTTTGTGACAGATTAATTGCATATTAAATCCCTGGCCATTATTATTTTCATTCAGGCACAAATATATATCTGATCTATACATAGCTGATTAAAAAGGGATTAAAATGGAATTAAATCTCAGTTAATCGACTGCTTATGTCTTATAAATATAGAATTGCTTACTTTCTGTTTCCCGAAAGTCAAACTTTGAGTTTCTATAAAGTATTTTCGCTTCCGAACAAAAAAGGGTGCAATAGAATAATTTAGCCTGTTCTCAATTCAATTATGTAATTTTACCTAAACAATTTTACATACTTGCCACAAACCATATGAACATTCTCATAGTTGAAGATGAACCAAAAGTAGCCACCTTCATCAAGAATTGCCTTGAGGAACATCAGTTTACTGCTGAAATAGCGTACGACGGACTGTTGGCAGAACGTATGATTATGCAATACGATTATGATATGTTGATACTGGATGTCATAATTCCGCATATTAATGGTATTGAACTCTGCAGGCGAATTAAATCCGCTAAACCCAATCTTCCCATTTTAATGCTTACGGCTCTTGGTACTACCGAAGATAAAATAATTGGCTTTGACGCTGGGGCTGATGACTACCTCGTGAAGCCATTCGAGTTTCGCGAATTACTTGCCCGGATTAAAGCAATAAGCAAAAGATCTCTTGGAAGGGTATTCTCCGGCAATAAAATTGTTGTAAGCGATCTTGAACTGGATCTCGATAGAAAAATCGCTACCCGGGGTAAAGAAACCATAAATCTCACAGCTAAAGAATTTATGTTACTTGAGTACTTAATGCGAAATGAAGGCAGGGTGGTTTCGAGAGTCGATATTGCTGAGAAAGTATGGGAAATTAACTTTGATACCGGCACCAATGTTGTAGATGTGTATATTAATATCCTGAGAAAGAAAGTTGATCGTAATTTCCCGAATAAGCTCATCCATACCCGGATAGGCATGGGATATATTCTAGAAGAGGAATAGTATATGAATATTCGTTCAAGGCTAACTATCCAGTTTCTTTCCATTGCTACGGCAATTATGATCGTTTCGTCTGTGGCTGTATATTTACTTTCTGCTCATTACCGCCAGGTTGATTTTTATGAACGATTGAAAAACAAAGCCAGTGTTACCGCACGCTTACTTATTAAAGTTGATGAAATTGATATCAATCTGCTGCGTAAAATTGAAAATGGTAACCCAATGAGCTTACCTGATGAAAAGGTAATAATCTTTAATTATAAAAACAACATTCTTTTCAGTACCGACGAAAACAACGCTATTAAAACAGATATAAGCCTCCTTAATAAAATCCGCCTCGAAGATGAGGTAAAATACAGACAAGGAAAATATGAGGTTTTAGGGTTTCTGTACAGTTATAAATACGACCGTTTTGTTATATTGGCAGCGGCAAATGATATTTATGGGAAAAAGAGAATTAATAATCTGGCAATCGTTTTAATAATTGTTGTGGCTGTAAGTCTGTTGCTGTTCATGATATCCGGTTGGATATATACCGGCAAGGCTTTGAAACCAATAACACGTATTATTAAAGAGGTGAATGAAATAAAAATTTCAAGTCTTAATCAAAGACTTCATGAAGGGGAAGGAAAGGACGAACTGGAGCAATTATCACATACATTCAACAATATGCTGGATGAAATTGAAGCCGCATTCAAAACGCAGAAAGGTTTTATTGCGAATGCATCGCACGAACTTCGCACACCTTTAACAGCTATTACAGGCCAGCTAGAATATATTTTAATGAAGCCGCATACTGCCGAAGAATACAAAAACACGCTAAATTCAGTTTTTGAGGATATAAAAAACCTCAATATAGCGTCACAGCGGTTGCTCCTTTTAGCCCAAACAAGCCGCGATATTTCTGAATCCGCATTTTTACCGGTCAGAATGGATGAAATCATATGGCTGGCATGTGAAGATGCGTTAAGGTATTCGCCTGATTACAATGTCAAATTCAACATTGACGAATCACTTGATGATGAAACTATGACGGTTGCCGGCGATGAACAGTTATTGAAAATCGCTATCTACAATTTGATAGAGAACGGCTGTAAATACTCAGATGACCATACTGTTATTGTAAATATCAGGGCTGCGCAGCCCAACGTAATAATTGAGGTTATCGACCATGGCATTGGTATGAGCCAGGAAGATATCCGGCAGATTACAACACCGTTTTTCAGGGGCGATAACGTAAGCTCAACCAAAGGAACCGGAATTGGTCATTCACTTATCGATAGAATTATAAAAGTACATCATGGTACCATCCAGATCATTTCCGAATTAAACAAAGGAACTCAGATTAATCTTCAACTTCCTTTATATTATAAAAAATAGTCGCATAATTTCAGTCATTGAAATTGTCTTTCTATTGCTTTTCATGCACTTTTTATTTTTCTGCAATCTGGAATTATTCCTGATTCCAAATTTTAATCCCTTTTTAATCTCTTCTTCATCACCTCTTTAACAACTGGTGGTACGTTTGCAGCGTATTAATTAAAAAACATTGAATATCTGCCACAGCTTACCGGAAGCATTCTGTTTTTGTTAAGTGAATGATTTTTTTTACCGTTCAAAAATCATTTAATCTGTCAAAATGCTGAATTAATGTTGAGATGAAGGACTTGTTACTTTTAGAGATTAAATTGAAAAAGGTAAACTGTGGCGGATATTCTTATAAGCATTTACAAAAATTAAAAGTATGAATACAGGAACCAGAAAAGAAAGAACTGTTGCAGGAATAACCGCTTTTATTCTGTTAGCATCTCTTGTATCAAGTGTTTATTTCATGGGCACAAATTCAACAATTAAAGGAAGGCTCAACGAGGAGAGACTAAAAAACGAACTGCTGTTGTCAGAAAAACTTTCACTTAATAAAGAACTTTATCAGGCAGTTGATCGCATTCATGTAATCAATGATAACCGGATGGAATCTGAAGAACTGCTTGCTCAAGCAAATTCAAGACTAACGGAAAAGGAAAGGGAACTTGCGCGGATAAAAATGGAAAATGCCAAAGTGAAAGATCTGAGGAAGCAATTGGCAGATGTGAGGGAAGTGCAGGACGATTTTTTGCATCAGATTACTGTACTTCAAATGCAAAATGAAACTCTCGAAAACGAGAAACTTGAGCAACAGGAGTCCATAACACTTTGGCAATCAGAGCGCGAAGATTATATAAAACAAATTAAAGCCGCAACTGCTAATTCAATGATAAGAGCAGACAATCATCAGGTTGATGCTTTTAAGTACACAACTAAAGAAAAATCAACCGTTAAAGCAAAACGCACTAAAAAGCTGGTATTTATCATTGATGTTCCGCAAAATATAGCTTCCGATATAGGCTTTAACCTAACAACTCCTAATGGAAAGGTAATAACTAATAAAAGCAAGAACTTATCCTGGAAAGTTGTAAATAATGATGACTCTCTGTTAGCCAGCATCAACCAGTTTGATAATGAAGTGATAGCTTCAAATGAGGTAAAATTAACTTATACGCCAATAACAAAGATGAAACCCGGTGTGTATAAGATTGGCATCCTCCATAAGGGCAATAATATAGGAAACTGCCGGGTACGCCTGGAATAAACTAAATACATATGATAAAATCAAACTGAAACAATAATCCCTAGAAGCATACCTATTATAAAAATCAAAACCACACGTAACATAAATCCTAACTAAATCTTAACGTAACAATATGAAATCAAAACTCTTAATGCTTTTAGCAATCCTATTAGTCGTATTTGGCAGTTCCTGCGTAAGTACAAAAAAGTATAAAGCTCAGGTTGGAAAGTATGATGCCCTTGATGCCCAGTATTCAAAAAAGCAAAACGATTTAAATGCATGTGAAACAGCGAAAGCTAATTATCTGAAGCAGATTGATGATCTCAACAGGCAGCTTGCTGAATTGACAAAGGACCAGTCACACATGAAAGAAAACAATTCAATAGTATTAAATCAACTGGAGGCTTTGTCGGTTATTTCAAGCACGCAAGCTGAAAGTATAAAGAAATCAATGGAAAACATTGGAGCAAAAGATGCCTATATTAAAGGACTGCAAAGCTCACTTGCCTATAAAGACTCACTCAATATGGCTTTGGTAATGAACCTGAAAGGAGCAGTTGGTAATATGAATGATCAGGATATTAATATAAAGGTTGATAAAGGTGTTGTATTTATCGACATCTCCGATAAAATGCTGTTTAAGAGTGGTAGTTATGTTATCACTGAACAGGCAAGCATAGTATTAGGTAAGGTGGCCAAAGTATTGAAAAATCAACCAAATATAGAATTTATGGTCGAAGGCCATACTGATAACGTTCCTTTCAAAAGAGGCGATTTGGTTGATAACTGGGACTTGAGTGTTAAAAGAGCAACATCCGTAGTTCGTCTTCTTCAGAATAAATATGGTCTCGATCCTGCAAAAATGACTGCGGCAGGGCGCAGCGAATATCTGCCAATATCTTCGAACAGTTCGTCTGATGGAAAATCCTCAAACCGCCGTACCCGTATTGTTATACTTCCTCAGCTTGATCAGTTCTTTAAACTATTGGAAAAAAACTAACAGATGATGCATTAAACAAATATTGTTAAGCAGCTGCCTGTAAGAAAATAATTGCAAACGCAATACTCTGCACTAAAGATTCAAAAGGGTTATTCTTGCAGGCGGCTGCCTAACAAGTGGCACTACAAATGTACTTTTATCAAATCCCGTTGAGATGAAAGTAAACTTCGATAAAGTCACAATAGAGAATCAAATAAATAAAACAATATAGGAATTCAGTAAATTGTTAAAAGCAAAAACCGAGCAAAATGAAGCAATTAATTTTAAACAGACTAGATTATTCAAGAATAAAAAATTGCATAAATGATGCAAAAAGATTCAACTCTATAAGTCTTCATGAGGCTGAAAATCTGGTAAAAGAATTGGATTCAGCAAAAATTGTTGAACCCCAAAAAATACCCTCCTCCGTGGTTACAATGAATTCGATAGTTAAGATCAGTTTTTTAAATGACAATAAACAGATTCAATTTCAAATTGTGTACCCTTCAAATGCTAATCTCAAAGATAAAAAAATATCAATCTTTTCCCCGATTGCCACAGCTTTAATTGGGTACAAAGTTGCTGACGAGATTGAGTGGATTGTACCGGCAGGACTCACCAAAATCAGGATTGATGAAATTGTTTACCAGCCTGAAGCATCAGGTCATTACGATTTGTAAAAGGTTGGATTATGAATGTTTTATGGGTAATAACCGAATCCGATATTGAAGATGTCAAAGAGTTTTGCAAAGAGCAATACAATCCTTTTTTACAAGACCGGATCGACCGAAATGTTAACCGGAATAATATCCAAATAAACAAGGATATAATTATAAAGACAATGCTTTTGTGTTTGATAGATTCTCAGGACGAATCAGGTCTTAATGGCAATGAAGAAGCCTTTTTCAGGAAAAACTCATCTGTATTGTCCCATCAATTCCTCATACAAGAGCCTGATATTGAAAATAGGGTAAGAGTACTATTGAATATAAATGGGTTGGAAAAATACTCGGGGAAAATACCGAAATATTTTTCGTATAATTTCTATCATTTGGAGGTAACTAACTGGAATCTTCTGACAAAACTCTACAATAGCCTAAGAAATGATTCAACAAAACAATCGGAGAGAGAGTTAGCTGATTCCATTGACCAAATGTTTAAAGGATTTGGCTCAAAACAGGCAAGAGATTTTTTGCAAGTTCTGGGGTTATCAAAATATGAAATTCCTATCGGCACCAGGTCAATAAGATGGATGAAAGAGTTCGGGTTCCCTGTTTCATTTTCAAGTATTGCACTTCAGGATAAAGCATTTTATCATTTTATATCCGATAGCATACAGTTGTTGTGTGAAAAAGCGCATATTTATCCCTGTGAGCTGGATGCAGCAATTTCCTCAAGCCTTCACAAAGGCTTAGGTACAGAAGATAGTATTACACCTTAAACTAAGCCAACATACAATATATTAGGCCCAGTGATCAGATCAAAAATGAAATGCCAGGACAATTAAACCTCATTTTTGTCAGATATCGCACAAAGAAAATCTATACTTTAAGCCGGGAACTAATATTCAAACCACATCCTGTTCAATTCCCACAGAGCAATGCCAGGCGGGCCTTGGTTTCTTTGTTCAGTTTGTCAGATAAATAATGATCAAAGCTGAAAAATAAATACTTTTCGGATTGTGAGATTATTACTTTACGATATATCTGCAATGCCACCTCATGGTTTCTCCCAGCTGAATGTCTTTCCAGATAATATAACTGGCCCTTTACTTTCAGGCTGCATGTATAATTTGTTTCATGCCGGCCAATACCAATTTTTTCAATCTCAATGTTAAAAGCTGATGCCGAAAAAGCTTAATTTAGCTTTATGAAATTCATCTTTCTCATAGCAGCTTTCAATGCTATCTTTTTTACAGTTTTACTGCAACAGAAGAAACCCAGAGCATTACATGATAATATACTGATTTTATGGTTATTGTATCTGGGGGTATTTATTGGCGTGTATTCATTTTACTCACATGATCTGTTTACACATTTTCATTTGCTTTCGGTAAGTTTTATTTCAATGTTTTGGCTGCATGGGCTATTCCTCTATTATTATGTATTGATATTGGTTTCGGATAAACGGCGGATACCCGGAAAGTACTTTCTGCATTTTGTTCCATTTATTTTGTTCAACCTTTATCTCCTGGTTGCTTCATTCTTTCCGGAAACAGCCGTAAAACTGAATATCGAAAAACTTTCAGCCGGTGATGGACCTCCTACCCTATTCCTTTTTTTCTTAATCCTGACTGCGTTTTCAGGCACTATTTATTTCATATTAACAATCAAGCTCTTCAGAAAGCTTGATATAAATATTTTTAATAATTACTCAAACGCAAAACACATCAACCTTTCCTGGCTGAGAAAATTAGTCTTCATTTTTGGAATCATCTGGAATGCTTTAATGACTGTTACAACCATCCATCATGTTTTCAATATGTTTTCGATGGTTTTCTGCACGGATGGACTATTCCTGTCCTTATCTGTTTTCGTTATCCTTATCGGGTACTTTGGATTAAAACAAAATGTTATTTTTTTCTCGGAATCAGTAATTGTATCAGATGAGCGTAAAGAAATACAGACAAAATATGCAGGTTCCAGGTTAAAAGATACCGATGCGAAAATATACGTAGATCAATTGGATACGTTTATGGCTTCGTCAAAACCCTACTTAAACCCTGATTTAACTTTATTGCAATTGGCTTCTGATATTAATATAACACCTCATCTGTTGTCGCAGATCATTAACGCTCAGTATAAACTTAACTTTTTCGATTATATAAATCAGTACAGGGTTCAGGAGTTTAAAACAGCTGTTGCCGACCCGAAAAACAAGAATTATTCCCTCCTCGGAATTGCTTTTGAGTGTGGTTTCAATTCAAAATCAGCTTTTAACAGGATATTTAAAAAATCGACCGGTCTCACTCCTTCTCAATTCAAAGAAACCAGCTCATAAAGTTTCTGTCACTTTATTTATAAAATACAAAAGTCCCGTTTTATACTTCGGGACCAACAAAGCCATGTAATCAGGTCCCACTTTATAAGATAGAGCGATCAGCCTGCCGCATCCATATAATTTTGCCCGAAAATCATTCATAAATATTTGTAAAATCATAAAACAAAAAATCATGGAAACAAAAATTGAACAACAAGCAGCAGGCTTTTCAAAAATCAAAACTGGTGTCATAAAGGAGAGCACATTCAGGTTCTTATCTTTTTTACTATTGGCAATCCTGCTTATGTATTCTGGTGCAACATCGGCTCACTGCGATACTATGGATGGGCCAGTAATTGCTGATGCCAAAAAAGCAATTTCAGAAAACAATGTAAACTATGTACTCAAATGGGTTCGCCCCCAGGATGAAGCTGAAATTAAATACGCCTTTTCCCTCAGCATGAAAGTGCGGGTACTTGGTCCCGAAGCTAAGGAGCTATCAGATAATTACTTTTTCGAGACTTTGGTTAGGGTTCACCGCAATGGTGAAGGTGTGCCTTTTACGGGTGTAAAACCATCGGGCACTCCTATTGACGAGAAAATACTTGCTGCTGATAAATCTATCGGACTCGGTAATCTTTCACCCTTAAAAAACCTGGTGGCTAAGGACAAAATGCCAGAATTGACCGAGCGATTTGAGAAAGTGATGTCTCTAAAGAATTTTAAGGTGAACGATGTCGCTGCCGGCAGGGAATATGTTGAAGCATACGTTCAGTTTTTCCATTTTGCTGAAGGCGAGGAAGAAGGCCATGACCATCATCACTTGGAATCAGAAGTGCATTGACAAAATCACGAAAGGATATACCCAATGCGAACCAGATAATATTTAGCTGATAATGATGCTATGGTTGTTTACTACCAACTTTCAGGCATCTGAGTCAATATCAAATACTAAACCGGACAAGGATATCCTTTTCCGGTTTAGTTCAATCAAATCAAAATTAAATTACCTTCACAAACATTTAAATAATAACCTGTAAAATATGAAAACCACGAGTTATAAACTGGTTGAAACAAGCAAAAATCCACACGGAATTGAAGCCCGCAAAATTCATGATACCGATCATGTTCAGGTAGTCCACATGCTGTTAAAACCAGGTGAGCAGCTTATAAAACACGCTACTGCTGTTGACGTATTCTTTTACATACTTCAAGGAAAAGGAATTGTTGAAATTGGTGACGAAAAACTTGAAGTGGAACAAGATATGCTGATTGACAGCCCTAAAAACATACCTCATTGTCTTTATAATGAAAGTAATGATATTTTCAGGGTATTGGTTGTTAAAACCCCGAAGCCTGGTGATCAGCAAAACAAAGATGCAATTCGT
The DNA here is from genome assembly GCA_937965665.1 of uncultured Bacteroidales bacterium. Taxonomy (GTDB): domain Bacteria; phylum Bacteroidota; class Bacteroidia; order Bacteroidales; family UBA4417; genus UBA4417. The sequence continues at coordinate 21,684 of CALCJE010000198.1, forward strand.
GATATGCTGAGAAGCAAGTAAATGTGTTTTCATGATGGATTCAGGCCCAATAAGTTAACTTTGAAAACCATCTCAGCATGATGCTCAGCTTCTTCTTAACCTATTCATTCAGGAATGCACCGATTCATTTTTGGTAAGATCGCTCAATACATCATGTTCCCTCACAACTTATGCACTGATACAAGCCGGTACAAATTCAATTTTAGGTGAGATACCAATTTTGATTGACAGGAATGAAAGCCTGGCTGTAATTAGGACTAAGTTGAGATCATTGTACATGTTGAAGTCCCATGCGTATGGGGTACAATTCTTTATACTTTTCTTTTGAAACTGTATTTTGCCACTTCCCAAGCAACATACCTACTCCGGTAAAACCAAGGAATATCACTATGATTATAATTGCCGTTGCTTTTTTAGGCAATGCCCTGTTCCCTGAAACAAGTTTCATTTCGAGGGTATTTTGTACCGGGCATATATCAATACACTGGTAACAAGATGTACATTCATCGGAAATCACCACTTTTACTTTATCAACTTTTATATTTGCCGGGCAAATCTTTGAACACCTGGCACAATTTATACAGGAGTCCTGGTTTCTTTTTATTTTAAGCGGACTGAGAATACCAAATATTCCCAGCAAAGCTCCATAAGGACAAAGAAACCTGCACCAGAATCCTCGTATAAAAAACGATAAAACAATGAGCAGAAGAATTACACCCAGCGAGAACATTGTAATTTGTGCAAAGAAATCGTACATCCGTATATCGGCTACTACATTGTAATCACTTGATAAAAATGCCTTTAACTCAATAATACTCATACTGAAAATTGCAAAAGCAAAGAAGGCTAACAACAAATATTTGATACTTCTTAAGATATAATCGAGCCATTTGGGTAATCTTAAATTTCGTTTGAAAAGCTTTTTCCCCTGGTCGCCAATAAATTCAGAAAGAAAACCCACAGGACACAACCAACTGCAAAATGATTTTCCGAAAGCAAAGGACATTACGATGATACTTAAAAAAATAAATAGCCCGGCGGGATGTACCGGGTGTATTTCGCCGGTTTGAACAAAATAAAACAAGTTCATTAATGAACTAATGGGTAAAAATCCGTCGACCCCCGGCGGGCGCGAAATAAATACGCTTTGCCCGTTGGTTTCAAAATATCTCACAAAAAAGTGAAACTCAATTCCAATCCAGATACATAGAATTGCAAATGCAAGTTGGAATAACTTTCTGTAAATCTGGATAGTGCCTGGTTTGTGTCTTGAGACTAGCATAAACATGTTTTCAATGCGAATGTACTGGTTTTTTCACTCAGTCGTCATATACCCGTCTTCGCTGAAACTCATGTTGGATGCGTCATGGAACAATCCCTCAGATTACTTTTTCAGCCCTCATTCGTCGCTTAGTATTCACATAAATTACTATTCCACCAACTAACAATCCCAACTCACCAATCCAGGCAACAATTCCATTCGTCCATAGACCCAGTCCGAATGTTTTTGAATAATTATTGAACCAGGGCATACCGGTATCAGCTGCATAAAATGCTGTCTTGGGCGATGCGATAATATCCAGCAGGAAATGACTCAGCACCAGAGCGCAGATAATAAAGCTCATCCGTTTATTTTTGGTGAATATATAAGTAACAAACCCTGCAGCCAAAGTCCAGACTATCCCCATTAAAATGCTGTGCGAATAAGGTGAATAGGGCTGGATCATCTC
>CALCJE010000199.1 GCA_937965665.1 uncultured Bacteroidales bacterium
CGCCTCGATCCGTTCGGCAACCAGGTGGTTACACTCAACATGACTTACGACGAAATTAAAGCGCTGTTGATTTATTCGTATAACCGCGAAAAGTCTCCCGACCTGGTTCCTTCGGGGATGACCTACACGGTGATGGTAAACAGCGAAGGCGTATGCACCGATGTGGAAATAAAGGATAAATCGGGAAACCTTCTCAATACTGGAAAAACCTATACTGTCGGCGTGAACAGTTATATTTCGGCCAGCTATAAATTCGCACATGCCGATGCCGGTACCACCAATTACAACACAACCGCCCAAACCTTACTCGATTACCTGGCAGAGGTAAAAAAAGTAAACTATGCGGGAGTGAAGCGGATTTCGGTTAAAAAGTAAGCAGGTTTTACCAGGTGTCAGGCTTTTTGGGCGCCGGAGGTTGCATGCCTTGTTTCAGGCTTTCGATGAGCTTTTTGGTGTAATCATCAACCTGTTTCAGGTAGTCCTCGTAAATAGGCATATACGATGCGCTGTTTTTATCCATCCACTGTTCAATAGGCTGACGCGAAATGGTTTTCAGCGTAAAATTGTTGATGGTGTAGCGGTAACGGCCATCCTTCATCTCAAGTTTCATGGTATAGTCAACAAAACTGCCATGCACTGCCGATCCTTTTTCGTTTTTAACCAGGTCGATGCGGTGCAGGATTTCAATGACCCCCGATGCAAAATCGCGTACCTTGGTAACATCAGCCGGGTTTTTGTATTGCTTGTTAATCCAGGCAATGGCGCGGTTGTATAATTCCTCAGGCGTTCCGGCAGAGGTAACCACTTCCTTGTAGGTAACCAGTTTGGTTTCGGAGTCGACGGGCATTTTTACGCCTGTATTTTGTGCCATCAGGCTGTTAAACCCGGGTAGTATCAATATTCCTATGACAAGGGCAGCAAGAGTTTTCATGGTATCGTGATAAGAGGTAATCAATGTTACGAATTTGAGTTACAAGAGCCTGTAAGCTTGCCTGCTATATGCAGGTCAGAAACTCACAGATTTCCTTTATTATTTTTTTACAGCCGGCCTGCGGACAATGATATAAATATCCTCGCTGTCACGTTTCATCATATATTTCTCGCGACCCAGTTTCTCGAGTTCAAGTGAGTCGCTTAACAAACGGTTCAGTTCGATGCTGTCCTTTGTGGCCTGTTCGCGGTAATACCTGAGTTCCTGGCGCAGTCCGTTCAGTTCTTTCCTCAGTTTATACTGCGAAATAAGGTTATTCCTGTCGAGGAAAATCATTAACACCAGGAAAACCACTGTAGTAATCAGGTACTTATTCTTTAAAAAAGCCGGAATTTTATCGAGTAATCTTTTTATCATAGGTTTGATGTAATGCTTAATACCATTCAAAAAGTGTTTTATTTCCGGCTGGTGATATAGTAACGTTTGCCGGCCGGCAAATAGTACATGTGGGTACTTTATTTGTTTATTAACGCAGGTATTCAGTGTTCAGATGCCAAAGACAAGCGCAGTTACCGTAAAAACCGGGGTTTGTGCTCTATGCCGGAGCTTTGTTATAAACCGATTTCATCTGCAATTCCGCACATGGCAGCAATGGCAATGGTTGCAAAAGCATCGAGCGGAATGCCGATCTGTTCGCATTCCAAAATGTTTTCGCGCTTTACCGATGCCGCAAATGCTTTTTCTTTCATGCGCTTGGTTACCGATTTTGTTTTAACCGATGCAATTTTTTTATCGGGATACACCAGGGCAGTCGCCATAATTAAGCCGGTAATAGTTTCGCCGGCCGCCAGGGCATGTTGAAATTCGGTGGTACGTTCCTTACCCGAGGCCACTTCGTTATGCATGGCAATGGCGTCGACAATATCGGCGTCAACACCCATTTCGGCCAGCCAGCGTGCGCCTTCGGGGCCATGTGTATAAGCATCAGCATTGGTAGCTTCCACATCGAGGTCGTGCAGCAAGCCAGCCTGTGCCCAGGCTTCCCTGTTTCGGCCCAGATGATCAGCCAGCGCCGCCAGCACTGCTTCCGAAGCCAGGCTGTGGGCAATCATTTTCTCATTTTTTACATATTTCCGAAGCAATCCGAGGGCTTCTTCGCGGGGGAGGATCATGGGGTGGGATTGACGATTTAAGATTTACGAATTACGATTTGTGATTTACGATTTCTGAATGATCTGAACTTTCAAAATTGTATTTACCAGTTTGTTTAGCCCAATTGTTAATCGAACCACTACCTGCAAAGGTATTAAAAAAGAGATTTTACATGGGGTGATGGCAAATGAGATGAAATGAATATTTTTGCAACTCACCTTAATTTTAACTTTATGAAGTCACTGCGTATCCTGATCCTTGCATTTGTTATACTGCCCCTGCTTACCGTTGCGCAGGACAGCCAGTTGTACCGGTTTCTGAAAGCCATACCCGGTGCCGAAATCGTAAAAAAAGACACTTCCGCTTTCAAGGAATTTTATATACTGATGCTTCCCCAGGCTGTGGATCACAACAACCCTTCGGGCCAGCTTTTCGGCCAGCAGATTTTTGTAGGCTTTGCCGGCACCGACAGGCCTGTGGTGATGGAAACCGAAGGCTATGGCGCCGAATGGGTTACACCCAATACGGTAACTGAGCCCACAAAGCTTTTAAAAGCAAACCAGTTGTATGTTGAGCACCGTTACTTTGGCAAATCAGTTCCCAGTCCGCTCGACTGGAAATACCTGAATGCGGAGCAGGATGCCGGCGATTATCATTACATCCGTACGCTTTTCGGTAAATTTTTTACCGGCAAATGGATTACTTCCGGCGTAAGCAAAGGCGGGCAGACATGCACCGAATACAAGGTTTTTTATCCTGATGATGTGGATGTTTCTATCCCTTATGTCGCCCCGATTAACTATGCCAGGCTCGATAAACGGATTGATGAACATTTTAAAAAAGTAGGCACTGCTGAACAGCGGAAACACATTTTTGATATCCAGATGTACCTGCTGAAAAATAAAAAATCCATCCTGCCGGTATGGCAGGCTACTTCAGCGAGATATGGATTAAAGTTTACCACCATCGATGCTGAAACGGCTTATGATTATTCGGTGCTTGAGTTGCCTTTTTCATTCTGGCAGTATACGGCCGATGCCTCAAAATTGCCCGATCTCAGCAGCACCACAACTGATAAAATGGCGCTTTACCTCATCAATATTGTATCACCCTTTTGGTATACCGATGCTGCAAAACCTTACGAAGCTGCCAATTACCAGTTTTATACCCAGCTGGGATATTACGAATATGACGAAAAACCCTTCCGGAAATACCTGAAAAATAAAGATTACCCCAATTCGGCTTTTGTGCCCCATGGTGTTCCTGTAGTATGGGACCCAACATACCAGTCGAAATTAAAGAAATTTATGGCCTCGGGCCCGCAGCATATGATTTATATTTACGGCGAAGCTGATCCATGGGGAGCTACGGCGGCGGAGATAAAGCCCGGCAGCGGCAGCCTGAAAATGGTAAAGGCCGGCGGAACCCATGGTGCCAGTATTGCTACGCTGAGCCCTGAGCAACGCGAAATAGTAATCACTACGCTCGAATCGTGGCTGGGTATGGATATTGAATAAAATTGTTTGAAATTTTATTGATGCGCTGGTGAAAAAAATAACCTCGGTAATGATACCAGTACTTCTTTTTGCCTGGGAGTTTCCACAGATAGTCGTGGGGCTGGTGGTTCTTGTATGTATGAAATCATTGCGAAAGGTTGTACATGTTGAAAACGGGGGGTACCGGTTTTTTATCCAGACAAAAAATACGGGGGTAAGCCTGGGCTGGTTTATCTTCTGGACACCTGCAGGTAACCGTTTCCCGCAACTTAAGAACGACTGCCAGATGCATGAATACGGTCATGCCAGGCAATCGATGATGCTCGGCCCGTTGTACCTGCTGGTGATTGGTATCCCTTCTGTGATGAGGGTTTTATACAGTAAATGGTACTACCGGAAACGCCATGTGCAGTGGCAGGGATATTTCAGCGGCTTCCCTGAAAACTGGGCTGATAGACTGGGCGGAATACCTGCAAACCTGACAAAATAATGATTGCTGTGCCAGGTGCCGTTTTATGAACAAAAAAAAACCGGCACAAGGCCGGTCTTTCGGTAAGTATCAGAATTTTAGTGTTTGCTCAGGTATTCTGCCACACCTTCGGAAGTAGCTTTCATTCCTTCGTCGCCTTTGTGCCAGTCGGCAGGGCAAACTTCACCGTTTTCTTCGAAGAACTGCAGGGCATCAACCATACGGATGGCTTCTTCAACGCTGCGTCCCAATGGCAGGTCATTTACCACCTGGTGACGAACAATACCTTGTTTGTCGATCAGGAAAAGACCGCGGTAAGCAACTGCTTCGCCATTAAATTCCACATAATCTTCGTCTTCATCATATTCCCACTCACCTGCAAGTACATCGTAATTTTCGGAAATGGTTTTCGAAAGATCACTTACAAGCGGGAAGGTAACGCCTTTAATTCCGCCTGCGTTTTTTTCGGTATTGAGCCATGCCCAATGCGAAAATTTGCTGTCGACCGAACAGCCAACTACCTGAACATTACGTTTTTCGAATTCATCAAGTTTGTCCTGAAATGCAATGATTTCGGTGGGGCAAACAAATGTGAAATCGAGTGGGTAAAAGAAAAATACTACATGTTTTTTGCCGATATACTGGGCGAGAGAAAATTTTTCAACAAATTCGCCTCCGTTAATCACGGCATCAGCCTCAAACTGAGGTGCTTTTTTTCCTACTAAAACAGCCATTTAAATTATTGATTTTATTGGTTTAACTAATTATTTCTTACAAAGGTAATCACATTTTTATGCAATCAGTTCAATTTGCTTTGCAAATATAAAAACTGATTTTAAGATGATTTGTTCGGGGGCAAGTTTAAAAATTAAGCCTGCAATCTGTATTTTATTTCTTGCAGATTACCCCAGTTTTAAAAGCTCATTCACTATATCCTCTGCTTTTATGCCTTCGGCTTCGGCTTTGTAATTGCGTACGATGCGATGGCGCAGTATCGAAGTAGCTACAGCCTGCACATCTTCAATATCGGGTGAGTATTTGCCCTTGACAGCGGCATGGGTTTTGGCGCCTAAAACCAGGTATTGTGATGCCCTGGGCCCTGCACCCCAGGTAAGGTAATTGTTAGCCCACGCATGCGCCATAGGCGTACCCGGCCGGGTAACCGAAGCCAGTTTTACTGCGTATTGATATACGTTATCAGCCACCGGAATGCGACGGATCAGGTCCTGGAAATATTTTATTTCTTCGGCATTCAGTACCACCTTGAGCGTAGCAGTATGTTGTGTGGTTGTATTTTTTACCACCTGTATCTCCTCGGCCATCGATGGGTAACCCAGCCAGATATTGAACATAAACCGGTCGAGCTGGGCCTCGGGCAGCGGATAGGTGCCTTCCTGCTCAATGGGATTTTGGGTAGCGAGAACAAAAAAAGGCTCTTCCAGTTTATGGCTAACTCCTGCAATGGTTACGGCTTTTTCCTGCATGGCTTCCAAGAGTGCACTCTGGGTTTTAGGCGGGGTGCGGTTGATTTCATCAGCCAGGATAATATTTGCAAATACCGGTCCGCGGATGAACCTGAAATTCCGGTCCTGATCGAGGATTTCGGTGCCAATAATGTCGGAAGGCATAAGGTCGGGCGTAAACTGTATACGACTGTACGAAAGCCCAAGCACCTGCGATAAAGTGTTTACCATGAGTGTTTTGGCTAATCCCGGAACACCAACCAGCAATGTATGACCCTTCGAAAAAATGGCAATAAGCAGGTTTTTAACAATCTCATCCTGGCCTACAATTACTTTCCCGATTTCGGAACGCAATGCCTGGTATTTAACCGTAAAATCGTTAAGCGCTTCAGTATCCGATTTATATTGAATCATAATGTAGTTCGTTAATCAAAATGCAGTACGGTATACAGCACCCGCCCAGGGTTATTGTTTGGTGAAGGTCCAGTTATATTTGAAATTGCAATCTCTGAATTTGTCGCCCATCCGGATGTACGCTGATTTCGATTTGGTTTGTATCCATTTTGCGATTTCCTTTTCTTTCTTGTTTTCGAGGGCCCACTCCTGTATTTTATTGTAATCATCCTTCATGTTGGCTTTGTGTGGTTCGGTACGCAGCTGTAAGTACAGGATGCGGTAGGCCTGTGTTCCGTCCTCGGTGGTATAGGGCACGCTGTTCGAGATTTCGCCGGGTTTCATTTTGTCGATCACAAAAAATACTTTTGGGTCCAGTTCATCGGCAGCAAGGCGGGTATTACCGCTCGACTGGCTTTGAATCAATCCACCGTTTACCTTACCGGGGTCGTCGCTGTAAATCAATGCTGCTTTGGTAAAAGTGAGCGAATCGTTGCGTATCAGTTCAGCAATGCTGTCGAGTTTTGTAGCGGCAGCCGAAAGATCGTCGGGCGAAACTTTTGGGATAATCAGGATATGACGCACATTCACGAAATCGCCTTTGCGTTCGATAAGCTGAAGCAGGTGAAAACCGAATTTTGTTTTGATAACTTCCGAGAGATCGCCTTTGTTTTTCAGGTTAAATGCTGCCGACTCGAATTCGGGCGCCATTGAGCCCCGGGTGAACATTCCCAGTTCGCCACCTCTTGCTGCCGATCCCGGGTCTTCGGAATACAACACAGCCAGTGTCGAAAATTTCTCGCCTTTCACAATACGCGCCCTCAGGGCTACCAGTTTGTCATGGGCATCCTTCAGCTGACTGGGGCCGACAACAGGCGTTTTAACGATCTGCCCGATTTCGTATTCGGTCGGGATAATCGGGATGCTGTCGGCTCTGAGTTTGTTGAAATATTCCCTGGTTTCGTTGGGCGTCATTTTAACATTTTCAACTATCTTTCCTTGTGCCTGCTGCGAAAGAATCTCGAGGCGAAGCGGTTCGCGCAGTTCATTTTTAAATTCTTCGAGCGATTTATCATAAAATTCTTCGAGTTTTTGCTGCGAACCGAATTGTTGAATATAATATCGCAAACGCCTGTCGAGTTCGCTGTTCACCTGTTGGTCGTTAACCACAAGGCTGTCGATCTCGGCCTGGTAAACCAGCAGTTTCTGAAACATCAGGTTTTCGAAAATCTGACACTTTAAGGTTGTAGCTTCGCCTGGCATGCCCTGTGCTTTGGCCTGGGCATATTGTGCTTCCACGTCCGACCAATAAATCGGGTGACTTCCGACCAGGGCAGCTATTTCGTCAATTACTTTAGCATTCTGAGCTTTCGCCTGGATTACTGATCCGATCATCGCGACCAGCAATACCGGCATTAACATTCTCTTTATCATGAGCATAAGGAAATTACTTCTTGAATATTTCATATTTATTGCGTTTCACGGCATCGTTAAACAGGTCTTCTTCCATTCGTTTCAGGAGTTCCGCTTTACGCTTGTTCAACAGTATGGTACGTATATTTTCAGTTTCAAAATTCAGGGGCGAAATGCTTTCTTTGCTTTTATATGCCGATATGGCAACATTATATATGGTTGTTGAATCTTTAACCTCGTAATACTTGTTTTTTCTCAGGAATTCTTCCGGGTCGTCGACAGTAAGCGGTATTTTACGGGTCAGATCAGTAAACGACATCCAGGTTGTTCCGTCGTTGATCCTGAAATCGGCGCCGTTTTCCTGGCAAAGTGCCTGTAATTTTTCTTTGTCGGCCTCGCGTGTGCTCACAAGCAGGGATTTTATTTTTGTGGCTGCAGGCGAATTCTTGCTGATAATCACGTAGCTGGCCAGAACAATATTTTCTCTCAGATGAAAATTTTCCTGGTTTTCTTTGTAGTAGGATTCAATTTCGGACTGCGAAACCAAGGTATCCAGTTTTTGTTTAACCAATTCCGATTCGTAGGCATAAATAATAAGTGAATTGCGGTATTGTTCTATTTGCTTTGTGAAATCCCTGTTGGTTTCTTCGAGGTTATCCTCGGCCTGTTTGAGCAATAGTTCCTGGCGCACCCAGTTGTTGATGTAGGCTGAGGTTATTTCGGCGCTGTCGGTTGCACTGGTGCCGGGTGGCACAACGCCTTGCAGGTCGTCGCGGTAGAGGTACGAATCATTAACCCGGGCGATAGGCTTATCCTTCCTGGTTTCTTTACCGGGAATAAGGTTGCAGGCGCTTAATACAGCCATCAGCAAAACAGAAATAACGAGAATGCGCTGCATCGTTTTAATGGGTTTTGATGGTGTTGAATACTTCGCGGTTAACGATCACCGGGTATTTTGAGCGTAATTCGGCAATCCAGGCTTTTTCGAGGTAGTTCTGGTATTCAGCAGTAATATTTCCCCTTATTTCGCTGAGTAATTTAGGCTCGGGAGCAACTACGCTGTGCACAACAATAATCATGTTAGCTGTATCAGCCAGGGGAATAACTTTCGAAATCCCTGGTTTCCATTCAGTATCTTTCAGTAAAGGATTTTCGTCCTTTACAAATTTGCGATGGTTGATATCAACTTTTTGGATGGTGTCGTGGTTAAATTTTGCAAGTACTTGTTCGTCGGAAGCTCCCTTTTTCAGCATTTTCTGAAGGCTCTTCAGGATGGAAGGATCTTTAACAGTGATGATGGAAGCGTCAAGCCGGGTGTCCCACATGTAATTGGTTTTGTTCTGCTCGTAATATTTTTCGAGCCCAACGGTATCTTTAATGGCTTTTGTCCACACTTTTTTATCAGTAAGGTCAAATAGTAAAATTCCATCGTGGTATTCCGAAATCAGCGCTTTGAATTCCGGGTTTTCGCTTTCGAGCTGGCTGTCGGCATATTGGTTCACAGCTTCGTTTGCAAAACCATTGTATTGTTCCAGAACGTATGCAGGGATATCACTTTTCTGGGAAGTGCGCTGGTTTTTTTCGAGCCTTTGCGCCATATCAGCCTGTGTGTAGGTTTTGGTACCAATGGAGAACAAATCCTTTTTAAGTCCTGCGGCCTGTCCGGCATGCCATTTGCCTTCGAAAATAGAGTCAGTAACAGTTTTGGTCAGTTCGTTGAGTGCCGCTGTGTTTTGTGTAAATCCGTATTTCTGTTTCACCTTGGCAATAAACGATGCCTGTATTTCATTGTTCCGGTCGCTACGGGGCATCCTTTGTTTTAACTCATCCTTTTCCTCATCGAAGCTTCCAACGGGCTTGCGGTCAACCAGTTTGATAATGTGCCAGCCGTATATGGTCTGGAAAGGTTCTGAGTAAGCACCCTTTTCTTTGAACTTTAAAATGTTTAAGGTAAAATCGGGCAGCAGCCTGTTCACTCCGAACCAGGGCAAAACACCTCCTTTGCCTGAGGTGGATAAATCGTCGGAGAATTTTTTGGCAACATCGCCGAAATCGTTGCCTTCTTTCAGCAATTTATAAGCCATGTTGGCTGAATCGGCCACTTTCAGTGAGTCATCGAGGGTTGCATTTGGCGGATAAACCAGGTAGATATGTGCCAGTTGTATTTTGCCAAGTGCCGGAATTTTATCAGTAACTTTAATCAGGTGGTAGCCAAAATCGGAGCGTACCGGCATGGTAACTTCATTCACTTTGGCATTATACACTGCTTGTTCGAATGGATAAACCATATCGAAGGCTGTAAAATATCCTAGGTCGCCATGGTTGCCTTTAATTTTGCGGCCATTGGCATCGCGGTCTTTGGCTGAGGGGTCTTCGGAGGCTTCTGCAGCTACTTTGCCGAAATCTTCTCCTTTCAAAATGCGTTTCCGCAACTGCATGATTTTGTTCCACGCTGCAAGTGTGTCGGCTGCTGATGCCAGTTTTTCAACACGAATCAGAATATGACTGGCACGAACATCGTACTGCAGATGGTCGAATGCTTCGCGGATAATTTTCTCGCTTTCTTCACTATCCATCATGTACGGCTGTGCAAGCTGCTTGCGGTAACCAGCCAGTTCGTCGCGGAATGATTTGATGGTGTCCATCCCCAGTGCCCTGGCTTCGGTAACTTTTAACCGGAAATTGATATAAAGATCGAGGTATTCGTCGAGTGCTTTCTGATCGGTATCAGTGCCTTTAACATTATTTTTTTCAAAGACTTTGATAAATTCATTCCTGGTAACTTTTTCATCTGCAATTTGCAGTAATACCGGGTCGGCCGACTGGCTGAATGCTGACAGGGATAAAATGCTTAATACCAGGGTAAGTGAAGCATTAAAAAGTTTCCGTTTCATAGTTGTGTTGAAATTATGGTATATGCAGCCGGGTATTGCACCCCGGCATGCCAGAGTTTTAAAGTGGTTCTCTGAATTGTTAACGGCTATAGTTTGGTGCTTCGCGGGTAATGGTAATGTCGTGCGGATGGCTTTCGACCACGCCTGAAGCAGTAATTTTAATAAACTTGGCTTTTTGCAGACTTTCGATGTTTGCCGAACCTGTATAACCCATACCGGCTCTCAGGCCACCGATCATCTGATGTATAACTTCGGCGAGTGCCCCTTTGAAAGGTACCCGGCCTACAATTCCTTCCGGTACCAGTTTCTGAATATCATCTTCGGCATCCTGGAAATATCGGTCCTTGGAGCCTTTCTGCATGGCTTCGATGGATCCCATTCCCCTGTAAGCCTTAAATTTACGTCCTTCGTAAATAATAGTTTCTCCCGGTGATTCTTCAACCCCGGCAAACAACGAGCCAGCCATAATACTGTGTGCACCTGCGGCAATGGCTTTTACTATATCGCCTGTGTAACGGATTCCTCCATCGGCAATTACCGGAACCCCGCTGCCGCGTAATTCTTTTGCTACCACGTAAATGGCTGAAAGTTGCGGAATGCCTATACCGGCAATTACCCGGGTTGTACAAATGGATCCGGGGCCAATACCCACTTTTACCCCATCAGCACCAGCATCAACCAGGGCGCGGGCAGCTTCGGCGGTAGCAATATTTCCAACAACTACCTGTAGTTCGGGAAAATGTGCTTTTACCATCCTGGTGGTATCAATTACACCCTTCGAGTGACCATGAGCCGTATCAATCACAATAGCATCAACTCCGTTTTTCACAAGCTCGGTAACCCGTTCCAACACATCAGATGTAACTCCAACACCGGCAGCAACACGCAAACGGCCCATTTCGTCTTTGCAGGCATTTGGCCGGGCCTTTATTTTGCTGATATCCTTGTATGTAATGAGGCCAACAAGTTTATAGCTTTCGTCAACTACAGGTAATTTTTCGATTTTAAATTCCTGCAGAATGTCCGAGGCCTGGTCGAGGCTGGTTTTGGTGCTTGTGGTAACCAGGTTTTCCCTGGTCATGATTTCGGCAACAGGACGGAGCGGGTTGCGTTCGAATCGCAGATCGCGGTTAGTAATAATGCCTTTAAGCTTACCATCCGCATCTACAACCGGAATACCGCCGATTTTATGTTCTGCCATAATAGCCAGCGCATCGGCAACCAGGGCATCTTCCAGCAAGGTGATGGGATCCGTAATCATTCCACTTTCGGATCGTTTTACACGCCTTACCTCGGCTGCCTGCTCGAGGATACTCATATTTTTATGCAAAACGCCGATACCGCCTTCCTGGGCAATGGCGATAGCCATAGTGGAATCGGTAACTGTATCCATAGCGGCGGATACAATGGGTATATTGATTTTTATTTTACGCGTAAACCATGATGAAGTATCTACATCGCGGGGAAGTACCTCTGAATAAGCAGGAATGAGCAGGACATCATCGTATGTGAGACCGTCACCTGCGAACTTTTCATTATCAATGAACATAGCCTTTTTTTTGAATTTGCAAATTTACTAATTTTAATGGAAGTCCTTGTTAAAAAATCTTAAGGTTTCAGCCGTGATTAAGTGCCAATAATACAATAGGTTATAAGATTTTAAATGGTTTTGTTCACCGCTTTTACCGGGAATCTTTTTTACAAACCGGTTTTCAACAGTTGTTCCGTTTACAGACTGGTTTTTGCGCCATCAGGAAATAGTCCTCATCTGCAAACACTTTAGCGTGAACAGCCGGTAAAAATGAGAGAAAATGGGCGAAGGTTCAGAACCGTTAATTACCTGACCAGGAATACTGTTCCGCGTTTGGTATACGATTTGCCTGCTTTCGATTTATAGGTCAGCAGGTAGGTATACAATCCTGCAGGTGATTCCTGTCCATTTGAAGTGCCATCCCAGCCGCGTATCATATCGGTAGTTTCGCAAAGCTGCTGGCCCCATCGGTTAAAAATAGTCAGGCTGAAACTTAATGGATCGGCGAAAGCTGTGTCATTTACAGGCCTGAATGCATAATTGGCAACCGAGCCGGGGTGAAACGCATTAGGCATATAAATGTCGGGTTCCTTCAGCACACAGCATGTATTTGATTTTGAAATGGCTGTCGTCAGGTTCTCATTTGCTGTAACCCAGTAGCAAACCAGGTTTCTGGAGTCAACGCCGGTGAGCGGGTCAGTAAATGAGGTTGCCGACGGTGATGTTGTTAAAATTTCTCCAGCAACAGGTTCGCCATTTATACTTCTGAAAAGCGTATAATTCTGAACGCCCTGCATCCAGGTTTCGTAGCTGTTCCATTGGGTTTCATTTTGCGAGTCGAGCGAAGTACACTGCAGCAAGATTGATCTTGACACATTGGATGACGGCACTTCGTCGCCACATTTGGTAATAGCAACATACCGATAGTAATAACTCCGGGCATGAACATCGGCAGTAAGATCATCAACAAAAGAAACCAGCGGAACAGTGCCCGTATTTACTGAAATTGAATCAATTACGCTAAAACCTGAGGTGCCGTTGTCCGACCGCTGCAAGTACAGTTTTACCACATTGCTGGGCGGTGTTATCTGGTAGCTTACACGGATAAATTTATCCTGCTCAACACTTACCTGCGTAATATAAACATCGGGAATGCTGAAGGCGTTAAACGCATGAACTGCCTGACAAGAAGCAGATTCTGTTATTCCATTTGCACTCATTTCTGTAACAGAATACAAATATGTTTGCCCTATTTTCAGGCCGAAACTGTCAGTATACGTGGTATCCGTTGCGGGTACATTAAATATTTCACATTTTGCACCTTCCATACGGGTGATTTTGTAGCCACCAATGCCTCCGGGTATTGATTTATAGGCGTTCCAGGTAAGTTTTATGGTTTTATCGCACTCATTGGGTTCGCTGGTCTGCAGGTAAATTGTCTGCACATTAATATCCTTATAGAGTTTCTGATCGCTTTCGTTATTGCATTTGTCTTTCGAACGCACCACATATTTATACGATGCACTGCAGGCATCGGGGATGGTATGCGTGTAAAAACCGGAGTCGGCTGAGGTTGTGCCTAAAACATCCCAGCTAAGATCGGAAGAGCGTCGTGTAGGGAAAGAGTGTAGATCTCGGTGGTCG
>CALCJE010000200.1 GCA_937965665.1 uncultured Bacteroidales bacterium
GGACAGCAACCAATACAAGTGCAAGTTTGCCGCGAGCTGATAACAACAGCGATTATGTGTACCGTAGCGACCTGATGGTTTCCAGTGGATCGTACATGAGGATCAAACAGATACAGTTGGGTTACACCCTATCAAATGAAATTACATCAAAATTTGGTGTAAGCTCACTCAGGGCCTATATTTCGCTCGACGATTATTTCACAATTACCAAGTACAAAGGATTGGATCCTGAAGCAGGTAGTAACAATAACCAAAGCCAGGGTGTTGACAGGGGTTTATATCCAATTTCTGCCAAGATGTTATTCGGTCTTACAGCTAGTTTCTAATCAACAAAAAAAGATAAAACATGAAAAAAATAATATATAGCCTGAGTGCACTCTTCCTGCTTGTTTTTGCAGGTTGCAGTAAGGACTTTTTAGAAGTAGCTCCGGTTGGGCAACTTACCAGTGATAACTTTCTGAAAAATGATAATGACGTGAAATTAGCCGTCATGGGGGTGTATAATAAAATCCAGGAAAATTATTCAAAAGGATCGTGGACAAGCGTTTACTTTATGAAAAACCTTCCTGCTGATGATACCAAGTGTGCTGGTCCAAATGCCGGTGATACACCTGAATATCAGTATCTTGATGATTTTAATATTACTTCCGACAATACCAAGATTGCAGCTATCTGGACTAATTTTTACAGTACCATAAATTCCTGCAATACCATTATTAACAACGTGGGAGCCAACACAGCAGCTACAACCGGTATGAAAACAATGGTTGGTGAAGCAAAGGCTTTGAGGGCTTTCACATACCTCGACTTGGTTACTATGTTCGGTGGTGTGCCTTTGATGACTGTTAACCCGGCCTCAACATCCGAATTCAATCAGCCTCGTGCCACTGCAGCCGAAGTGTATGCCCAGATCGAAACAGACCTGAAGGATGCTATTGCAGTTCTGCCATTAAAAAGCCAGTATACAGCAACTGATAAGTTCCGTTTCTCCAAAGGTACCGCTCAGGCCTTATTAGGCAAAGCTTACCTCTACGAAAAGAAATATGGTGATGCTGCTACAGTTTTGGGTGCTTGTATCGCCAGCAACGAATATCAGCTCGAATCCGACTATGCTTCCATATGGTCAAAAGCAAAAGAGTTTGGTGTTGAATCGGTCTTTGAAGTTTCCTATACATCACAGGAAAACTACGGCTGGGGTAACTTCACATGGTGCGGTGGTAACGAAAGCAATATTGAAATGCAGCTGGAAGGTCCCCGTGCCGATGGCGACGGTTCATTCGACTTCTCTACCCTTGACGTTAACAAGGTGAACCTTGTTGGTGGCTGGGGATTTAACCTGCCTTCGAAGAAAATTGGAGACTTGCTGTACTCAAACCCTGCAGATAAAAGGATCAAAGGTTCAGTAGTTTCCGAAGCCGATTATTTTGCTGCCGGCGGAAAATATCAGGTTGGCGAATATCCTTACGATTATGAAGGCTACCTCAGGACAAAGTATGCTTGTAAAGCTTCCGAAACAACTGATCCGGCTACAGGTCAGCCCGAGTTGAATTACGGTTCCAATTATAGGATTATCCGTTATGCCGATGTTTTGTTAATGGCTGCCGAAGCGTATAATAAAAGCTCAAATGATGTTGCTGCTCAAACTGAACTGAAAAAAATAACCGATAGGGCAGGAATCGCAGCTCACACCGAAACCGGAACAGCTTTATTTGACCAGATCGTGATCGAAAGAGCCAAAGAACTCTGTTTCGAAGGAAGCCGTTACTGGGATTTAGTTCGTTGGGATTTAGCTGACGCACAGATGAAGAGCATAGGATTTGTTAAAGGAAAACATGAACTGTTTCCAATTCCTTTAAATGAAATTCTGTCGAATACAGCTATGGGCGAAAAAGCTCAGAATCCTGGTTACTAATATCTTATAATTAATTAGAAGGTTGACAGGACATCCAATTAAATTGACTTGGGTTTGGGTCTAATTTGATTACAGGTTACAATTGGTTGGTTGGCTGGGTAGGGTGTCCTGCTCAGCCTTCTTTTTTTATAGTGGTTTACATTTTCATTACCATGAATGGGGTATTCATTTTTCCAATTTAATTTATCCGCATACAACATTTTGCTTAAATTAGAGCCGGATTTCAGTATTAAGGAGTTTACTCTCTTCTTCAAACCCACCCGATGAAAACAAATTGCCTGCTTTTCACTGTATTTATAATTGTGTTTTGGATTATGCCAAAACATTCTATATCACAACGTTATGGAATTCCCGGTATTCACAACTTCAAACGCTCTGATTATAAAGGCGGAACCCAAAACTGGGCTGTTGCACAGGCACCTAACGGTATGGTTTACTTCGGAAATAACGAAGGACTTATTGAATATGATGGCGAACGTTGGTCGGTGTACAAAGATATGGGGCAGGTTGTGCGCTCCGTACTTGCTGACGGTAACCGCATTTATGTAGGATCGTTCAACAAATTCGGGTTTTACGAGGAGGATCAGCACGGTATACTCAGGTACCATTCCTTACTGCCTTTGCTGAATAAACGAATGAATGATTTCGATGAAATCTGGCGGATTCACAAAACGAGTTTCGGTATTGTTTTTCAATCTATAAGGGCAATCTTTATTTACAAGGACGATAAAATTGAAATTGTTAAACCCAGGTCAATCTTTCATTTTTCATATTATGTGAACGGTACGTTGTGGCTGTACGACCAGGATGAAGGCTTGATGCAATACCACGAAGGTAAAGTGCGAAGTGTCCCCAACGGGAATAAATTAGCCGGCACCGAGATATGGACTATGTTATCCCTCAATGATGACCAGGTTATTATCGGCACGGCTAAGAAAGGACTTTTTAAGTACGATGGTCAGGACATGGTACCCTGGGAAAAACCGGTAAATGCCTTACTCAAACAATACCAATTGTATTCGGGCACCGTTGTTAACAAACAATACTTTGCTTTCGGAACCATTCAAAACGGCTTGCTGATTTCGGATACTTCTGGCAAAATTATAGCGCATATTAACAAAGGCAAAGGCATTTTAAATAATACAATACTTGGCCTGGGTACTGACGATGAAGGAAATATATGGCTTGGTCTCGATAACGGGATATCACTGGTTCATTTCAGTTCGCCGCTGACCTACATCCAGAACTATGTAGATATAGGATCGGGTTATGTTTCAGCCCGTTTTGGTGATAATTTATACCTGGGTACAAACCAGGGATTATTTTATATCAAATGGAGCGAATTTACCAGTTCACTGAAGAAAAAAGAAAATTTCCACCTGGTCGATGGAACTGAAGGGCAGGTGTGGAGCCTGGCAGTTATAGGCAATACGCTGTTATGTGGTCATAATGCCGGTGTTTTCCAGGTACATGACCAGGTAGCCGATAAAATTTCGTCGGTGGCCGGAGGATGGACAATCCGGCAGGCAGGTGACAATAACAAATTCCTGCTGGTAGGCAATTATTCGGGCATTTCGGTTTTTGAAAGGAACGGGACTTCATGGAAATACAGGAATGAGTTATCTGGCTTCGACCAATCCTCCCACTTCCTGGAAACCGATGCTAAGGGATTCCTCTGGATAGGACACGGTTATAAAGGCGTTTTCAGGGTAAAACCCGATGCAGATATGCGCAGAGCCCTTGAAGTAAGGTTTTATAATTCTATGAAAGGACTGCCCTCCGATTTGGGAAGCACTATTTTTAAAATCAGGTCAGGTATTCTTGCCGGCACATTGTTTGGTGTGTACAGGTACAACGAATCCAAAGACAGATTTGAACCTGATAAATTATTCAGCAAACTTATCCCCTTGCAAGGGCAGGTTGACTATGTATTGCAGGACAATGCAAATAACATCTGGTACTATTATAACCAGCAGCCTTCTGTTTTGCGTTACCAGGAAGACGGAACCTACAAGAATATTTCCAATCCGTTCAACGACCTGGCCGGAATGTTAATTCCCCCATACGGTCATATTAATCCGTTGGATGCACAAAATGTATTGTTTGGGATTGAAGGCGGGTTTGCACACTATTATTCAGGCCAGTACAAAGACTATGGGCATGTTCCCACCCTGTATATCAATAATATTCATTCAGGTGATACTTCCGAAGGCGTATTCAGAATCAACAGTTTCGATGGCAAGCAAAAGATCATTCCGGCGTTCAGGTTCAGAAACAATACGATATCGTTTTCGTTTGCCTCGAATCACTTCAGTGAGTCAGGCACAAGTTACCAGTTTTTCCTGAAAGGCTTTGATAAGGACTGGAGTGAATGGTCGCACAAAAGTTCAAAAGAATATACAAATTTACCTTACGGTGATTACACCTTTCAGCTGAAAGCCCGCAAAGAAGACGGCTCTCCTTCCCCGGTACTTTCGTATTCATTTAAAATTTCACCTCCCTGGTATTTTTCGACAATTGCCTGGATAATTTATGTTATTGCAATTATCTACTCGGTTTTTTTGTTGTACCGATTTTTTAACCGGAGTATTGAGAAATCGAGAATAAATGAAAAAGAGCAGCAACGTAGCAAATACAAGCAGCGCGAACAGCAGTTTAAGGAAGATGCCCTGGAAGCAGAAAAGGAAATGATCAGGCTCAGGAATGAAAAGCTGAACCTGGAAATGATCCATAAAGAAAAAGAACTGGCAAATTCGACGCTGATGATAATTCAGAAAAATGAAATGCTAAATAAGCTGATGCATGATCTGAATAGGGTTAAATCCGCGCTCACCGACGAACAGCATAAAAACCAGCTGAACTCAACCATTAAAAAGATTAGCCGGGAGATTGACAATGAAAAACAATGGCAGGTTTTTAATACCCATGTGGAGCAAGTCCATGAGCAATTGTTTATCAAGCTTAAAGAAAAATACCCCGATCTCACGCCCCGCGAATTAAGCCTTTGTGCATACCTACGGATGAATATTTCGAGTAAGGAAATAGCTACACTGATGAATATCAGCACCCGTGGTGTTGAAATCAGCAGGTACAGGATCAGGAAAAAACTCGGGCTCGACCGCAATGCAAACCTTACCGACTTCATGATGAAGTTATAATCGTTACAGGTTCCTCATAAGCAATTGCTGCATCTGATCTTCTCATTTTAGTTCAATCGGTCTGCTCTGATAAAACAAGCAAAATAACCAGGCTGCTAATAATCTGCCGGAAATTTATCCGGGCCTTTCTGTAATTGCAGGTTTCTTAGGTATCGGCTTGTATTCCTTTCTCTTTTTTTTCTTTTTACCTGTTTCGCATCATGTGTTTTTAGCTAAAACCAGCCTTTTTGCACATGGTAAACCTGTATACCTGTTCAAAAACGAAACGTAGTATACTAAAAACTGTTAAGAGAAAATGAATTCAATTATTTTGATTTTTAAATTATTGATAAACAGTGTTATAATAGTGTTAAAAAAAAAATTGATGTATTTTTGATGTATTGCGATTTCGGGTTTGTAGTAAATTAGATGTAGTATATTTTTAAAGGATATGAATGCGATTAGCATACTTTAGCGTAACAATAAATTAACATAGCTCAAAGTCACTGGTTATAACCAGTTGTTCTCCGAAAAATTGGAGTAATTATTAAATATGTTGGGCAATTTTTGGATTAACATTCAGATTGCAAAACATCTGAAAGTGAGTGATCATCAGGTAAAGTACCACGACATCCTGAAAATGAAAGTTGCGAATTGAAAATCCAGTCAAATTAATTAATATCAAACCAATTAAACCAATCACATGTAATCAAACCCAAACACTATGAAAAGAAAACTTTTACTAAGTACATTTTTATTGATTTTTTCCTGTTGGGCGTGGGCACAGCAGGTTCAGATCAGTGGAGTGGTAAAATCTGCCACTGACAATCAACCATTGCCCGGTGCTTCCGTTGTAATTAAAGGAACGGTTACCGGCACTACCACCGATATCAAGGGTAGTTATACCATTAAGGCAAACCCAAAACAGGTGTTAGTTTATTCATTCGTGGGAATGACCCCTCAGGAAGTTACAGTTACAGCTGAAACCAAAACAGTTGACATTGTCCTTTCAGAATTAGCTGTAATGACATCAGAAGTTGTAGTTGTAGGTTACGGTACACAGAAAAAAAGTGTTGTTACCGGTGCCATTTCAAATGTGAAGGCTAAGGATATTGAAAAAATCCCTAACAATGGCCGTGTTGAAACAGCACTCCAGGGTCGTGTATCAGGAGTATCCATTGCCGCAAACTCAGGTCAGCCTGGTTCAGCATCAACTGTTCGTATCCGTGGTGTTACCACTTTCGGTAACAATGATCCGTTGTGGGTAGTTGACGGTGTTGTGGTAGGTGCTGATGGAATTGGTTACCTCAATCAGTCCGATATTGCATCCATCGAAGTGCTGAAGGATGCTGCCTCATCAGCAATTTATGGAACCCGTGCTGCCGCCGGTGTTATTCTTGTTACAACCAAGAAAGGACAGTCAGGAAAAATGACGGTTAATTACAATACATACTATGGTTCTTCAGCACCATCGCATGTTTTAAAGCTTCTTAATGCAACACAGTATGCGTCGCTAATAAACGAACGCCAGGTAAATGCCGGGCTTGATCCGAGGTTTTCCAATATCTCACAATACGGAGTGGGAACTGACTGGCAGAAGGAAATTTTTAACAACAATGCCATGCGTTCCTCGCACGAATTGAACCTTACCGGTGGTAATGACCGTTCTACTTTTTATGCTTCAATCGGTCTGCAGAACCAGGAAGGTATTGTTTGTTCAGATATTTCGAAGTATAAAAAGGTTAGTATCCGCCTAAACTCAGAGCATAAAATTTCAAAGGTTTTCACTTTTGGACAAACTTTTGGCTATTCCTATTCGAAATCAACAGGGCTATCTTCTAACACCGAATTCGGCGGCCCGCTTAGTTCCGCTATTAATCTGGATCCCATAACACCAGTTGTTGAAACTGATCCGGTTCTGGCTTCTAAGTCACCATATAATAATACAGGTGTAATCCGAGACGAGCAGGGAAATCCCTATGGAATTTCAAACAATGTTGGCCAGGAAATGACCAATCCGCTGGCATTCACTCAAACACAGCTGGGACACTACAACTGGTCGCACGATTTTACCGGAACAGCTTACCTCGATGTTAACTTTACGAGTAAACTTAAATTCCGTACCTCCCTTGGTTCAAAAATGTCATTCTGGGGTTACCAGGGATTTACTCCTGTTTTCTACCTGGGGCCTTCGTATGCTAATACAATTATCAACTCATATTTCAGACAGGATAACAGGTCATTCGACTGGAATGTTTCGAACACCCTTTCGTATACTGATAAAATTGATAATCATGAATTTACTGTTCTGTTGGGTCAGGAAGCCTATGCTCAGGGTGTAAATGGAATGGGTATTACCGAAGAATATAAGGGATTACCTATTACAAGTTACCAGGATGCTTCGTTCAATTTTGATATTCCTCAAGCGCAGCGTACTGGTAGCACGTGGGATTACACTGAACACAGGGTTTCATCCTTATTCGCCCGTGCCAATTATAACTACAAGGAAAAATACCTCTTCACCGGTATTGTACGTCGCGATGGTTCAACCCGCTTTGGATCGAATTACAAATACGGAATCTTCCCGTCGTTCTCTTTGGGTTGGGTTGCTTCAAGCGAAAGTTTCTGGAAAACCAACGACATTGTAAATACACTTAAGATTCGTGGTGGTTATGGTGTTAATGGAAATGATAATATCGGTGATTTTGGATATCTTGCTACTGTTGTGGGTGGTTTCAACTATACAATTGGTCAAGGTGAACAGGTTACAACCGGTTATGCCCCCAAAACTCTTGATAACCCCGATCTGCACTGGGAAGAAACTTCGCAAACCAACATTGGTTTTGATGCAAGGTTATTTACAAACTTCAATCTTGTATTCGATGCATTCAAGAAAACAACTAAAGGTATTCTTCGTAACATACCTATTCCTGGTTATGTTGGAGTTTCTTCGGATCCGGTTGGTAATGTTGCTGATATGAACAACAAAGGTTTTGAAATTGAACTGGGTTACAACAATACCTGGAATGAGTTCACCTTCTCGGCAAACGGTAACTTTTCCTATCTTAAAAACGAAGTCACCTATGTAAACTCTGATGCTGATTTTATAGCTGGCGGTGCTTCTTTCCAGGCTATGGGTCCATGTACACGCATCCAGGTTGGTCAATCATACAACGCATTCTACGGGTACAAAACCGATGGTATCTTCCAGAACTGGGAACAGATCAATGCCTATGCTAAAGATGGAAGTCTTATTCAGCCTGATGCTGTTCCGGGAGACTTCAAATGGGTGGATACCAATGGAGATGGAAGCATAACTGAAGATGACAAGCAATTCCTTGGGACCAGTATACCAAAATATACTTTTGGTTTGACACTGAATGCAGCGTACAAAGGATTTGATTTCATGATCTTTGGGCAGGGAGCTGCCGGCAACAAGATATTCCAGGGATTACGTCGTCTGGATATAGAATATTCCAACTGGCAAACAGTTGCTCTGAGCCGCTGGACAGGGGAAGGTACATCAAACTCATACCCAAGGTTAACTGCTCACGACGACAACGGCAACTTTGGCAAGATGTCGGATTTCTACCTCGAAAAAGGTGATTATATGCGTATTAAGCTGGTTCAACTTGGTTACACGTTCAAGAGTGATGTACTCAAAAAAGCTTCAATCAGCAAGCTGCGTCTGTATGTACAGGCTGAAAATCTTTTCACCATTACTGGTTACACCGGTTACGATCCGGAAATTGGTGGCGGAGTTTATGGAATTGACAAAGGCTTTTATCCACAGGCTCGTACTTTCATAGGCGGATTGCAGTTGCAATTCTAGTTTATACCTATGAAACCCATTCTTAAAACGATTGTGCTTTATTCAAGTAAAACACTTAAAAAAATCAAGAAAATGAAAAAACTAAGAAATACATTCTTCTTTACCATGGCAGTCGCAGTTTTTGCACTGTTATCCTGCAGTAAAGACTTTATCGAAATTACTCCGAAAGGGCAGTTCCTTACGGCAAACTACTATCAGAATGAATCGCAGGCATACTCTGCCTTGGTTGGTGTATATGATATTCTTCGGAAAAATACCGGGGGGTTTGAAAGTACGCTGGCTTTATTGAATTCAGCCAGCGATGATCAATATGCCGGTGGTGGTGGTGCTACTGACGGTCTTCAGTTTCAGGTGGTTACCAATTGGAAAGTGGATCAGTTTACCATGGCAAACAGCTACTTCAGCGATTACTACCAGGGAATTTTTAAGGCTAATGTGTTGTTAAGTAAACTTCCTGACACTAAAATGGATGAAACACTTAAAGCTCGTTTCGCAGCCGAAGCTAAAGCTGTCAGAGCCTGGTCTTATTTCAACCTTGTTGTACTTTTCAAGAATGTTCCACTTTTCACTGAGCCTATTTCTGCTGCTGAAATGTATAATGTTCTGCAGGCTAAACCTGAAGATGTATGGGCCCAGATTGAAAAAGATCTTTCAGAAGCTAAAGGGGCACTTCCAGTTACCCTTTCTCCTACTGAACTGGGCCGGTTTACCAAGGGTGCTGCCCAGGCTATGCTTGGTAAAGTATACCTGTACGAAGGTAAAAATTCGCAGGCAGCTGCCGAACTGGCTGAAGTGAATGGTACACCTGGTGGAACAAGCCAGTATGGTTATAAACTCCTCACTAATTTTGCCGATCTTTGGGTAGTTTCCAATAAATTCAACAGTGAATCAATACTGGAAACTAGTCATACCAATCAAAGTCTTGCCGGTTGGGGCAATTGGGGATCAGGTTCTGACGAAGGTTCCAGCTATTGTGTGCTACTTGGCCCAAGGTCATATGTTCGCGATGCAGCCCCAGCGCCTTACCTTCCTTCGGGCTGGAGTTTCAATGTATTTACACCGGAGTTTTATGAATTTTTTAAGACTGATCCACGTTTCGATGCTACCATTCTTGATATGAATGCACTTGAAGCTGCAGGAAAAGCCAGCTATGCTCCCGGATATATGAACACTGGTTATTTCTTCCGCAAATATTTGCCTACTTCTTCCGATGTTAGTACAATGGGTGGTGACTGGCAATTAAACTTTAAGCAAGATAGTTATATTATCCGTTTAGCCGATACCTACCTGATGGAGGCTGAAGCCCTTGGAGCAACTGGTGCCCGTGCACAAGCTCTTTTGGACGCTGTCCGCGCGAGGGTTGGTCTATCTCCTGTTCAGGTGAGTTTAGATGCAATTAAAAAAGAGCGTCGTGCTGAACTGGCAGGTGAAGGTTTCCGTTTCCTCGATCTCGTTCGGTGGGGTGAAGCTGCAAGTAAACTTGCTGACCGTGGGTTCACAGCTGGTAAGAATGAGATATTTCCTATTCCGAATGCGCAATTGCTTGGTACTAAACTAGTTCAGAATCCAGGTTATAATCAATAACACATAAAGACATGAAAAAAATAAAAATTATATCCAGCATGCTATTATTTATAGTACTTGCTGCAGGTTGTACAAAGATAGAAGGAATTGATCAGGATCTTTCGTTTTTGAATTCCATCAGTTCTTCCAATACTTCGAAAATTTTTGAAATCAGCAATGATAATTCAGGTAATGTAAAAATTACACCACTTGGAGATGGAGTTCAGACTTTTACAGTAAATTTTGGTCATGGTTCCGGTACAGCGGCTTCAGCTAAAGTAACACCTGGAGGAAGCACAATTCACTCATATCCTGAAGGTACATACACAGTTGGTATTGTTGCCACAGATATTGCCGGAAATAACACAGTTACTGATTTACCTCTGACTGTAACTTACCGTGCACCCGAAGATGTTGCTATCAGCATTTCAGGTGAAACTGAGGTTAGCGCAACAGCAAAATATACCAAATCGTTCCTGGTTTATTATGGTGATGTAGCAAATGAAGTAGGTACTCCGATGGCTATCGGCGAAAAATTACCTCCCCATATTTATCCTGCAGGTGGTCCTTTCGATCTTAAAGTTGTGGCACTCAGTGGTGGCGCAGCAAAAACTGAAGTTACAAAAACTCTTTTCGGTTTACCGCTCACTTTTGAAAGTCCCACGATGGATTATTTCTTTGGCACTTTTGGTGGTGGACAGGCATTTGCAAAAGTTGCTAATCCAAACGCCAGCGGATTAAACACCAGTGCTACTGTTGGTAAGTTTACCCGTGGTAATGAATCATGGAGTGGTACATACAGCCCCCTTAACCTACCGATTAACTTTGCTCAAGGAAAAAAAATTAAAATGCTTGTGTATAATCCCGACCCTGCTAATATCGGGAAAAAACTGAACGTAGAACTTGAATGGGCTGTCGGAACCAGTTCAGCAAATCCATGGGGAGCCATTTTAAAAATGCCGGTTACCCAATCTGGAGCCTGGGAAGAATTAGTGTTCGATTTCAGTACCAATACAACTATACCTGCCGGTGCCAAGTTTACCCAGCTTGTGCTGCGTTACGATGATGTACACGATGGGGCAGGGGCCATAATTTATATTGATAATCTACAATTAACCAACTAAACTTCGATAGTGATGAAAACAACATATAAATTCTTTACACTTCTGCTTTTACTGGGCATTATTTCAGGTGCCTGCAAAAAACAGGAATATAGCATGGGAGACATGACTGCTCCCTCAAATATTCTAATCACAACGGAAGTCGTTGGCCAGGATGCAACCCATCCTGACGGTGATGGTTCAGGTAAAATAAAAGTTACTGTTACTGCTGATAATGCTATTGGCGTTTTATTGGATTATGATGCAAATGATGGTCTGGATCTGAAACCCATGACTGCATCTCCGATGATTATCAGATATCTGAAGACTGGTTTAAATACATACACAATTACAGCAGTAGTAACCGGTAAAGGTGGGGCAAAATCAGTAGCAACCAAAGATGTGACTTTGCGCAGCGATTTTAACCCCGATCCGGCTATTGTGACGAATCTGACCAATAATTCGTCCAAAACGTGGATTGTTGATAAAAGTGTTGCCGGTCATTTTGGAGTTGGCCCATGGGCTAATTCGTCAGTTACTCCCGAATGGTGGTCGGCTGCAGTAAATGAAAAGGTGAATTGTTGCAACTGTTTTTATACATCTACTTTTACATTTACCAAAAATACTGCCTCGGGAACTTATAGTTTAACTGTAGCTACTCCCGATGGCGCCTTCACTAAAACCGGAGCCCTGGCTGGTGGATTACCTGGTATTCCGGCTTCCGGCGACGAAGGTTGTTATACTTATGCAGGTGGAACCTCCGATTTTTCATTTGTTCCTGCAAGCACAGGTATAGCTTCGCCAACTTCTACACAAACCAGTATTAAGCTCGTGGGCAATACTACATTTATCGGGTATGGCGCTACGATGAAAGAGTATGAAATTTTTGAGATAACTCCCGATTACTTGTATCTCAGGGTTCAGGGAACCGAAACCGGTAATGCATGGTATCTGAAACTTAAGCCTGCCGATAAATAATAATTTTCCAGTAGTTTAATGTCCTCTGAAAGGAGGAGATCCGAAAACTCCTCCTTTCATTTTCTGCTTTATTACACCTGACCCGGAACTCAACAAAATAACAAAAGCTAAAGGATAAAAAATCTGAAAAAAAATTTACACCACGCAGCTGATATCTGCAAACTTCATACCCATACCCATGAATAAACTCTTAATTTCTTTTGCATTCCTTCTTCTTGCTTTTACTTCGTGCTCTAAGCCCGATAACGGTCCAGAAGATCTTGCACCCGCTAATCTTACTTTAACTGCTGATATCAGTACCGATAGCAGTGGCGCCGTTGCCTTTAATGCCAGTGCTACCAATGCCATTGCTTATACGTTCGATTTTGGTAATTCGGCAACCGAAGTTTCGGCAACGGGCCAGGTAAATTACAACTATACAACTTCTGGCCTGTATAATGTAACCGTTACCGCACGGAGTAAAGGCGGAAAAACATCTTCGAAATCCCTTTTGATAAATGTGAAGGTTGTTCAGGGGTTAGTCTGGTCGGATGAATTTGATTCGCCAGGTGCCCCGAATTCCTCCAAATGGGGTTATGATACCGGTGCCGGTGGCTGGGGTAATAATGAAGTTCAATATTACACTAACCGGTCTAACAATGTCATTGTTACTCCTGAAGGCACTTTGAAAATTACGCTTCAAAAAGAAAATTACCAGGGCAGTCAATACACTTCGGCCCGCTTACTTACTAAAGGTAAATTTTCCTTCAAGTATGGGAAAATTGAAGTACGTGCCAAACTTCCTGCCGGAGGCGGCACCTGGCCTGCCATCTGGATGCTGGGCGACAATATCTCAACTGCTTCGTGGCCGGCATGTGGCGAAATCGATATCATGGAACATGTCGGGAACCAGCTAAACAAAATTTTCAGCACCATGCATTACCCCGGTCACTCAGGTGGTGGGGGAGTAGGTGGTAATGTCACCGTTCCGAATGTAACTACCGAATTTCATGTCTATAAATGTGAGTGGTCATCAGATTACCTGAAATTTTTCGTGGATGGAAACCTGTTTTACACTTTTGCAAATAATGGTACAATGCCCTTTAACCAGAATTTCTTTATCATACTAAATGTAGCCATGGGTGGCCATTTCGGAGGAGCTGTAGATCCCGCCTTTTCGAGTGCATCCATGGAAATTGATTATGTGAGGGTGTATCAATAACCAGTAATTCACATGTGCCGACAGCACCGATTATTACTCGTGTGCCGGCATACTCCAAAGCGTTGTAGCATCTTTAAACACGCAAAAATTAACTCGGATACAAGCTTGAAAAATTGAATTTTTGGAGTGCGACTTTAGTGTTGCCTGTCAGGATTCTGTTCTTTACAAAGACATGATCAAAACCGGGTAGGTACTCACTGTAAATCTGAACATTAAGGCTGAACAGTAGCCAACTGAAGATTGATGAGCTGCAGGGTAACTTTAAAGCATGTGGAAATAATCGATCTCAGAAATTAGGTGAAATGTTGACCAAGTATGGTTGCATAAGGATTCATGAAAAGAAAAATCTTATTACGCTTACCATAAATCAATTCAAATTATTCTCTAACCAAAACCCGATTAATTATGCAGAAAGTTTTACTGAGTTTAGTCGCAGGAGTAGCTCATACAGGCTATGGTAATGCACAAACTACAATTGCTGGTTTTGAGGGTGCAGTTTCCTATCAGTACCCCTTTGTTGGTTCGCTTTTTCCGGTGGTCGAGAATCCTTCAAAAACCGGGATTAATACTTCGAATAAAGTGGCTATGACCCAGAAAGCATCATCAGGTGCCGAAGCCTGGGGTGGTGCAGCTTTCCCGTTAGTTGGTACAATTAATTTTGCTGCTGGCGCTCAAGCTTTTACTATGGATGATACTTTATATAAGCGAATTTCGAAATCTGAAGTTGAGCAAAAAGGTGGAAGCGGGGTATATGATCACCCGTATTATAGGCTTCTTAACCTGTCTGTTTGCGGCAATTTAGTGGGTTTTTTGGCGTTAGGTGCTACTTATCCTCAAACCATGTAGTGGATTTGGTAAGAGTTTACAAAGATGCGATGTAATCTGAAAATAACAAAGTGAAATACTTATCAGTAACTCTCTCTTATAAAAAAACACCCGGCTTTGCTTTCACGAGTGGATAGAGCCAGAGGACTGATTACTTAACCAGCATTTAAAAACAACTTCTTTTTTTAATAAACCGGGAAAAAGTGATATTTCGTTCAATTCAATTTTTTATTAACAATCAAAAACAAATCTCATGACAAAAATTACACGCTTTGTATTTCTGATAGCCATAATGGCTATTAGTGGATTGGGTTTTGCACAATCCACTATTGACTTCGAGACCTTGGGCCACGATTGGTCCTGGACTGTATTTGCCAATGGTGCCGGCGGTGGCGATAATCAGGCCGGGTTAACCTGCCCTGTTGCAAATCCTGCTGCCACCGGTATTAACACCTCAGCAAATTGTTTGAAATTTGTTGAAGATCCTACTGCTGCTCCCTGGGGCGGGTTCTTCAGTACCAATGTTGGTACTGTAACCATTACCGAAGCTACCAAAATATTTAAGGTAATGGTTTATAAAGATAAACTGAGCAAATTTGGCGTAAAACTCGAAGGTGGTACTATTGGTGCCTTAGAGAACCTGGTTTCAAACACCAAGACTAATGAGTGGGAAGAGCTCACTTTTGACTTTACAGCTAAAGTCGGGCAAACATTCACTAAATTAACTTTCCTGCCAGATTTTAATGCTACCAGGACTTCAGGAGGTACAACATATATTGATAATGTTATATTGCCTACGGTAACTCCACCTGCAATTACTGCTCCAACAACAATAGTTACACCTACTGTTGCAGCTGCAAGCTCCATTTTTGTTTACAGCAGTAATTACACGTACACTCCATTTGCAGGATTAGAACTTAATCCGGATTGGGGACAAGGGGGGGCGGGAACAATTTATGCTCCTTATTCGGTTAATGGTAAAAATGTTTTATCCTATCTGCCGCTCGCATACCAGGGAATGTCTTTCGATAATGCAAAGCAGGATGTTTCCAAAATGAAATTTTTGCACCTTGATCTATGGTCTTTAGATGCAACTGCTACTCCTTTCAGGATGTATCTTATTGGTACTGTTGGTGATGATTTTGTTGAAAAGGCATTCGCTACTGGTGGTACCGGATGGGTTGGAATTGATATACCCTTATCAGAATTTGCGGCTAAGGGAATCAGCATGAATTCCATTCGACAGTTGAAATTTCAATGCGCCGAATGGAGTGTAAATGGAGCATCTTCCAATAAAACGCTTTTCCCTAAAATCTACATCGATAATATCTATTTCTGGACGGATGAAACTCCTTCAATTGTTGTAACTCCTTCTTCAATCAATGTTGCCGCCTTAGCAGGTAGTACAAATACTTTCGATATTGCTACAGAAATTGGCTGGACAGTTACCAGCGACCAAACATGGCTAACCGTTAGTAATGAAAGTGGCACCGGAAATAAAACCATTACTGTAACTGCTACAGCTAATCCTACAGTAGCAACCAGAACGGCAAATGTAACTGTTACTGCTGCTGATAATACAGTGAGAACGGTGGTTGTAACCCAAAGCGGAGCAACAGTACCTGATGCACCTACACCAACCGTAGCTGCCGAAGGTGTAAATGCCATTTTTAGCGATGCCTATATAGTAAATGCATCTGAATATCAAAATTGGTATGGAACAGACATGACGGAAGAATCCAGTACCACAGCGGCTAATAAAGTTAAGTATGTATCTTCTGCTTGCTGTTTCGGTTATGGTTTAACCGTTAAGGATATAAGCTCAATGACTACCTTGCATGTTGACATTTATCCTATTACTTTGCCATCGATGAACATAGGTATCGTTTCAAACGGAGTGGACAAAAAGGTATTCAAAACTTTAACTCCCAATGAATGGAATTCAATTGATATTCCTCTATCTGACTATACAGGAGCTGATTTAACAAACATTCCACAAATCGGTTTTTGGGATCTTAATGGTAAATTTTACATGGATAACCTGTATTTTTATAATTCAACAGTTGGTATCAGTAAAAAGGATAATTCGGGCATATCGTTCTATCCTAACCCTGTGAAGTCGGATTTATTTGTTGTTGGATTGCCACAAAACGCAACCATAAAAATATTCGACATGAGAGGTAAATTGCTGTTGAACACCCGTAACACTAATAACCAGATTGATGTAAACAACCTGTCGAAAGGCATTTATACAATTCAGGTATCGGGCAGAAATGGAATTATAACCCGAAAAATTGTAAAAGAATAACTTTGGTTCAAGCCCGCAGCGGATTATACCGTTGCGGGCTTGCTTTTTCAACTCTCGTTCTGGTAAAGAACAAAAATTAATTTCGGATTTGTTCATAGGCCGATGGTTCAGTAAAATGTATTCGTATCCAGAAAAAGCTTTCACACTCTTGCTTAAATACTTTCACTCAACAACACAAAACTCTTAACCAATGAGCGTTTTCAGGTTGAGGGCAACAATTAAACTTTAAGTGATGAACAACAAAAATTTCGTTTCTAGGCAACTCATCAGAATCAATGGGCATATATTGAGTTCAGTATTTGCTCTGGCTGCTTTATTGCTTAACACAGAATACGGTACCTGTTTTTTTTAAAAAATATTGTTTTGAACAGAATGTTGTGGCGAATAATATAGACTTAAAGGATGGTTTACAAAGTGTTGGTTGCGAACTTAAAAATGAACATATAACATTGAAATAAAATTCTCGAATACGACTATGAAAGAAAAGAAAAGTTCAGTGGTTCTTATATCCCTGATTATTGCATTAGGCGGTTTTCTGATGGGTTTTGATGCCTCTGTCATTTCGGGTGTTATAAAATTTATTGAACCCGAATTTAATTTATCAAAAATCGAATTAGGCTGGGCTGTGGCCTCCCTTTCGCTTACAGCTACCCTGGCCATGATGTTTGCCGGACCGGTTAGCGACAAATTTGGCCGACGTATCGTTTTGAAATATGCCGCATTACTCTATGCTTTTTCTGCCTTGCTATCGGCACTGGCACCCACATTTATAATTTTAGTTATTGCAAGAATGCTCGCAGGAGTTGGTGTTGGAATATCGTTAATATTAGCTCCAATGTATATTGCCGAATTATCGCCTGCGGAACAACGCGGCAAAATGGTATCTTTTAACCAGTTAAATATTGTAATAGGGATATCAGTAGCATTTTTCACCAACTATCTCATAGTACATCTTGCACAATCGGATGCAAGCTGGGTACAGGCATTAAAATTCAGGGAATATAGCTGGAGGTGGATGCTGGGGATTGAATTTTTTCCGGCTGTTTTATACTTTTTTTTCCTGATGTTTATTCCGCAAAGCCCCAGGTGGCTTATTATGAAAGGTCGTTTTAACGATGCCTTGCTTGTAATGAAAAAGCTGAGCGACGAAAAAACAGCCACCAGGCTGGTTGATGAAATTAAAGAAAGTATTGCCTTGGATAAAGCTCCAAAGGAGAAAACACCCCTAAAGGAACTTTTTGTTCCGGCCATGAAACTGGTTCTGACAATTGGTATTATTATCGCTGTGCTACAGCAGATTACTGGTATAAACTCTGTGTTTTTTTATGCCCCTATGATTTTCGAACAATCAGGGATTGGTACGGATGCTGCTTTTATACAGGCTATCCTGGTTGGGGTTACCAACGTGGTTTTTACCATATTGGCTATGGCTCTTATCGATAAACTGGGTCGGAAACCCTTGCTGGCAATAGGCGTAAGTGGCATAACCATAAGTATGTTCCTGCTGGCTTTTGGTTTTAACGCAGCAACCTATACCCTTACCGAAGCTTCCATTTCTAAATTGCCTTCCGAAATAAATATTGCGCAACTGGCTGACCTGAAAAATAAAACTTTCGACAGCGATACGAAGTTCAAACAGGCTGTTACCGAAGCCACAGGTTCAGCTGTGAGCAAAAAATATGAATCGGAATTTATTTCAGCAGCTATCACTATGAATCCCACGCTAATCCTGGTTGGCATCCTGGGCTTTGTGGCGTCTTTTGCCGTATCGCTGGGCCCGGTTATGTGGGTGTTGTTTTCCGAACTTTTCCCGAATAAAATTCGCGGATTAGCCATTTCATTTGTGGGTTTTATCAATTCAGCAGTCAGTTTCCTGGTACAGCTCATTTTCCCGTGGGAACTTGCAACCCTGGGCAGTACGGGTACTTTCCTGTTATACGGTGTTTTCGCCCTCGTAGGACTGGTTTTCATCCTGCGTATACTGCCCGAAACCAAAGGTAAATCACTCGAAGAACTTGAGGCTATTCTAGTAAAGTAAAGGCAGGCCGTTAATCTTGCTTCGATTGAAACCCAAAATGGCTCGATAAAAGCTCGACCGAAAAAGTAAAATTTATGCAGGCTTTAGCATGCACCTGCAACGCATAACAAATCAAAAGAAAGTTACAATACTTAATTGTATGAATAGGAAATCAATTTATTTAGGAAACGCCTTGCTCAGATCTCATGAGTCGAAGGTTGAGGGCAATTTTGTGGAAATGGAACATGAGAAATTCTACAAAATAAGCAACTGCAACCTGATGCCTGATTTCTTTATGACCATAGTGAGCGATTCCGATCACTGGATGTTTATTTCGAGCAATGGTGCACTTTCAGCAGGTCGTAAGGATCGGAATAATGCCTTGTTTCCCTATTATACAGTTGATAAAATACATGACAGCAAAGGAATTACCGGAAGTCAGACTTATTTGCTGGTGAACAAGGCCGATAAAACGTATTTATGGGAACCTTTTACAGCTGAGTCGGAGAAAATATACAGCATTCAGAGAAATATCTATAAAAGCATTTACGGCAACAAGATCATTTTTGAGGAGATCAATGCCGACCTCGGCGTGGGGTTCAGGTATGGCTGGTATAACAGCGAAAAATTCGGTTTCATAAAAAAATCACTCATCAGCAATTACAATTCCACGCCAGTTACAATTGATGTACTCGATGGAATAAAGAATTTGCTTCCCAATGGCGTGGATTTCGATTTCCAGAATGCATTCAGTTCGTTGCTCGATGCCTATAAAAAATGCGAACTGCTTCGTGAATCAAAACTTGGCCTGTATATGCTGAGTTCCATTCCTGTTGACCGTGCTGAGCCCAGCGAATCGCTCAAAGCAACAACAGTATGGTCAAGCGGGCTAAACCATGATTCAAAAATCCTGATTTCGAACCACCAGGTCGAAAATTTTAAAAGAGGGCTTGAACTTGAAACTGAAACCGATATCAGGGCAACCCGTGGTGCATATTATATAAATGCAAGTCTTTCACTCGGCAAAGATGAAAGTAAGGAATGGATGATTGTTGCTGAAATAAATCAGCAAAGCAGCGACGTGGTTAATCTCAGCAATGCCATAAAAACTAATGGAAATATTAAAAAGCTGGTTGATGCTGATATTCAAAAAGGCACATTGAACCTGAAAAAAATTGTTGCCCAGGCCGATGGAATGCAAATCAGCAGCGATGAATTAAGCAATGCACGCCACTTCTCCAACACTTTGTTTAATGTAATGAGAGGTGGAATTTTTATGAATAACTATTCGCTTGATAAGGTTGATCTCGTGCATTTTATCGGGCAAATCAACCAGGAAATTTCAGCGAAGTATAAAAACTGGCTTAACCAGCTCCCCGAAACCATTAATTATATAGAACTCATCCGTCATGCCGAAAGTACCGGTGATTTCGACCTGGTGCGTATTTGCAGCGAATACCTGCCGCTTACCTTCAGCCGGAGGCATGGAGACCCCAGCCGTCCCTGGAACCAGTTTTCAATTGAAACAAAAAATGCCGATGGCTCTGTAAAATTAAATTACCAGGGAAACTGGCGCGATATTTTCCAGAACTGGGAAGCACTTAGTTTATCATACCCCGAATTCATTGAAGGAATGATCAGCAAGTTTCTGAATGCTACCACTGCCGATGGCTATAATCCTTACCGCGTTACCCGCCAGGGCATCGACTGGGAATGCCCCGATCCGCACGATCCCTGGGCATACATAGGTTATTGGGGCGATCACCAGATTATTTATCTTCAGAAATTCCTCGAATTGTCCGATGCATTTCATCCGGGAACCCTGGATGATTTATTGAAAAAGGAAATCTTTGTATATGCCAATGTTCCTTACCGCATCAAATCATACCCCGATATTGTTAAAAATCCAAAGGATACTATAGTTTTTGATTTTGATTTGAATGACAAAATCAAAGCCCTGATCCAAAAAAACGGCGCTGATGGTGTATTACTCAGAGGTGCCGGCCAGGAAATATATAAGGTTAACCTGACCGAGAAAATACTTGTTACCTTACTGGCCAAACTGAGCAATTTTATACCTGAGGCCGGTATATGGCTCAACACACAACGTCCTGAATGGAACGATGCCAACAATGCGCTTGTAGGCAATGGCGTTTCGATGGTAACATTGTACTACCTGAGGCGTTTCCTTGAATTCTGGAACCAAAGATTTAATGCTTCCGAAAGTAATGAAATAGCCATTTCGGAAGAGGTAGGCATATTTTTCGATAAGGTATTTACCCTGTTTTCGGAAAACACTGCCTTACTTAAAACCGGGTTTTCGGATGCTGACAGGCGCTATTTTGCTGATATCCTTGGCGAGGCCGGAAGCGATTACCGAAACACTGTTTATCAAACCTCATTTTCAGGCCGCAAAATGTTGATACAGGTCAAAGCTTTGTCCGAATTTACCAAACTTGCTCTGGATTATATGGATCAATCCATTAAAGTGAATAAACGTGAGGATGGATTGTACCATGCATATAACCTGGTATTATTCTCAAGCCAGGGAGTTACTATCAGGCATTTGTATGAAATGCTCGAAGGACAGGTAGCCGTTTTAAGTTCAGGTTATCTGTCGGTTGCCGAAAGCCTTGGTGTGCTAAACGCGCTGAAAGAAAGCAGTATGTTCCGTAGCGACCAGTACAGTTACCTGCTTTATCCCGACAGGCAATTACCTCTTTTCAGCCAGAAAAATAATATCCCGGCCGGCAAGGTGCAGGAATCGAAACTTCTGAGCCAGTTAGTGGCCAGTTCTGATTCATCAATTATAAGCAAGGATGACCTGGGGAATTTCCACTTCGACGGAAGTTTCCGTAATGCCGAAGTATTGGAAAAAGCATTGAACCGGTTGGAATCAGCCGGATATGGTAAACTCCTGGCCGAAGAAAAAGAAATGATCCTGGCTTTGTACGAGGATACATTCGACCACAAGTCGTTTACCGGAAGATCGGGTACATTTTACGGGTACGAAGGTTTGGGAAGCATATACTGGCACATGGTTTCCAAATTGCTGCTGGCAACCCAGGAATGCTTTTTCCGGGGGATTAAAGAAGGAAGCGACCCGGTAGTAAGCGGCAAAATCAAAGATCATTACTTTGAA
The DNA here is from genome assembly GCA_937965665.1 of uncultured Bacteroidales bacterium. Classification (GTDB taxonomy): domain Bacteria; phylum Bacteroidota; class Bacteroidia; order Bacteroidales; family UBA4417; genus UBA4417. Next base: position 22,016 of record CALCJE010000200.1, read on the forward strand.
ATTAAAGCCGGAATAGGATTAAACAAATCGCCTGAACTATATGGGGCTTTTCCCACCGATGCTTATTCGCATACACCTGGTAATGCAGGAGCACAGCAGCCAGGTATGACCGGACAGGTAAAAGAAGATTTTATTTCGCGCATGAGGGAAATCGGAATGCAGATACAGGATGGAGAAATAAAATTCCAAATCAGCCTGCTTAACCCCGGCGAATTATTAACACAGGAAAACACATTTGAATACTTTAATCTGAAAGGTGAAAATCAACAGGTAAAACTACAACCGGGGCAGCTTGCATTTACAATCTGCCAGGTACCCGTTGTTTACAGCATTTCGCACAACGATAAAATTGTAGTCACATTTGCTGATGGTAAGCAAACACTGATTACAGGTGGTGCAATGGGTAAAGCTCTAAGTGCCAAAGTATTTGAGCGCACAGGCGAAATTGCCCTGATAGAAGTTTCATTCAGGAATCTGGTCGATTTAACTTTTTAACTCAATTTAAAGCGGGGAGGAATCAATATGTCTTTTAGAAATGATTATCTTCTTTCGTTAACTGGTCAGGATGTTACCAATATGTCGCAAGCTGACCTGCGCTCCATATTTACTGCGGTGCTAAACCAGGGAATGCATGGCATCTGTTTCAGCCCTTACCTCGAAGACCAGGAGCCCGGTTCAACAATTACCGTGGAGCAAATACGCGCTAAAATGGAGATTATCAGGCCGTATACCCAGTGGATCAGGACTTTTTCGTGTACCGATGGCAATGAACTGATTCCCCCCATAGCTAAGGAATTCGGGTTAAAAACAATGGTAGGAGCCTGGCTGGGTAACAACGATGACATTAATGAAGCCGAAATAGCCAATGTTATCCGGCTTGCCAAGGATGGCTATGCCGATATGGTTGCCGTGGGCAATGAAGTACTGTACCGCGAAGACCTCACTGAAGAGCAGCTGCTGGATTATATCATTGAAGTAAAGCAAGCGTTGCCCGGAATTCCGGTGGGTTATGTTGATGCATATTACGAATTCTGCAACCGGCCTGCAATTACCGGGGTTTGTGATATCATTTTTGCAAACTGCTATCCTTTCTGGGAAGGCTGCCATATCGATTATTCCCTGCTCTATTTGAAAGATATGTATAACCGGGCATTAAAAGCGGGGAAGGGTAAAAAAGTGATTATTACCGAAACCGGCTGGCCAAACCTGGGCACTGCTTTCGAAGATTCTGAAGCTTCGTTTATCAATGCAATCAGGTATTTTATCAATGCCCAGCGATGGAGTAAAGAAGACGATATTGAGATGTTTTATTTCTCGTCGTTCGACGAAATGTGGAAAATGAACAGCGAAGGTGATGTAGGAGCATACTGGGGCCTCTGGGATAAGGATGGTAAACTGAAATTCGCGCTGGCTGAAAGTGAATAGTGTGGCTGGTAGGGGGCGTTGTATTTTAAAGAAACAATTTAGCCCGGAGGAACAGAAAAATGCTGACGGTTCGTAAAATGCAAATGAACGAATCTGGCTTTCAGGTTGTGTGATAATGAATAAAAAGTGATGAATCTATTTGATAAACTCGGATTACAACGTGGGAATGCTATCTGCTATTCAGGCTATCGGGATGGTCAAAGTCCTGATTCAGGAATTTATCCCACCTACCAACAAGTTAAGGAAGACCTGCTGATAATCAGCAAACATTGGGCTTACATTCGTTTGTACGATTGCAGTAAACATGCCGAAACAGTGTTAGCGGTGATTGAAAAAGAAAAACTGAACCTGAAGGTAATGCTGGGTGCATACATTGCTGCCGAACTCAATAATTTCGGCTGCCCGTGGGGTTCAATTCTTTCAAATGAAGTACTGCTGCAAAATGCCAAAAATAATATGGCCCAGGTCAGGAAACTCGTGAGGCTTGCAAACAAATATCCTGACATAATATTTTCACTATCGGCCGGTAACGAGGCTACCGTCGACTGGACCGATCATTACGTACCGGTAGAGAAAGTAATCACGTATGTTCGGATGATAAAAAATGGGGCCAGGCAACCGGTAACTTTCTGCGAAAATTATGTTCCCTGGTACGATAAACTCAAACTGCTGGTCGATGAAATTGATTTTATCTCCATACACACATACCCGGTATGGGAGTACAAACACATACACGAGGCACTGGATTATACCCGGCAAAATTATTACAGCATTGCTGACCGTTATCCTGGCAAGCCGGTGATCATAACCGAGGCAGGGTGGGCTACAAATTCAAACGGAAGAGGTATAAATCCTGAAAACGTAAGCGAGGCATTTC
>CALCJE010000201.1 GCA_937965665.1 uncultured Bacteroidales bacterium
ATGCCTTCCGCCTGGCGCAGCCGGCACCTGTTCAGCCTGCCTTTATTGCCGGGCTGGTAAAGGACAAAGCTACCATGCAACCCCTTGCCGGGGCAACGGTTTTTGTTTACGACCAGGCAAACGGGAATGTAAAAGTGCTTAAAACCAATGCCGACGGAGCTTTCAAAACACAGGTTTCGAAACCAGGCGACATCATGGTAAAAGCGATGATGAACAATTATATTGCTGACTGCCTACCAGTAACATTAAGCTCGGTTGTACCCGGAACTACCAATTCAGTACCACGGGAATTAGTACTCGATAAACTGGTGATTAATAAAACATTTAACGTTGATAATATTTATTACGATTTTGATAAATACAACATCCGGAAAGACGCTGTGCCACAACTCGACAACCTGGTGCGTATCATGAAGGAAAATGCCATCAATGTTGAGCTGGGATCGCATACTGACAGCCGCGGATCATTTGCCTACAACAACAGGCTGTCGCAAAATCGTGCCGAATCAGCAGTTAAATACATCGTAAATGCAGGTATCGAACGAAGCCGCATCACAGCCAAAGGCTATGGCGAAACCCAGCTGGTGAATAAATGTTCCGATGGCGTTCAATGTACTGCCGCCGAACACCAGGCAAACCGCCGTACCGAATTTAAAGTTACCGGGCTCACCAATCCACAGGTTAACCCTGACCAGTTCGATCCCGGCGTGTACTCCGAAGGGCAGGAGCTAAATGTAAAAATGCTGCCGGCCGATTTTTTCAGCAAATGCAAATAAATCTTCACTTTTATATAACACTATCTGACTTTTAGAACTGATATCAAACAGAAAAACGATTATGACAACCAATTTGAAACATTCTGCCAGTATTGAGCAATTTCTTGCCCATGAAATGGCCCCTGATGAGCGAAAAGCATTCGAAAAGGAACTGCGTATTAATCCAGACCTGGTCGATGAGTTAAAGCTTTCGCAGCATATTGATTCTGCGCTCGAAAGGGAAGATATTATCGACCTGAGGCAAAAATTAATTGCCGTTATCAATGCCAACCGGGTTGCTAAAGAAGAGGTTCCGGTAGTGCGTTTGCATGCCCGTAAATGGTGGTATGCGGCTGCATCGCTGCTGCTGCTTTGCGCCGTGGCTGCTACGCTTTATCTGCAAACGCCCCGCAACGTATCGGGCGATGCGCTCTTCACCGAATTTTATAGTTCCGACAATATCGTTGACCAAACCCGTGGTGATCAGAACCTGGTGGAAGCCGTGCTTAAATTTCAGCAGAAGGATTTTGCATCATCATCCCTATTGTTTAAGAAAATTATTGATAAAGATGCATCCAATATCGCTGTAAAGTTTTACTACGGGATATCCAACATCGAAATCCATAATTATGCAAACGCCATCACTGCTTTCAATGAAATTATCAGGCAGAATGATAACCTGTATATTGAACATGCCGAATGGTACCTGGGCCTTTGTTACCTGAAAAGCAACCAGAAGGATAAAGCCCTCGACCAGTTTTTAGCCGTGGCATCCAACCCTGATAACTACCATCAGAAGGAAGCCCGCGCCATTCTGGATAAAATGCAGAATAAGTAATACAGTAAATCTAAAGCATAAAAAAAACCTCCCTGCAACCAGGGAGGTTTTCTTTTTACCCCAGGAACGGGTTGTTTATTTTTTCGAAACCGATAGTGGTTTCAGGACCGTGGCCGGGGTACACGGTGTAGTCGTCGGGCAAGGTAAAAAGTCTGGTAGTTATGCTCTTATACAGCGTGTTATAATTTCCTGTCGGCAGGTCCGTACGGCCAATGCTTTCGCGGAAAAGCACATCGCCGGCAATAACATATCTTTCGGTATGATTTACCAGGCAAATGCTTCCGTCGGCATGGCCGGGGGTATATAAAACCTCAACCGATCCGTTGCCGAATGTTATGATATCACCCTCTTCAACAAAATCAACAGGTACAACCAGGTTGTCAATCTTCATTCCAAATGCAGCACCATATTCGGAGGCTGTTTCCCAGAATATTTTGCTGTTCTTATGGCAACAGGGTTTCAGGTTAAACGTGTTGCATACAAATGTGTTTCCGATAATGTGGTCCACATGAAAGTG
>CALCJE010000202.1 GCA_937965665.1 uncultured Bacteroidales bacterium
GAGATGCCTAAGTGACTGGAGTTCAGAAGTGTGCTCTTCCGATCTAAAATTCATTTCAGGTATAGGTTTACCCGGTGGAATTCCCATAATCTGTTTCATGGCATCGTTAACCTCAAGCAACTGGCCGGTGGTACTGATTAATGAAATACCAGTCGGCAGATTCATTACCAGCCTGAAGTATTTTTGTTCGCTGCGTTCCAGTGCATGTTCTAATACCGCCTGGTTGCTCCTGTCCCAGGTAACACTGATAACCTGGGCCGCGTGCCCGGGTGATTCGGAAATATAATAATTTGAACTCTCCACATTTACCAGCGATCCATTCCTGTGCAGCAACCTGAATTGGGTATGAATGTTATTGTTTTCAGGAGATAGATTTGCTCGCATGGAATTAATCTGAGGGAGATCGTCAGGATGCAGAAAATCGAGCGGACTCATTCCTGTTAGCTCCTCGGGTGTATACCCGATAAGCAATTCGACTGAAGGTGAGATATAAATTGGTTTGCCCTCCAGTGAATAAATGGTAATTGATATGCCCCGGTGCGGCTGTGCTTCCTGCAGTGTGTCCATGGCTGGTGAAACATCATTAAGCATTACACCGTCCGAACTGCTGCTGAGAATAATACCTGCAACGCAATCCGTTTTAATATCAACGGTTATGGGTTGGTGTATCAACACCATATCCAGGTATACTGTTGATGGAGTGTTGCCCAACTGAACATGGCCGCGAAAAGTACTCATCCCTTCATCAAATGCCTTATAAACGGCATTATTGAAAGAATTATTCAGTTTAGTTTCCGAAAGCTTTGTTGAATAAATATTGTTTACGCCGGTATTAAACAGCTGAAAGAATTTATCATTGCAGTGCACAATATTAAAATCTTTGTCCACATACATTACAGGCTTGTCACTATAAATACGGGTATCAGCCGGGTGGATGCCGGCCGGGTTACTTTGACTAGGGGTTTTGAACACTTTACTCATATCTCTGGACTAATAAGTAATTGATAATTTTTAAGTAACATGCAAGCCAGATTTGCTTTTCATCTTAATTGGTAACAGATCAATGATCAGGCCTCTGTTCCCTGGCGCACGTTAATTTTAAATCATGTTCTAAAATCCTGTACGTAAAGTTACAACGAAAAGCAAAATTTCCAACTATTAGCTGCTCAAATTTATATCCGAACCTTGAAAAAATTTATACTTTTGGCTTTTCTCTAAACCTTATAAATCCATGAAGACAGTTATTTTTACCGACAAAGCGCCAAAAGCGATTGGCCCTTACAGTCAGGCCATCGAAATTAACGGAATGCTTTATATTTCGGGTCAGGTTCCCATCGATCCGGCCACTGCAAAACTTGTTGAAGGCGGCATTAAAGAACAAACCGAACAGGTGATGAAAAATATTGGCGCCATACTGGCCGAAGCTGGTTATACTTTTGCCGATGTGGTAAAGTCGACCTGCCTGCTGAGCGACATGGATAATTTTGCAGCCATGAACGAAGTTTATGGAAAGTATTACCCTGAAAACAGCCCGGCCCGTGCCGCGTATAGTGTTGTAAAACTTCCGCTCGGAGCCCTGATTGAAATTGAAACTATTGCCGGAAGATAAAGGAATTTACGATTTACGATTGACGATTTTGGTGGTTAGTTTTACCTGGTGAAAATCAGCTGATTAGCAGGATGTAAGCCATTATCTGACTGTCTCATCAATCATCATTCATGATTCATCAATCGTAAATCGTACTTTGTAAATCGTAAATCACAAATCGTACCTCGTAAACCGTACCTCATAAATCCATTCAGTTCCTTATGAAAACCAGACTTTCTTTATTATTTATCATTTTTGTCTTTTCGGCTAAGTGTTTGAGCGCAGCCGAAGGCATGTGGCTACCAATGTTGTTGTCGCAACTCAACGAGAAGGAAATGCGTGGCATGGGTATGCGCATTACGGCAGAGGATATCTATTCCATAAACCATTCGAGCTTAAAGGATGCTATCGTATTATTTGGCGGAGGCTGTACCGGCGAACTGGTTTCGGACCAGGGATTACTGCTTACCAATCACCATTGTGGCCTGGGCAACATACAGCGCCACAGCTCGCTTGAGCACGATTATCTTACCAATGGTTTCTGGGCGCAGCGCCCCGAAGAAGAATTGCCAAACCCCGGGTTGAGTGTTACATTCCTGGTAAGGATGGATGATGTTACGGATAAAGCATTAAAAGGCGTTGCCGCAACCGCAAACCAGAAAGTACGCGATTCAATTGTGCAGGCCAATATAAAAGTGATTGTTAAAGAAGCAACCAAAGGCACATTGTACGGAGCCCAGGTAAAACCATTTTTTACGGGCAATAAATTTTACCTTTTTGTTACAGAAACTTTTACGGATGTGCGGCTGGTGGGTGCACCTCCATCCAATATCGGCAATTTTGGTGGCGATACCGACAACTGGATGTGGCCCCGGCACACCGGCGACTTCTCCATGTTTCGTATTTATGCCGGCAAAAACAACAAACCTGCCGAATACTCGAAAGATAACGTTCCTTACAAACCAGCCAAACATCTTACCATCTCGCTTAAGGGAATTAAGGAAGGCGATTTTACATTTGTTTACGGGTTCCCGGGTACCACTCAGGAATACCTGCCATCGTACGCCCTCGATATGATTGCCTTGCAACGCAACCCCATTGCCATAGGTTTACGTCAGCAACGCATTGATATTATTGATAAAGCCATGGAAAACGACCGCCTGGTGCGCATACAGTACACGGCTAAGGCTAAAGGTATTTCTAATTCGTGGAAGAAAATGATTGGCGAAAGCCGGGGTATCAAACGGCTGGATGGCATTGCACAAAAACAGGCCTTCGAGAAGGAATTTCAGAAATGGGCTGAAGCAAACCCCAAATCCCGCGCCAGGTACGGGCAGCTTCT
>CALCJE010000203.1 GCA_937965665.1 uncultured Bacteroidales bacterium
AGCTTTAACACCATCAACTCCCGTGTAAATAATTCGCGGGGTTCCGGAAGCGTCCTTAATAGTTGTACCCGACCAAACTCCAAAACTATCGAAGCCAGGCGAAGGGGCTAAAGCTATTTTTTCCTCAGTCCAGTTTACGAGGTCAGTGCTTGTAAGATGACCCCAATGCATAAAGTATAATGAAGGGCTATTTGGGTTTTTTTGAAAAAAGAGGTGATATTTCCCGTTATAGAATGTTAATCCATAAGGTTCATTGGTCCAACACGCATTGGGCATTGCATGGTACTTAGGCCTGAGGTAATCGCTGGCATAGCGCACTGCAGGGTTAATTGTCAGGTCAGGGACAATCGAACTATTTGAGGCATAAGTAGAAGCTATCTCAGAATCAGTAAGAATATAGTTAAAGAGCTTTATTTCATCTAAGGCACCATTGAGTGCTGTAAGAAGAAACCCTTCATTCCTGATATCATTGGTATGCCTACCTAGATAAAGCGTAGAGTTGCTTAGAGAAATCGTTTTGTAATCGTAAAGGTTTTTCGAAGTCCATTCAACACCATTAACCATAATACGGGCTTTAGTGTTTGCAAGGTCAATAGATGCAACAATGTAGTTCCACTTGTATTTTTCAATCTTCTGATTAGTTTGAAGATTTACCTTTATACCATCAGCATAGAATACAAGATTGATATTCCCGTAAGGGCCTACCTCAAGTGCAAAACCGGCATTGCCTCCTAACTGGCTTATAATAGCACCATATTCCTTATTAAATGCCTCGGGAGCATACCATCCTGAAATAGTAAATTTATTTGTAATACCGGTTATTGTGTATGAGTTATTATATGCCCAGGTCGAATAACCATCGAGGCGAAGAGCGTTGCCTTTAATACCAGTTATTCGTTCGGGACGCGAAAAATGATTGGTAACCGGGAATGAAGTTTGTGAGATTGATTCCATGGTTGATGTAACTCCGGTATTCTCATCAAAATCAAACCTTACAATTTCCTGGGAAAAGGCTTGAAAACAGAATATCGATAGCACTAATACTATTATTAGTGTGCTGCCTTTTTTGGGAATTCTGAGTTCAGGAGGAAAATTTCTCATAGTGTTGTAGACTGTTGGTATGCTACAGATGCTTACTATTTAAGTTTTTTAAAAGTTAGAACGAAACATAATGAGCCGGATATACTGGCTCGTTAAGACTTCGATCAAACGATTATTCATCAACTTTAAATTCAATGGCATTTGACGTTATGACTACAATATTTGTGTGGTATGTATTTGATTCTATTTCTTCGAAGCATTCAGCAGTTTAAAAAATTTTTCCAGGTATTGATCTTCATCGTCGTACAGGAGTAATTTGTGTTGGGCAGAATATAAGAAAACAGATGGGTATTTTCGTGGTCCAAATTGTGTAATAAATTGATTTTTCGAGTCCTGCAAAATTGTTACATTCTTTTGATTAAGCAGATTTTTCCCATACTGATTAAAGAAATTAGTTATGGCAGTTTTGTCTTCGAGCGAAATAAGGTAAATGGATATTTTCTGGCACTCATTAATTCGTTTGCTTAGCGTACTTATTGTATGCTGGCAATGATCGCAGGTTACATCAAAAAAGATGAAAAGTACTTGTTTGCCATTTGTAACATTTTTATTCGTGAAAGGAGTTTTATCGAGTTTGTAGAATGTAAAAGCCGGAATGGTTTGAGCAGGTGTTTGAGCATCTGTGTTTAAAGGTAGTAACGCCAAGAGCAATAAGATGAGTAAAGCAATTCGCATAGTTAGGAGGTTTTTTCAAGAGTTGGCTTTAATCTATTGCTAATCAAATGGGTACTAAATTATACGAAATAACTGGATCAGGTTATCAATTTAAGAGTTCCGGCTTGCATAATTATTTTAATAAACTGAAAAGTTATGCTATCTCTGAATACTCTTTTTAATTCCTTTCAGTTTAAAGTTGCTTATCGCTTGCAAATCAGTATTATTCAGTAACTTTAAGTAGTTATATTGGTATCTTGGGAAAAATAACGCTGTCATTACTTTTTCGCCATGGTTCAGAAAGAGTTCTACGGAGGTTTTATCTACAAATAATTGAAAATAAGTCAACTGATCAGTTTTTGGTACAAACGGGCAATATATTTTCTGACTAAACTGATTGTTGAAATTAACCTGCCCTGATTGGCTTCTGTCAATAACTACATTGCCTGCATTTTTATCAAGTGTGATAATTAGTTTTTCAGAAGAATTGCCTAATGTTAGTGTTATCGAATTCGATTTACTCATATCGGCAATGAAATTTAATTCATAGCTGCCTGTTTTAATAATATCATTATCAGTAAGATGGATTGATTTGACATCTGCTTGCACAGCTGTATCCTGAGTATCTGCCTGATATGTTTTGTATTCATCTACAGGTTTAAAGTTTAACACGTAATTCTGTCCATTAGTAACCAGGGTAATTAAGCGTGGCATAGTCATAGTACTTCGCCAGGTAGTTGTAGGAACCTGTTGGGCATAACTCCAGTTGCTCATCCATCCAATAAATATTCGTCTGCCATCAGCGGATGGGATATTGTTGTAAGTAACACCGGCATAGTTATCGGTTCCGTAGTCAATCCAGGAAATAGGCTGAGTTTGAATTGTGTAATTCTTTCCATCAAAATCGCCTATAAAATATTGAGTTGCGGTTCCTCCGTTTGGCCCACCGTTGCAACTTACAAGCATCACCCATTTTGTAGTATTAGTTCCTTCAACCGGTAATTCAAACAGATCTGGACATTCCCAAACACCGGCATGAGCTCCAACATTAGCGCCGAAGTTGCTTTCAAAAACCCAACTTTTCAAGTCAAGAGAAGAATAGATACTTACTTTGTCGCCGGCTGCCAGCACCATAACCCACTTTTGCTGAGGCGAATACCAAAATACTTTAGGATCGCGGAAATCAGGAATTCCAGGATTTGGCAAAACCGGGTTGAACGCATATTTGTTAAAGGTCATGCCCCCATCATTGCTACAGGCAATACTTTGGCTCTGTTGTGTGCCTGCATGGGTGAAGATGGCAACCATCGGATCTTCAATACCAGTTTTAAAGCCAGCAGTATTGTTTACATCAATTACGGCACTGCCTGAAAAAATGGCACCCAGGTTATCAGGAGTAAGCGCTATTGACATATCTTGCCAATTAAACAGGTCGGTACTTGTACTGTGTCCCCAGTTCATCGGTCCCCAAACACTGGCATTAGGATTGAACTGGTAGAATAAATGGTATTTCCCTTTATAAAAAACCAGGCCATTAGGGTCATTCATCCAGTGAAATGGGGGTGTAAAATGAAATATGGGCCTGTAATCTGTTTCATTTAGCTTTACCAGAACACTTGTATCTTTGTTTATAACAAGAATATTATCACTACCATCGTCTTTTTGACAGGAAAAAACTGCCATTAGTGCTATAACTAAGAAGTGAAGTGTAATTCTGCTCATTTGTTGTGGATTAAAAGTATAAAAAATAGTCTTCCGGATGAATTTCATCCGGAAGACTAACTATGTATTATTTTGTTTTTAAGTAATCGATAGCATTTTTATAAAGCCTATCAATAGTTGCCTGATAAGGGTTGCCTGTGTTCTGATGGAATTCAATTCCACCTATCCCGATAAACAAACCTGATCCATGAAAATCAGCTTTTGGCTTCATTTCCATAACACCACACATCCAGTAATCACCAATTCCATCCCACATTCCTAACCACGCTAAATTATTATCGTTTACAAATCGGTTGTACGCATTTTCATCATCATTGGCCATGCCGTAGAATTCAGGAATTCTCACTACTACTGCATTGTGGTTTTCTTTCCACCCGGCACCGATTACAGGGAATGTGATCCTTCCGTCACCCTGAGTAGTCATAGTAATGCCTTTGTATAACGGATGACCACTTTGGTCGTGTTTCTGGTGAATGTTGACACCTATGCCCCAAATGTCAGGATTATTGCCGCCAGCACCGTCATCAAAAGCCATGAAGTAGGGTTCTGTCATCCTTCCCAAAGACCAAAAATACTGAATTGCATATACACTCAAGAGCAAATTGCCTCCATCTTTGTAAAACTTTGTCATTTTTGAAACTACGCTGGCATCAGTAGCAATAGCTGGTAATGCATGGCCTGTTTCGACATCATAATTCCACCAGATAACACGGAATTGGCTTAAGTCAACTGAACCATTCTTTACCTGATCGAACGAAAGATAACGTGACTTGGCATAATTTTGGAATAACCATTTAGCTCCGGCTATTTCATCATCGTCAGCAACTGAAAGCATTGTAGTTGAATCACTATAAACACCAAGGTAGGCTACCGCGGTAGCTCCCACTTTAAACGGGAGAAAGACAGAGTTCGACTGTTTTCCTTCGCTGTTAGTTGTTACAATACTGATTAAATACGGCCCAGCAGCCATAACAGGAAACTGGTGCGAAGTTACAGTCGGCCCCAGGTCGAGGGAATAGCTTCCAAATACTACATGGATTTTTGCAACCGGTTTATCAGGCAAAGTCCATGAAAGCAACACTCCTTCATCATTTTGAACGGCAGTTGGATCCTTTACCGGAGCTGCTCCTTCGCGGGTAAACCTTACAGTTTCACCTAATGAAATATTGCCTTTTGTATCGCTGATCTTCACTGTTAATCCATATGGAGTATTTGTTTCAACTACTCCGAATTTGTAAGAAGTTGCATTCATTTTCAAATGATTTGTTGCTGATCCATCATTAACAGTAACATCCAGCGTATCATAACCAGTTGGAAGATTCCATGTTAAAACTACAGTATCTCCGGTTAGAACGTATTGAAGATTAGATACTGAAGCTAATTTTGTTGGTGTGACATCAATCTCATTTTTTTGGCAACTCATCAATGAGAGAATAGTCCCCAGCAGAATAAAATATATTAGATTATTTTTTTTCATTGCTTTTGGATTTAGGATAACCTGTTTGTTTAACAATCTGTATGTATTAATTGGTTTACTCAACATATCCATAATTTTGTTTATACAAATCATGGCTAAACCTAATCTGATTGAGCGGAATCGGAGCATATTCATCACGATTTTTTGTAAATAAACCATCTTTCAGATAATCGCGTTTTGTCTTTTCTGTTTGGAAATAAGCATTCAGATATGTATCAGCAATGCCCCACCTTACCAGGTCAAAGAAACGGGAACCTTCCATAGCGAATTCAAGACGACGTTCCCAGCGGAGTGCCTGGCGGGCAAATTCCTTTGTCCATGTGCAATTTACACCTGGTTGATAAGTGTCTATTTTGAAATTTGATTCGTAGTTTCCGTTAGCCATTTTTAAAAGTGCGGTACTGTTTTTTGCCCTTGTACGTATTTCATTGATTAAAGGAAGAGCTTCATCCTGACGGCCTAACTCAATAAGAGCTTCAGCTTTCCACAAGATAACATCAGCCATGCGGATTATGATCCTGTTTTTTGAATTGGCATAGAAAGGGCCAACCTGCACCATGTAGGGGCTTCCTTTCTGAACATTTTCTTTCTGGGAAGCAAAAACGCCGTAAACATCCGGAGTCCGGTTCCAGTTTTTCTGATAAATTACATTCGGATCATACTTATAGGGATGGCCAGGCATTGCAATGGTATGATTTAATCGTGGATCAACAGTATTAACTGATGGATCTACATCAGAGTCATTAAAATCATTGAACATGGGTAGTCCATTACTCCCGGTCTTGAATGCGTTTGCCAGGTTTTGACTTGGTTTGTGAAAATCGCAGCATCCAATTCCTTGTGGAGTACCCAAAACATCGCCAAAATTTAATCGGCCGAACATGGTACCATCATCTTTTGAGTACTGGATGGCGAAAACAGATTCTCTTCCATTCTCATCAGCTCCAGGAATGAAGTTATTAGCAAAATCAGGTTCTAAGGCATTGGATGATCCAATAACCTGGTCAGCAAGGGTAACTACTTCATTCAGTTTGGATAGATTTATACCTGTAACATTGTTCTTTTCATCCTGTTCGTATGCCTGATAAAGCTTCGTTTTAGCCAGGTATGCGGTAGCTGCTGCCTTGCTTGGTCTTCCTATTTCAGTTTGTGAAGGAGGAAGATTTTCAGCGGCAAACTGAAAATCTTCAGCAATTTTTTCCCATAACTGATCGTTAGTTAAAGCCCTGTTCGAGATATTCACATACTCATTTGTATTTACCAGCTCGTCAATAAAAGGTATGTATTTGAACATGATTTTAAGCTGAAAGTAAAAATGACCACGCAAAAAGCGCATTTCAGCCTGCCTTGTTTTTTTTGCAGGATAATCTGCTTCCGTAACATTGTTAAGGTTTGCAAGTGCAGCATTTGCCCTTGATATAGCTACATAATACATGAACCACTGACCATCAATTTCGCCGAAATCGCTACGAACAAGCTTAAATATTTCGAAGAAATAAAAATTCTGAATATCAGCCTCATCGCGACCGCCTTTATAAGCATCGCCTGACCTGACATCGCCATATGGCCAAAGGCTGTAAGGGGTATTATAGTGATCGTTACCAAGTGAAGCATAGGCAGCATTCACCAATTCCTCTGTTCCGCTCTTTACCTGCTCCTCGCTGAGTTGAGCTTTTGGAGAAACATCCAAAAAATCTTTTTTGCAAGAGAAGGTTGCCAGTAATATGACTAAAAAAAGTATTTTTTTCATGACCTTTTGTTTTTATGTTATTAATTTGATTAGAAGGAAACCTTAATCCCTGTGGTAACCATGGTAGGAATAGGATAGCCAAATCCAGGTGTTTCAGGATCAACTCCGGTAAATGTTTTGCTCTTAATAGTAAACACATTTTGTGCGCTAACATAAAGATTCAGGTTACTGACAAAAAATTTCTTTGTTAGCGTACCTGGTAAAGTATAACCTATTTGTAAATTTCGCAGTTTCATGTAGGAACCGTTTTCGATAAAGTAGGTGGAAAACCTGGTTTCATTATTTCTGTCGGTACTTGTTAGGGCTGGGATGTCAGAGTCCGGATTGGAAACTGACCATGCATCAAGTAACCGAGTGCCTTTATTTGATCCGGTTTCGTTAATGCTCCAGAAATCAGTCATCGATTTAACACCATAAACATTAATTTCAACATGACCTACGCCCTGGAAAAACATAGTTAAATCAAATCCTTTGTACTGGAAATAAAAGTTAAAACCATAAGAGAAATCAGGATTTGGATTATAAATCCAGGTCTGATCTCTTGAATCAATTGTTCCGTCTCCGGTTAAATCTTTGTAACGGATTCGGCCCAGTCCTTTACCGAGTTGTTCCGCTGAATTAGCTACTTCATCGTCGGTGGTAAAAAGGCCATCAGCAACATAACCATAGCCTGATCCCCATGGATGACCCAAAATGTTGACGGTAGTGCCATTTCCTCCGTAATTGTTTACAACAGATTCGGGCAAATCAGTAATCTTATTGCGGTATAGTGCGAAGTTCCCGGTGAAGTCATAATTCAGATCCGCGCCTATTTTACCGCGATATCCAAGCTGGAATTCAAATCCTTTATTTTCCATACTTGCACCGTTTACCCAGCGATTACCACCTTCGCCAATAACACCGATGTAGGCAGGTTGTACAAGCATATCAGAAGTGTTTTTAATATAGTAGTCAAGCGAGCCATACATTTTTTGATCAAAGAAACCGTAATCAAGTCCAATGTTTGTTTGAGTTGTAGCTTCCCATCGTAGGTCATCGTTGCTGCGCTGAATAATTTGGTAGCCTGATGGAAGTGTACCTGAACCTGCACCTGTAATGTCATAAGCAGTTCCATCAGGCGCACGCCAGGTGGGATCGCCACCGCTATAATTAGTTTGGTAGAGTGTTTTGCTGGCAGTTGCATTAATATAATCCTGACTTCCGGTTTTACCCCAACCGAAACGCATTTTAAGATCGGATATGAAGTCAAAATTATCCTTGATAAAATTTTCATTGTTCAGCCTCCAGCCTAAATTGAATGCCGGGAAAGTACCAAACTGATTATTTTTTCCGAAACGCGAGGACCCATCATATCTTAACGTAACAGATGCAAGGTATTTTTCATTGTATACATAGTTTACTTTTCCAAAGTATGATAATAAGCGATATTCAACTGCCGAACCCCCGTTATCTTTTACCCCGGTGCCAGCATCAAGGTACATGTAATCAGGGTCTTCACTTACAAAAACCTGGCGTTTCGCCCAAAAGTTATCATCATTCTGTTTAAACCTTTCAGTACCTGCAACTGCATCAATTACATGATTGCCAAATTTTATATTGTAATTCAACGTATTAGTCCAGGTTAGTTTTGTAGAATGGGATTGAATGCTGGTTACACTATTGATCGGATTATTCAGATAACCGGAAACATAAGCTAGTTGCATGTCTCTTTTGTAATAGTTTCCGTAATCCAAACCAAAACTTGATTTAAAATGCAGGTTTTTAACAATTTCCAGATCTGCATAAGCATTTCCAAAAAGTCTCAGGAAATTGTAATGATTTTGTTTATTATCCTCTAAAAGTCTTACAGGATTCTGTCGATCGTTCATACCTCCATAAGGGCCTCCCCAGCCTATACCATCAACAGTATGAACGGGAATTATGGGCAAAGCCTGCAATGCAGGATTAAGGACTCCGGGATCCTGTACCTCAGATGTTGTACTCAGCGTAAAGTTTTCCCCAACAATAAATTTATTATTGAGCATTTTGTAATCGGTGTTCAAACGGGCCGAAATGCGTTTAAAATCGGTTGTTTTAACAATACCCTGATTGTTGGTGTAATCAAGCGAAAACATTGCATCCGATTTTTCAGTTCCATGAAGAACAGAAACATCATAGTTTTGCGAAAATGCCGATTGTGATATTTCATCAAACCATTTAGTGTCTGAAGTCTTCATTGTGCGTGTTAAAGGATCAATATATTCAGGTAATGAAATTTGATTCAGCACAGCTTTCCCCTGGGCATCATAACCCCAATCGAAGTTATAACTTAAATAATGATCCAAAGGAGCACCATCATTGGCGCTGGCTTGCCATACTGCCTGCCCATAACCTTGAGCATCAAGAACACTTAATTTTGTGCCATACCAGGAAAAACTGGTATGCGCATTTGCAGTAACATTCAAATCACCCTTTTTTGCTTTTTTAGTTGTAATAATGATTACTCCGTTTGAAGCTCTTGAACCGTAGATAGAAGCTGCAGATGCATCTTTCAATACCTGGATGGATTCGATATCATTAGGGTTTAGTTCATGCATGCCTGACGTAGTTGATACACCATCAATAACATATAAAGGATTTGTGCCATTAATAGAACCAATACCACGAATATTTATTGAAACGTTTGATCCACTGGGAGATCCGTCAGTTGTAACC
>CALCJE010000204.1 GCA_937965665.1 uncultured Bacteroidales bacterium
TGTAATAATAGGAGCCATCCGGATTGCTCCAGTTAAGTTCTATCGGGGTCATCATGGAAGGCGGACCACCGGTACCTGAGGTTCCCCTGTCAACATAAATATAAGAAGCCGAGATAGTGAAATTCTCCGGAGCTTCAGGGATTACTGTTTGTGATGATATACTATTGCCGCCATATTCGAATTGGAGGTTGTAGGTGGTACCTGCAACAACTTTTGAATGTGGAAGTTGCAACTGGTAAATTCCGGTATCAACCTCGGTAAGTTGATTCCCGTTGATGAAAACATTTATTCCGGGAATCATTTCCTTGATATCACTTGTATCATCAGAATAGGGTATAATTTTGGACAGATACACCAAAATTGTTGTATCACCTGCTTTTATATACGATTCAACTACAGCAGCGTTATTGCCGTTTATGGGCGTCATTAGTTCCTTCTGACACGATGTAAGTCCTGTTAACAGGGAAATGGAAACTATAATCAATACGATCGATTTCATGCTTACCTGAGTTGTAATGAAAGTGAAATGTTTGGTGTAAATCCGAGCAGAGTTACGTTTGTTTCGGTGAGACCGGTATTATCAACTTCAAACTCTTTATACCATACGTTTTTACGGTTATACAGGTTGAAAACCGAAAAACTGATACTTCCTTTGCCGGTTTCGAACAGGTTGAAGTCGTATTTGGCTGAAATGTCCAGGCGGTGATAATTCGGCAAACGGTTTGCATTTTTAGTTCCGGGTATAATTGCACTCACCGTGGTACTGTCGGGCATGGTCATAACATAACCACAAATAGGCCTGGTGTACGACATCCCGGTTCCGAAAATCCAGGTGGCTGAAAATGTCCACTTCCTGACTTTGTACGTATTCACAATCTTTATTTCGTTGGTAACATCCTGGGTGGCGGCAAAGTATTCGTTGCCATACACGGGGAAATGATACCGTGTCTGCGAAAGCGTATAGCCAACCCAACCGGAATACTTGCCATATTTTTTCTGAACCAGAAGATCGATACCACGGGTATAGCCGTCGCCATTGTAAAAAAGGGAAGAATAATCGATGCTATGGCCAAATTGCTGGGTAAACCTTAGTGTGTATTCAGTGAGACCAGAAAGCTTTTTGTAGTAGGCTTCGGCATCGAACAGGTAATCTTTGGTATCGTAACTGGCTCCGGCTATAAAATGAAGCGCCTTGCTCACGGGTATTTTTTCGCCGTCGGAAAGCACCCAGATGTCGCGACTGCCTGATTGTATATCCTCGCGGATGATGCGGTTTGCAAACTGGTAGAAAACGCCGGTTGATCCCTTGAGTTTTAGTTTCGAAGTCAGATCGTACGTTGCCTGAAGACGAGGCTCGAAATAGACCTTCCCGGTATTGCTGTAATAGGAGGTTCTGATGCCCGGCAGAACCATAAATTTGCCGAGTGGCGTCCATCGGTTTTGCAGGTAAACAGCAGCCAGCGAACCGTTATCCTTCATGTTGAGAATGCTTAAGGTATCGTTTTCAACAAAATTGTATTTTATATTGTATTTATTAAACTGGAAGCCAAATTCCACCTGGTTGTGAAGCCCTGTTTTTACTTCGTTGTCTGTTTTAAAACAAAGATCTTTAAGCTTATTGTCTTCCACGGTCCCGTTGTTGGTTGTTTCTGTTACTCCATCTTCATCAGTAAATGATCGCACTGACGAACGATCCTTCTTGCTGAAATAATCGGAATATGATAACAGGTTGTTCGAATAGATTTTATCATTCCATTTGCGCGACCATTTGAGGCTGGTTCCCCAGTTTCCCCATTTGGTGAGGTCGGTAACACTGCCGCTCATGCTCATCCCTCCGCGCGAGCGGCTATCGTCGCGCGAATTGTCGTAAGCATCCTGCCCGCTGAAATAGCTGTACGAAATAATATCTCTTTTTGTTACTGGATAAGTCGCTTTAAAATTCAGGTCGTAAAAG
The DNA here is from genome assembly GCA_937965665.1 of uncultured Bacteroidales bacterium. Classification (GTDB taxonomy): domain Bacteria; phylum Bacteroidota; class Bacteroidia; order Bacteroidales; family UBA4417; genus UBA4417. Next base: position 1,955 of record CALCJE010000204.1, read on the forward strand.
TATGAGGTCGGCGACTGTTCTTCCATTGCCCGCCCCATTCCCGGAGGTCCTCCCGTTGGCATGTTCACTGGCCTGGGGGCGCTGTTGCTGTTTTGGGTAAACGAATCGAAAAGCTTTTCGTAAAGAAAGGTTTTATACGATCTACGTGCAGCAATAAAAACTGATCCCTTGTGGTTTATCGGGATTTCGACATACCCGTTAATGCCCAGGAAACCAGCGTCGATTCCGGCATTAAACTTTTTTTCGTTCCCTGTTTTACCAATAATTTCCATTACACTGGCCAGCCTGCCGCCGTATTTCGACTCGAAGCCGCCTTTGAAAAGCTGTACCTCCTTAATGGCATTCGGGTTAAAAGCACTGAACATACCAAAAAGATGTTCCTGGTGGTAAACGGTAAATCCGTCGTAAAGGATCAGGTTCTGATCGGGTGTGCCGCCACGTACATACAATCCCGACGACGACTCGTTGCTGCCGCCAATACCAGGCATAAGCTGAAAAGTGCGGAAAATATCCTTTTCGCCCAGGCTGGGTAGTTCGGCAATTTTGGCGGGGGCCATTTTAACCATATTGCCGCCTGATGAGGCTTTCATCAGTTCTTCGCGGTGGCCTGTAATTTCAACCTGGCTGAGTTGCTGGGCCATGGGATCGAGGCTTACAACCAGCTTATTGATATCCGATTGCGGGCTGAGATAGAAAACCTGTTTGTAATACCCGAGGTAATAAACAACGATGGCCGAAGTGTCCGACGGTACATGCCGCAGTGTAAAATATCCATCGACATTTGTGGTTGTGCCATCGCTGTTGTCGCGTATCAGTACCGAGGCAAAGGGCAACGGTTCGCCACTTAATTTGTCCTTTACCATGCCAGTGGCTGTGAAATTGAAACGGCGGGGATCGCCCTGGAATTTCAGGTTTTCGCTGGTAAGCATATTGCCGGCCGTAAGTTCGCGAGGCATCACCTGGACTACATTGTTGGAATCGACCATATAAAACAGGTTCTTATTATCGCGGAAAATGATATCCAAAGCTGTTTTTGCCACGGTATTGGTAAACAAATAATCCAGCGTATAACCGGAAACCATTACCGAATCATAATTTATAGCTATCTGATATTTGTATTTCAGGTCGTTTAAAACCTTATTCAGCGGGGTACCCCAGTAATATTCGTTTATCCGGGTTTTATCCAGGCTTTGCGCGGATGTGGTTGTGGCAAAAAACAGTATGAAAACAAGGGTGGGGACGCAATACTTAAAGTTGATGTAAGGTTTTTGTTTCATAGAATGCTGGTGTACATTGATCGTTGTGGCGATGTATGCTTTGTATATTGATCGGTATTTTCAGAGGAATGTATGCGTAACTTTCGCAGAATTAAGATTTTCATCTAGTAAATCGATTTCTGCCTTTCTGCCTTAAATGGCTTGTATGTTTTGAAAAAGAGCAAAAGAAAGTCCAGGTAAGAATTTTAAAATTTCTGATTCCGGAAACTTGCCTTCAACTATCAACCCTGGCAAAAGACCGGGAAGAAACATTATACTTTTATTTACCTTTTCTTTCTTTCGCTCTGCAACTAAACCAACTAACCAGGTACAAAATTCAAAACCATCAGCCAATGTTTCAAAACAAATAGATGGAGCAGCCGATTGTAAGGATAAATTGCCGGATTTTACCGATGTTCTGATTCCGGAAATAATTCAAAATGAATGCAGCTAAAACCATGTTTCTGACGATCGCTTTGCTTCCGGGCATTTTACCAATTGCCTTACTCCCTGTAATAGATGCGTATTTCGGCCGAATCTTTCAGGAAATCGAGGTTACGGATAACGACCCGACGTATATTCAGACCAGTTCGCTGCCGGAGTTCTTCTATCAGATCATCGCGCAATTCAGGCTTTATCATTTCTATTTTTTCGAACTGTACACACTGGCTGAATTCCCGTTTGAGTATAAAGTTGGAGTCGAGAAAAACCGTGATAAATAATACTATTCCTATAATGATTGCAAGTACATCATATTCCAGTTGAATCCCGCTGATAAGCCCCAGGGCTATGAAAATGAAAAGGTAGGTCATGTCCTTCATGCCAATGCCTTCGGTCCGGTATCGGAGCATTGAAAACACAGCAAACAGGCCAAAAGCCGCTCCCATGGATATTTTTACCTTGTTGAGCACAAACGTGAGCAGGAAGATTACTACATTGAACACAATAAAAGTGAATGTTGTGTCCAGTTTCTTGTAATTCGGATGATAGATCAGCAGGATGATAAGCATAACTGCAGTAACATCCATAGCAAGGCTTATATAAAAGCGTGTATTGATTGTAATGCTATCCTTGTCTTTTTTCTTTTCCGCTTTTGATTCTTTAAATTCGGCTGATTCGGTGGCAGGGAATTCACTATCGATGGCTTCGAGGGCCAATCCCTTGCCGGGAGTCGACAGCATGACCAGGAACAGGAAAACCATCACACGGTTATTCCTGTTGGTTACAAAGTTTTTTAACATAAAGCAGATGAGGTTTAAAACGGTTGTTTTTTATTGTATGATTCATACTGGCAATACCAAGGCAGTATTTGCTGAGCGATTTTGGATGAAAATGACTTGCCTGCATTAAGCTGATAAATGGAGATGATGAATTTCTGTCCTGCTTTACCTCTGCAATGACAAGTTCCGGAAAACTACAGGTTTGTTTATCGAAAACATATCCAAGGCCGGTATCGAGGGTAACGCGCTCCGAGTAATTTTTGTTAACCAGGGTTATACGGTTGTAATTCACCTGTATCACTTCGAGGAGTTGATCCTGAATGTAACAGGTTTTTCGTTTCAGAAGCGATTCTGACTTTTCTGTAAAAGGATCGTTGGGATCTGTTACACTTACACGGTGTTTGATGGTACGGCCCTTGTTGGTTTTGGCTTTTATTTCGAAATAGCTGCATCCGGAGTCGGTGTAATTCCTCAAGCGTATTTTTAACCTGTTCAGTTTCCCGCTATGATGGCTGAGGTACATTTCCATGTTTTCAGTATCGTAATACCTTGTTTCATAATGGCTCCATCGCTTATCTGCAATGGTCAGTACAAAGTACGAATCCAGCAGTTTACTAAGAATTTCTCTGAGCCGACTGGCATGAAAGACGTATTTTTTATCAATCCTGTCGAGCAATTTCACGGCATCCATTTCTGCAAGCGATATAGGATCGTACGTATTCAGTATTTTTTGTGAATCAAGGAGGGTATTCATGATGGTTAATAATATTCGTAAGCCCATTTTTTAACGGATTCAACCACTTTTGCTTTGTTCGAAGTAATCCGCTGTATTTTGAGCTTTCGCGAATTATACTGATATTCTGTAGTTTTCAGAAGGTTTCCTTTCGCATCAGTAGTTGTTTCAGCCGATTTTTCACCCGATGCATTGTAACTGAAAACGGTTTTCTTTAACAGTTCACCGGAAGGCGAAAGCTCACGTTCTTCTGTTTTCTTGCCTAAAGAGTTATACACGATAACTTTATGGCTTACTATTTCATTATCGCCCTTGTACTCAATTTCTTCGGTTTTATTCTGATTTTTATCGTACCTGAAGCTTACTTTACGCTCAGTGGAGCCATCTGCATTATAATTGATTTTCAAGGTAGTATTGCCGTTTTTATCGAATGCTTCGAACGAATCTTTATAAATCCTTACGGGGTTTTCATCTTTGTCGCTCTGCCAGGTTGTAACTGATTTCACTTTGTTTTCTTTCACGTCTTTAGCCGACTGTCCATTTACCCAAAAACAGGGTACAGCCAGGAATATCATGGTTAAAAGTGCTTTCATGTGTAAGGATTTACAAATTTGTAAGCGAAGTAACCGCGTTCGATACGGTAAAGGTTGAAACCAGTGTTCCGGGTGAATAAGCTCCCCCGTTGTACAGGCCATCCTGCTGGGTCCCAGTTGAGCTTCCGCTTTTATAAATGGTATATGTTGCACCTTTTACCAGTGCCGGCGATGAAAAAACCATTGTGAGGTAATTTCGCACCGGTTTAAAAGTAACCACCTCATTTCCATTGGCATCCTGAATGTGAAAAATTGTTGAGGCAGAAAGTGTCGATTTGAAAACTACCTTCACCGAAGCTTGCGACGAAGTAGCGCTGAATCCCTGGAACATATTTGAACTGGGTCCTGCTGCAACAAGCATTCCGCCTGTGATATTAAAAGTTCCGTTGTAATCGATTGCTACATTGGGCTGCGATGCCGGGCCGTGACAAATAACGGTTCCGCCGGTCATGGCCATGCTGCCGTTGCTGTCGAGTGGATCGCCTCTCAGCGAGTTCACGGCAATGCGGCCACCATAAATATAAGTCCAGCTTTTATCGTCCTGCTCGGTGCGCGTGCCAGCTGTAGCGTTAAAACAATCGTCGGATGCTTCGATGGTTATATCGCCTTTGTTAATGGTAATAACATGGCTTTCAATGCCTTCGTAACATTTGGCAACAGCAATTGTACCATCATTTACAGTAATTTCAGCATCTGCATGTATGGCATCATCCGAAGTTGAGAGATTAAAAGTGCCCGAGTTTATAATCAATTTGCTGTTGGAATGTATAGCATCGTCAGCTGAATTAATGGTGCATGACTCAGGTGCAAGCGTTACGCTTACCAGGCCTTTGATACCCTTGGCAGATGCATCGCCCGAAACGGTTGATGTGCTGCCGCCCCCGGTTTTCAGATCGAGAACGCCGCCGGTGGCAGTAACCGTAGTTTGCGCTGTAATTCCATCGCCGGCCGAAGTAACTTGTATTGTTCCGTCTTCGATAAGGATATAACCTACCGCGGAATTGGCATCGTTATCCGATTTCAGACCATCGCCACCAGAATTTACAGTAATAGTTCCTCCTTTTACAAGCAGGTAATCCTTGCCGCGTATACCATCATCAACTGCAGTGGAGGTAATTGTTCCGCTTTTTAGTAAAAGCCCGTCCTTACTCGTAATACCATCTTTATATTTTCCATTTACAGTAAGCGATCCTGTACCAAAAACAGTAAGATCCGATTTGCTGAAAATTGCTGCATTCGGATCATCGGCCACGTTGGCATATGTTGAACCGTCGGTTATTGTATTTTGAGTTCTGTCGGCCAGGTTGATTATCGTTTTTTGAGATTTCTCAATCAGTAGAGCTGAACCTGATGAATTAGTGATGTTTACGCCGTTAAAAATCAGCCTCACCAGGTCTTCATTGTCGGCATCAACTACAATCTGGCCATTCGAAAGCGATCCGCTTATTTTGTAGTTACCCGCTGCTGTAATCGTGGCTTTGCTTCCGCTAATGCTTACATGGGGTGAGTTGGAGGTAATCTTAGTGCCATTCAGTGTTATGGCAATCTCCGACGAAATATCCCAGGTATAATCGCTGGTTTCCTCATGGCTAACTCCATCTTCTACATCAGATCCACTCCCCTTGCTGTTGTCAGGATCTTTTTCGCACGAAGTCCAGAATGTTGCTGCGATAGCCAGGCTCAATATTAAAATTATTCTTTTCATGGGTATTCTGTTTTTTGTAAGTACTTGAATAAGTGAGATTGAGTTATTGTTTTTTTAGAACTGAAAAATTGCGTGCGTTTACATCCTGTTAAAAGGAAAAAGTGTAGCCTATGCCGAGGATATATTTGTTTTCAGGGTCATCGAGTTTGTTATCTATTTTGCCCGACAACTCGATGTGGTGATTTGGGGCGAATTTATAATCCAGCGACAGCGAGTAGCGGATTTTTGTAAAAGTGTTGCCATCGGGATCATTTAGTTGGTAGAATGTTTCGGCTGAAAAAGCAGGAGTAAGCGGAATACCGTGGATATTATATTTTACTTGTGCTTTGTTAAGCCATCTGAGTGAAGGGTTTATAGAATAAGTATCAGTTTCGCCGTTACTTTTTATCCTGTCACTTTCATCTTTGGTGGTAAGTTGCAACTGTTCCTGTAATGTGAAAGAAAAATTACCCCACTTTTTTTTGCCCTGTACAAATGCGCCAACCCGATTCCGGATTTGATAGTCATCGTATTTAGAATCGTAATAGTCAATAAGCTGGTATGAAGCCCCGGTTTTCAACCATTTTTTCACGTCGTACGAAGCTTGCAGCTGCAGGCTCAGCCTATCGGAATGTTTATAAAATCCGCTGCTTCGCAATTCGGTTTCGGCTGCAAAATTCCAGCGGTACCATTCTTTCTGAATCTGGGCTGTGGTCCAGATATTGAACTTTTCATCCTGGGCGGAAGAGGCTAATGATAATAGCATCAAAAAACCGGCTAACCGAAAACCCTTTTTAAACATAGCGGACTGGTTATTTTTTTGGATTGGGAATATGAGAACTGTCAATGGTGTAAATATTATTCGGCCCACACTTTAGCAGTGGTTGAACCGTTGTGGCACGAGTTGCATGCGCCGCTGGTAATGGCCGATGACATATATTTCACATTGCCACCCGAACCGGTAACGCTTACATAAACTCCGCTGCCAAAACTCACAGAAGTGTTGGTATAAAAGTTCCCGGTTTTATCGGAAGTGAGCGTGGCTAGTACATTTCCGCCTCCGTTAGCTGCCGAGGTTATTTTCATGGTCGCGCCGGAATAAACAGAAGTGAACGCAGAATTATAAACCGAACCGGCGACTTTAAACGAGTGGCAGCCCAGGCAATTTTTGCCGGTATTGTGGCTGCTGATGCCAGTATCACTGTTTTCTTCTGATGAGTCCTTGGTACAGGAATTAAATCCCAGCAAAGCGCACATTAAAAGCAGATAAAGTGGTTTTCTCATAATTGACCGGTATATTGTGTTTTTGAAATGCCTGAATAAGTGAAACTGAATTTGCCGGTTGTTATACCAGCCGTAGTACACTCTCCTTTAACAGTACGTTATTGCTGATCAGGGGTGGGGACAAGTATTCTGTTTTCACTTTTTTTAACAGAACAAAATTATTCCGCGTATTGGGAAACCGGAAATGAAATAGACTAACAACCTGATTCGGGGGATATACACCGCCTTTTTCACGATAAAGTGAATGGTACTTCAGAATTTGGTGTTTACTGAATCAGCAGAAAGCAGTGATGTTCCCGGGAAAATATCGGGAAAATTTTAAGATGAATAGGAAGAGCTTAGGTGTTCAGTGTACTATGGGATGAAATTGCTAGAAAAACCGCTCGTTCACAAATTGCTGGAATTTCTCTTTATAATTATCCGATACCGGGATATATTCCTTGCCAAAAACAATCCGGTTGCGCTCAATGGTTTTTATTTTATCAAGGTTTACGATAAACGAACGGTGAACGCGCATAAAACGGCTTTCAGGCAGATTCTCTTCGAGCGATTTCATGCTCATCAGCGACAGTACCGGTTTTTCTGTGCCTTCCAGGTAAAATTTCGCATAGTCTTTCAATCCCTCGATATATAATATGTTGTTAAATTCTATTTGAATGAGCTTATAATCAGCTTTTACAAAAATGGAATTCCTGCTTTCGGCAAAGGCGGGTTTTTCGGAAACTTCGAACCAGCGTTTGGCTTTATTTACTGCAATCAGAAATTCGGGGTAGCTGATGGGTTTCAGCAAATAATCAATGGCATCGGCTTTAAAACCTTCGAGGGCATATTGCTCAAAAGCGGTGGTGAAAATAACTTTTGGCGGGTTTTTCAGGCTGCGGACAAACTCCATTCCGGTCAGGCCCGGCATTTGAATATCCAGGAACATCAGGTCAACTTCCGTCTTATCAAGCATTTCCATGGCCTGGAAAGCGCTGCTGCAGCGACCTGCCAGCGTGAGCGAGGGCGTTTTTGCCACATAGCCTTCAAGCAGATCGAGGGCCAGCGGTTCATCATCAACAAGCAGGCAACGGAGGTTCATGGTGATAAAAGTTTCAAAGTTTCAAAGTCATTGCGAGGAGGTACGACGAAGAAAAAAAGTTTCAGGATCGTATTTTCAGATTTCTAAATTGCATTCGGTTCTAAGTTTATCATCAGCCTCGAGCTGTATATTGATCCCTGATCCGTGATAGTGAGTTCAAACGCTGATGGATAAAGCAGTTCAAGTCTTTTCTTCAGGTTAACCAGCCCGATGCCGGAGCCGCTTTTATCGGTTTCGGGTTTGGGGAAATTGCTGTTTTCAACCAGGCATTCCACCTGGTTTTCGCTTGGAAGGCTTATTTTTATTGAGATGCGCGAAGGCTCAGACGGACTTACACCGTGTTTGAAAGCGTTTTCGACCAGCGACATAAATAGCAGCGGCGCTATCATAATCCCTTCAGTGGCCGCAACAATGTTGGTTTCAAGTGTAACATGCGAAGGCAACCGCAGGCTCATAAGCTGTATGTAATTGGTTGTGAAATTAAGGTCTTTCGCAAGCGGAACCCGGCTGTGATCACTTTCGTAAAGCACATAGCGTATCAGGTTGCTAAGCCGGTGAACGGCATTTTGCGCATTTTCCTGGTTGATGGAAATAAGCGAATAAATATTGTTGAGGGTGTTAAAAAGGAAATGAGGGTTCAGCTGGTTCTTCAGGTTGGTAAGTTCCGACTGTATATGCAACTTTTCGAGTTCTTTTTGTTCGGCCTGCGACTGGTACCATTGCGTGGTCATTTTAATGGCTGTCGCCAGTCCCACGGTCATTGTCATCGAAAAAATGTCGCGGAAAAATATGATTTGCTTCATGTTATCGTGCGGCGGACCGGGTTTCCTGAAGCTCATTTTAGCAAAATACTCGGCAAAATAAAAGTGTTTCACCAGTTCCATCAGTGTAATGCAGGCTGCAAAAAGCAACAGGTTTACCACGAAAAACTGCCATATCTTTTTGTTAAACAGATACCTGCTTATTATCACAAAATAGTTGGCGTAAAAAACCACCATCAAAAAAATGAGCGGCATCGAAAAATCGAGGAAACGAATCAGGCTGCGCTCACCTTCACTGTACATAAATATCAAGGGGAAAAATGCAATGATGCCCCAGATGATAAAATGTATGGAAAACTGAACGGAACGGTTTTTATTAATTTCAGCCATGGCTTATTATTCAATTGAATCAATCTTGTTCGAAATTCTTTTTTACCCGGATTGAACGACGGAACGAAGTCATAAATTTACAGGTTAGCTCCACATCCCACATCCCACATTCTACATCCCACATCCCACATCCCACATCCCACATCCCACATTCTACTCATACCTTATTGCATCAATCGGATCGAGGTTGGCTGCTTTTTTGGCGGGATACCAGCCAAAAAACACCCCTGTAAATGTACAAACTGCAAACGACAAAACAATAGAATACGAGGTAATAACTATTGGCCAGTTGAGAATGCTTTTGATGATATATGAACTCCCGATGCCCAGTGCCACCCCGATTATACCGCCAACCACGCTGATCATTACCGCTTCGATAAGGAATTGTGTCAGGATGTCGAATCCGCGTGCCCCGACTGCCATGCGCAGGCCGATTTCGCGGGTACGTTCGGTTACCGAAACAAACATGATATTCATGATTCCAATACCGCCGACAATAAGCGAAATACCGGCTATTACAGCAAGCAGAATGGTCATCACCGTGCTGGTGCTGCTAAACATAGTAAGCATTTCCTGCTGCGAACGTACGTTGAAATCGTCCTCGCCACCGTCTTTGATTTTGTGCCGCGTACGCAATATATTTTCCAGTTCGGTTTTGGCTTTCTGCGTTACATCCTCGTTAATGGTTGAACAGTAAATTCCATTCAGGTAAGTGATAGC
>CALCJE010000205.1 GCA_937965665.1 uncultured Bacteroidales bacterium
CGGAACACGCCTGTAGCCCGCCAGGGATAAACGCCTGATGGCATGGGTACGTCTTTATAAGTACCATCCCAGCCTTCGGTCGGGCATCCGTTGCTGTCGAGTTTATCAGTCCACCACAAAAGGTTTCCCCACCTGTCGTAAACTTCGAAACGATATTCCTGCAAATGAATTCCCACAGGTTTCAGCAATCTCACGGCATCAATCGGGTTTTGCGGCGAAAAGGCATTCGGGATAAACAAACCCTTGATCATGAAATCATATTTCATACTCATGGTATCCGAGCATCCTTTTGCATTATAGGCAACCATGGTAATATTGTATGAACCTTCATCTTTATAAGCATACACTGGTTGTTCGGCATACGAATCATCGCCATTGCCAAAGGTCCAGTGGTAACGGGTAGCGTCTCTCGATCCGTTTGTAAACTGAAGCTGTCCCTGCTCGTCGTTGTAGTTTTCCTTCATGGTAAACTTACTTTCGGGTACATCCCAGGTCGAAATATACTGGCTGATGGAATCGCGGCAGCCATAAGCATCCACAACCCTGAGCTGAACCATATACTCACCAGGTTTACTGAAAACATAATCCGGGTTCTGAACGTCCTTCCCTCCTATTATGCCCATGTTGTCGTAAAAGCTCCAGTTCCATGATGAAATGGGTGCACCGGCTTTTGTGGAAAGATCGGTAAATGCAGTTGCCTGGCCCGCGCACGACAGGGTAGTTTTAAAATTGGCGGCAGGCAAGCCATTTATAACAATGATCTTCCGGATGGAATCCGAACATCCGATGTCGTTTTTGGCTGTCAGCATTACTTCGTACGAGCCGGGACCCTGGTACATATGAACCGGATCTTTTGCACTGGAAGTATCATTGGGTGCCGATACCGGTTCGCCGAACGACCAGTTGTACCCTACAATTTTAGCGCCACTGCCCGAAGTGATATTTGTAAATGTGGCAAGCTGCTGGTTACAAACCATCCCGGTGGTAAAATCGGGTTTTGGCGACGGACTCACATTTACAATCATGTAGGTGGTATCGGTTACCCTGCGCCCACTCACAAAAGCTGAAACCACCAGCTGTACCTTGTAAGCGCCTGGCGCTTTAAATTTATGATTTACCAGGTTGGTATTGATATCGAATGTTGAACGGGATCCGTCGCCAAAGTCCCAGTACCAGATGTTCGACGGAAGTGAACTGAAGCTGGTGTTGAGGAACGAAATGGTATTATTCTGGCAAACCTTGGTATTACGGAGTTCGAATGAAGCATTTAAACAGGGGTTCAGCACAATGCCGGGGATAGTAATCGTTTTGGAACAACCGTTCTGGTTCACTACTTTAAGCGATACATCGTATGTTCCCGGTGCCGGGTACTGGTGCGAAATATCAGGCAACGACGGTGCATTCACAGTTGTAGTTACCCCATCGCCAAAACTCCATATCCACTTGCTGATGCTGCTGCCGTTGCCGGTCGAACTTTCGTTGAAGGAAATGGTACTGTCGCAGAGGCCGGTGGTGTAGGTAAATACAGGTACAGGCAAGGGGTTGATGGTAATGTTTTTATAAATCGTTTTAACACAGTTATTCTCGTCGGTGGCTTCAAGACTTACGGTATAAGTTCCTGTTTTCGCGTAATAATGCGAAGGCATTTTGAGTGTGGAAGTATTTTTTGCGCCCGAAGCTGCATCGCCAAAATCCCAGTTAAACTTTACCAGCGATCCCGATTTGGGCGACAACAGCTTGGTAACGAAATAAGTAGTATCGTTAATGCAGTTGGAAGTTGTGCTGAAGGTAAAATCGTAATCGGCAGGTACGCACACAGGTTTTACCACGGTATCAATACATCCCCTGAGGTCTTTTACGATCAGCCTTACATCATAACACGAATCGGTGGTATAAAAAACATAGGATGGATTAAACAGGTTGGATGAACTTGTTGGCTCAAACAGCCAGGAAGATGACACTATGTTCGACTGCGGACTGAAAGAAACATTCTGAAATTCGACATTCCCGTTTTCGCAAGCCGAAGCAGAGTAGCTGAAATCGGCAGTCGGGTTGCCATACACCTGCAAAGTACGTATTACCATATCCTGGCAACCGTTCTGGGCGGTAGCGGTAAGTTTTACATTATAAATACCTTTCGAAGCATAGAGCCACTGCGGGTGTTGCTGCAGCGAGGTATCTCCGTTCTGTCCGGGTACACCAAAATCCCATTTCCAGGTTTTAACCGGCGAGCTGCCAGCGGGTAACGACTGGTCAGCAAACTGCGTAATGGTACCGGCACAAGCGCTTACCGTGCTGAACATGGCTGTTGGTTTTGGCAGGATGCTTACCTGGTGCGATACCACGTTTTTACACCCGTTCACGTTTACAATGGTGAGTGTAACGGTATAATTGCTGAGCACCTGGTAGGTATGTACCGGGTTTTTCTGGGTAATATTGTGAGGTGTTCCGTCGCCAAAATCCCATTCAAAACCGGAAATATCAGCTATGGAAGTAATTTTTGGATCGATGGTAAAAGAGGTGGCGTTCCCGAGGCAGGCTGCAACCCAGGTAAAATCAACGGCAGGTTTTGCTTTAACCATTACCGTTTTCGATACGGTAGCCTTGCACCCGCTGGCATTTTCGATATCCAGGTTTACTGCAAAAATGCCTGCGGCGCTGAAAACATGTTCCGGGTTTTGCTGGTCGGAGGTATTTCCTGAAAGCGACAGCGGGTCGCCAAAATTCCAGTTCCATTTTACCACCGAAGCGCCGGTTTTTTGATCCGACTGGTCAGTGAAGGCTACTGCGGCACCTTCGCAGGCATTATCTGCCACAAAAGCTGCCTGGGGGCTGGCTGAAACCACGATGGTTCGCTGCGAAACAGCTTCGCATCCCAGTGATGAATGGACAGTAAGCCTGGCTGTATAAGGCCCGTCGGACTTGTAGGTATGCGTTACATCGGCACTGGCGGCTGAAAGGATAAAGGCATCCGAACCATCGCCAAACTCCCAGTGGAATGAAGTAATGGTTCCGTTAGTGGCAACCGAAGTATTGGTAAATTGAACCGGGCTGCTGGCACAGTTCTGGGTCGAGACAGTAAATGACGAAACGGGAGATGCAAGGATGGTAACGGATTTAGTTACACTGTTCGAGCATCCGGCGGTATCAGTAACAGTGAGGGTAACCGAAAAAGTACCCGCAGCATTGTAAATGTGAACAGGGTCGGTCGCAGATGAGTTGCCGCCATCCCCAAAGTTCCATACTCGCGACAGTATAGCTGCGTTATTGGCAGAGGAAGAACTTATAAACTGGGTTGCACTCTGAACACAACCTGTAGTAAAGGTATAATCCACTGCAGGCAAGCTTCGCACCTGTACCGGCTTTGTAATGGTATCGGTACATCCGCCGTTGTTGGACACAATAAGTGTAACCTGGTAACTGCCCGGCGCTGTATAGGTATGAGATGGATGCTGGATTGCGGCTGTATTGCTGCCTGAATTCACATCGCCAAAATTCCAGTTCCAGGATGAAACGGAGCCGGCCCCTGCTAACGACAAATCGGTAAACTGAACGGGTGAATTAAGGCAGGAAGCCTGGACATTAAAATTGGCTTTTGGTTCAGCAATGATATTTACCACCATTGTAGTGCTGTTCGAACACCCGTCGCTGGTGAAAATTGTGAGTTTTACATGATACACCCCAGGCGCAACATATTTATGCGAAACAGCGGTTAAGGCCGTCACGGTTTTGGAATTTCCGTCGCCAAAATCCCAGGTACTGGTTAACACGGTACCGGGCGTTGCATCACTTATATTATTGAATAACACCTCCGACTGGCTGCAGACAGGCTGCTGAAACGAGAACTTGGCAACAGGTTTGGCAATGATTGTTACCGTTTTGGTAACAGAATTGGAACAGCCCGAATTATCAGTAACCGTGAGTTTCACCTGGTGGTTACCGGCTGTAGGAAACACATAAGCAGGATTTGAAAGCACCGAAGTATTTCCTGCGCCAAATTCCCATAGCCATGACCCGACTGCAGCAATATTCATTACGGAAGCATCGGGGCTGAAAATCACCGGGTTACCCTGGCAGGTATTTGAAGCCGTAAAGTCGACAACCGGTGCAGGTTTTACGGCAATTATTTTCGAGATGGTATCGGAACAACTGTTTGCAGCTACTATGATCATCCGTACACCATGGTTACCGGTAGCAACAAAATCGTGATCCGGATTCTGAACATCCGAATTATTTAAAACACCTGAGCCTGCATCATCAAAATCCCAGGTATAGGTGTTAATGGAGCCGGCACCATTGGTTTGCGACAGGTCGCTGAAATTTACAGGCGTACCTACGCAGGCGGACGTAAAATCGAAATTGGCAACCGGGTTAGGACGAACAATGATGGTTTGCGACTTGCTGCTGCTGCAACCATTTGAGCCTGTAATTTTTAAAGTAACATTATAGGTGTTTGGCAGGGTATAGAAATGTGAAATATCGGGATTGCCCGGGTGGTTTACGGTCTGGATGTTTCCATCGCCGAAATTCCATTGCCATTGCGAAATATAATAGCCTGCAGCCGGGGTCGACAAATTCTTGAAATCGGCAGCTGCACCGGCACATACCGAAAGCGGAGCACTGAAATACGCTGTGGGTAAAGGATCGATAACTATGTTGTGCGAAACTGTTTTTTTACAGCCCGTTAAATCCGTAACCGTAAGTTTTACGGTATAAGTTCCCGCTGCCTGGTAGGTGTTAGTTGGGTTTTGTGCAGTCGAAGTATTGCCATCGCCAAAATCCCAGAACCATGATGATATTGTGGCTATGTTTGTAACGGCCGGGTTTACTGTAAAAATGGCTGGTGTGTTTAAACAAGCTGCCGGAACTGCAAAATCAGCTGAAGGGCTGGCTTTTACCACAACCTGTTTCGAAATGGTGTCGATACAATTATTGTAATTTGTAACGGTTAGTTTCACAAGGTATGTTCCCGGGTTGGCAAAAACATGCAGCGGATTTTGGGTATTCGAAGTATTTTCAATACCACTTACCGGGTCCCTGAAATCCCAGGCATGTGAAATAATGCTTCCGCCGCCGTTTGCTGACGAAGCATCGCTAAAAGTAACTGCCTGGTCCTGGCACTCCCCGTTAAAAAAATAGTTTGCTTTCGGCCTTGCTGAAATGGTTACGGGCAGTACAACCTGGTTTTCGCATAAATCAGAATTCATCACCCGAAGGGTGACGTTAAAGGTGTTTGTATTTGGAAAAATATGTGAAGGATTCGGATCGCCGGGCGGAAGCACTGTAACAGCGGGTGTTCCATCGCCGAAATCCCAGGTCCTTTTTTCGATAATTCCATTTACTGCCGTTGAATGGTCAGTAAAAAATACGACTTCGTTATTGCAATCGGGTGTTGAAAATTCAAAGTTTGCTACCGGAAGTTTTTTAATACTAACAATATGAGTAACAGTTCCAATGCCTCCAAATTTATCGGTAATAGTCAGTGTAACAGGATAATCGCCAGCTCCTGCATAGGTATGAACCGGGTTTTTAATATTCGAGAAATCGCCATCCCCAAAACTCCAGTCCCAGGTAACCACATCATTTACATTCGTAACACCGGCATCGACCGTAAACACGGTTTCGCTATTTACACATATACCTGCATAAGCGAAGTCAACCAAGGGCGATCTGGCAGCTGTGGCAGTGTTTCCATGCAACCCGAAATAAATGAGCGCAGGGAAGAGGATAAATAGTAGTTTGTTTCTCATAAGGAACATAGCATTAAACGAAGTAAGTGGCAGCCGGTCTACACATTTCTAACTATTCCAGTATCAGGTATTATATCAAAATCAATTTGTATTTCGGATTGGAAACTTCTTTCCTACTTGTTAATGACACTGAAGGCCATTTGTAATATGCGATTTAAAACATTTTTTCGACTTAAAAAACGCCTATAAACGCAAAAAACTGCCCGGATGGGGCAGCTTTAGTGCATTATTGATTTGTAAGCCGGTTTGGCTGGTTGCGTTAACTCTTACTTCTTTTCCTGTATGCCAGGTAAGGAAACAAAAACATAAGCGGACCAAATACCAGCATGAGCAGGCCTGTCCACAGGTTGATGTTACACCCCAGCGAGCGGGCATATAATTCGGCATCGTTTATGGTAAATAAACCTAAACCTGTTAATATTGCTCCCAACACAATGAATAAAAGCCCGATGGCTATTCTGATGTCCATATCCATAATGAGTCCTCCTACCAAAAAATGATTGTTAAAATAATACTGATTGCCCCAATGATCACAGCCATAACAACTGGTTTTTCGTACCATACTATTCCCGGCTCACGTGTGTTTTGGGGTTTAAAAGGAACTTGAAAGATTATTAAAATTGAACATTATAAATCTTTCGCCCGAAAAAGCAATCAATGAGATCAAGGAAATAAGGCAGTTACGATATACTTTACCAAGATCACGGCAACAAAAAGTGAAAATTCTAAATCCTTCCGAAAAGCGGTTATTATGTTGAACTTGAAAATCTGAATTTTGGGTGATGCGTTGCACAAAACAGGAGTGTCGAAGTCAGGAGAAATATTTTCAGTATGAGAGCCTATTTTTACCTGGCGCATTTATCTCATTGAATCACAGCTGTATGCAACCCATTTTGAGGGTAGGGGTAGACTGAGAGGTAAAAAAAAGGCTTGCCTTTTGAGCAAGCCTCCTTTTTACTGTATTTTTTTATAGACTTTTTACCTGACTTTCGACCCCTTAAGGGCAAAGAATACAAGGTACAGGTAATAAACAATTAAACAGCTAATAGCGATAACCACGCTGCCTGTGATATCCTGGATGGCGCCCATAAGCGGCATGAGTATAGCGGCACCAATAACCGATGTGGCGATAATACCAGAAGCCACTTTGGCGTGTGGGCCTAAATCCTCCAGTGCAAGATTATAGATAACAGGCCACATGATGGAGTGGAAAAGCCCCGTTCCAAGGAATAACCACAGCGCAACCGTACTGGCACTTGTCCCTAAACCAATTGATGCAAGTACAAATGCAGCTCCACCAAATGCACACAGGGTGAGGATTTGGCGGGCAGGGAATTTTTGAAGAATGAAAATACCCAATAAGCGGCCGACCATAAGTCCACCCCAGTAGTACTTCAGCATATCAGTTCTTTCGAGAGAGGAAAGGCTGAAACCCAGCTTTTCGGAATAGTCGGCGAAGAAACTTGGAATACCTATCTCAATGCCCATATAAACGAAGATAGCCAGGGAGCCTAGCCACACGTGAGTGTACTGAAAAGCACTTTGCTTATAGGTTTTCTTTACTCCATTGGCATCTGTATCATCATTACCTTTTATTTCCGGAAGTTTAAGGAAAAACATAATGGCAAGGATCACTATGGTAATAACCGCGATGACGCCAAATGGAAACTGAACTGCTTTCGGGTCACTGGCATCGTTAACAATCAAAAGCGATACAAACACCGGTGCGATAACCGTGGCAACCGAGTTAAGCGCGTTGGTCAACGTTAATCGGCTTGCTGCAGTTTCTGGTGCGCCAAGTGCATTTACGTAAGGATTGGCGGCTACCTGTAGAATAACTACACCAATGGCAAATACAGCCACGCCAAACAGGAATGGGATGTACCCCATGGCCACCAGCGGAATGCACAGCAGGAAGCCAATGGCGATGAAGGCCAGACCGGACAACACACCTTTTTTATAGCCGATGCGGTTGATGATAAAACCTACCGGAACAGAGAGGGCATAAGCACCATAGAAAAAGCTGTTAGGAAGCTGCTTAAGCCGATTGTTGGAAAGAGCAAAAGCATCCTTCAGAAAATCGATCATGGAATTGTTCATGGTGGTTATGAATCCGAAAAGGAAAAACAACGAGGCCATTACAATAAGTGGAAACAAGTACTTGTTCTTACTCATAAAATTTGGGTTAAGGGGATAAATTTATTTTGTTGAAAATTTATAGATACATGAATGACGGTATGCATCGCCGGGTTTCAGCAAGGTAGAGGGGAAACTAGGCTGATTCGGTGAATCTGGAAAATTCTGTGCTTCCAGGCACACCGCGGAACGCTTGGTGTAGGCTATGCCGCCTTTACCTTTTTCACTTCCATCGTGCCAGTTGGCCGAATAAAACTGAATCCCTGGCTGGGTAGTAAATACCTCCATCACGCGGCCTGAAACAGGATCGGAATAAACCGCCGCAAGCCCCAATTCATTGAGCGGCTTGTTGAGCACCCAATTGTGGTCGTAACCCACGCCGTATTTCAGTTGTTCAAAGTCGGCATCAATCCGTTCGCCGATCACGTTTGGTTTGCGAAAATCCATCGGTGTGCCGGCTACTGCTTTCAATTCTCCTGTCGGTATCAGATTCTCATTCACGGGGGTGAATTGCAATGCATTGATCATCATCGTATGCCCGGTGATGTCTGTGTTTTCACATCCAGCCAGATTGAAGAATCCATGCGAACAGATATTCACATGCGTTGCCTTGTCAGTAGTTCCGAAATAATCCAGCACCAGTTCGTTCTTTTCAGTTAGTGTGTATGTAACCGAAAAATCCAGGTTGCCAGGATAGCCTTCTTCGCCGTCCACACTTTTGTATTTCAATTTTATGGACGGCTGTCCATTCTTTACAATAACACCTTCCGTATCAAACACCTGATTGTTGAACCCTTCCGGTCCACCGTGAAGGCTGTTTGAGCCATTGTTGACCGGGAGTTGATATGTCTTGCCATCGATAATGAATTTTCCGTTGGCGATCCGGTTGGCATAACGGCCACAAATGGCACCGAAGTAGGGCATACCTTTTAGCCATTCATCCACCGTTTCGAATCCCTGCAGAACATCCTTGAAATTTCCATCTCGGTCAGGGACATATATGCTCACGATTTTAGCACCGAAATTAGTGATTTGCACCACCATGCCATTAGCGTTTTTGAGTGTAAACAAAGATACGGATTTGCCCTTAAATGTGGCAGAAAAAGCCTTTTGATCTATTAATTTCATTTTTAAAGAATCTAAATTTCTACTTTGATAGCTCCCTTTGCTCTGATAAAAAGCTTGTGACAACTTCCTTTTCCATAGACATGCTCCAAAGTTGCAACATATTTATTGACAAGATTTTGTGGTACAAAGGCCTGGATTGTTCCACCAAATCCACCACCATGAACGCGCCAGGCACCTTTGCCTTTCAGAATCATTTCGCTCAATGCCAGGGCCAGCGATACTACCTGATCGTCCTTGTGTACCACATCGAAAATATTTTGGTTGTACATGAATGAACTATAGCCAGACTCCACAACCATTTTCAGAAAGGCCTGAAAATCGTTTCTTTCCAGGGCTGCTACCTGATCGACCACACGTTGGTTGTCGCCCTGGAAGTGATAAGCGCGGAGTATAGCGCGGTCACCGGTTTTTTTTCTTATAGCTGGAATTTTTTCAACAATTTGTTCCAGGCTTACCTGGCGAAGCACGTCTGCACCGAGTTCATGTGCTACGGATTTCATATCAGCAGGAAGGGAGGCATACTCCGCCTGGGAAGCGGCGTCATCATGTCCTCCGCCAACATCTGTAATCACCAGGGCGTAATCAGTAGCGACAAAGTCAAAATCCAGTGCTTTGACGATAGGTTTCGACGGGTCTTTGAAATCGATAGTGATGAGTCCACCTACCGAACATGCCGTCTGATCCATGAGGCCGCAGGGTTTGCCGAAATAGTTGTTTTCTGACCATTGACCAATGATGGCATTTTGCACCGGATCAAGTTTGCCGTCATTGAAAAGGTGGCTGAGGATAGCACCGATCAATACTTCGAATGAAGCAGACGAACTCAGCCCGGAACCTTTCGGCACTCTCCCATCGATAACAGCATCGAAGCCTCCAATGGAAAAACCAAGTTCTTTCATGCGCGAACATATTCCCCTTACGAGGGATGCGGAGGTGTAAAATTCGTTTTTATCCGGACTCAGATTTGAAAGATCAACTTCGAAGGGCGGATATCCAACCGATAAAATGCGTATAACGCCGGTGTTGTTTTTAGCTGCAGCAGCAATATTGTCGAGATTAACGGCTCCGGCCAGCACACGTCCGTGGTTATGGTCGGTATGGTTGCCGCCAATTTCCGACCGCCCCGGCGAGCTGAAAATGTCAGCCTTGTCAGCATGGTATGTTTCCCTGAACTTTTCTAATACTGCTGCGTAGCGGAGTGTCTGATCTTTTAATACATCAGGATCGTTGCCATACAGGCTTTTAAGGGTGGTGTTGTTTTCATTTAATTTTGCAAGCAAAGTCTTAATATTTTCCATAATTATGTTTTATTTGATTCAGGTTGAAACGGCTTTTTTAAATGTCCGTTATATACTTAATGATCTGAAGTACCAAAGATAAAAATCTTAAACGATTAAGCAATGTAATTTATGGTATGAGAATTGAATTCATTTGCTGCTTTGTTCCCTGGTGGTTACAATCCATTTCGAGAACCAGGCTTAATTGTGCTTTGGCCTTTTCAGTCTCACCCAGTCCGAGCAATCCTAATCCCATCAGGTAACGCGAATTGATCTCGTTGCGGCGATCAAGGTTTTCGTCCCAAATGAGCAGATCGGGCAGTGACACAGCGAAATAATCCACTTTAATATGATCGTTCAGATGTTCTTCGCCATAGGTTTTCAAGCGATTGAACCGTTGGCCGGCTTCCGCTTTCCTGTTCAGTTTCAATAAAGCGAGTCCCTGGTAATAGATTTTATCGGGATGCTGGTCGTTATAGAATATAGCGGCAGTTGGTTCGGTTGATCCTTCGGTAGCTTTCTCCCAGTAAACCCTGGCTGTTTGCATGTCGCCCCTGGCTTCGTAAATACATCCCAACCAGTAGTGTATATCGTTTTCGCGGGTACCGGTAAGTTTTCCTTCACCCAGGTTATGGGGATACGATTCGGTGGCCAGCAAATGCGCAATCGCTTCATTAAATTTCTGTTCAGAAAATGCTTTTTTGGCGAGTTCAATACGGGCATACAAATACTGGCCGGTTACCTTGCCTTCGCCGCCTTCCCAGGGATGAAAATTGCGGTTCATCAATAAATTGAGCGCTTTTTCATAATCACCAAGCTGGTTATAAAGTGTAGCTCTTTCGAGGTAAAGGTCATCGCGGTATTCAACACAATCGGGGTGTTCTTCGAGTAAAGCCAGCCTTTCTGGATGTGACCGGTTCAGTTTTTTGTAGAGCTGGTCTAACTCCATCAGCACCCGGGCATCAGTGGTTTCCAGATTAAAAGCTGCTTCCAGTTCGGTAAAGGCTTTTACCGGTTCATTCGTTTTGTTGTAATAAGCCAGGGCCAGGTTGCGCCGAACCGTAGGGAAATTGCTGTCAAGGCTACGCGAAAGTTCCCAACAACTGATTGCCTCGTTATACTGCCTTGCGTTATACCAGAAATTACCCAGGTAATAGGGCGCCCTGGCATCTGCAGCATTTACCTGCATGGCGCATTGAAGCGCGATGACTTCTTCCAGGCGGTTCGGGAAACAAAAATCAGCATCCGTTTGAGCCGCCTTTTTAAAGAAAGCCAGTGCTGCTTCATTATTACCTTGAATATGCCTGCTCTGCTCGATTTTGAAAGGCGATCCTGATGCATACCATCCCATAAAATACCAGGCCATGG
>CALCJE010000206.1 GCA_937965665.1 uncultured Bacteroidales bacterium
ACACGTCGTTTTGAGCATAAATTTAATATTTATTCAGATTACAGTTATTACTACCTGAATTTTGATAGCGGGCCTGGATTGAGGATAAGTGAACAATCTACATCGCAGCTGTCACCAACTTATACTTCAAAGGGATTTATGGAAGGTGTATTTTACGAAAAGGATCTTCTAAATTTTATAAATTCCGGCAAAGATTGGGTGGGCGAACGCATGGACCCTGGCACGCCCGTGTTCGAACTGCCCGAATTTAGTTTCCCGAATATTACCGTCGGAAAACAATCAGTTATCCGGTACAGGGTTACATCGAGGTCGGGTTCAGGTGCATCGTTTAAAGTAAAAGCCAACGATGTGGAAATCGGAACGCCCTCATGTCCTGCATCCAGCGAATATAACTATGCAACAGAGCGTATTGAAACAAAAAGTTTTACATCAAGCGAAAAATTAAAGATTGCTTTCCAGTATACCGGCAGTGGTTCCGCTATTGGCTGGCTCGACTGGGTTGAGTTGAATGTGCCCCGCGACCTCAAATTTACCGGCGGTCAAATGGCTTTTGCTGATCCCGCTTCGGCTAATACAGGGGCTGTTACTGAATTCCTGCTCAGTGGTTCATCAGCTAATGTTACCATTTGGGAAGTTACCAACCCGGTGCAGGCAAAACGCGTACCCACCGAATTACAAGGTGGCGTAAGCCGGTTTGTATTGAAAACTGATACACTCAGGCAGTTTGTGGCCTGGGATAATACAAGTTTCCTGAACGCTAAGTTTACCGAAAAGGTTACTAACCAGGATTTGCATGGCATAGCATCAACCGACATGTTGATTGTTACCAATAAATTATTCCTGGAACAGGCAAACCGACTGGCCGATCATCACCGGTTGTACGATGGGTTAACTGTAAACGTGGTCACCAATGAGCAGGTGTATAACGAATTTTCTTCCGGTTCATCCGATCCCGCTGCCATTCGTGATTTTGCACGAATGCTTTATCAACGGCCTTCTGCTGGCAGTAAATTACGGTACCTGCTGCTCTTCGGCGATGGCTCCTTCGATTACAAGGATCGTGTTCCGAATAATACTAACCGTGTACTCACTTTTCAGACCAAAGAATCACTCAATACGGTATATTCCTATGCCAGCGACGACTTTTATGGAATTCTCGATGCCAACGAAGGCAACGATGCCGTGGGTCTTATTGATATAGGGATAGGCCGGTTCCCGGTAAATACTCTGGAAGAAGCTAAGATGGCTGTGGATAAATGTATCTTTTATGCTACCAACAGTTCCGAAAATATGGGTGACTGGCGCAACAAGCTGTGTTTTGTGGCCGACAATGGCAATGCCAATACCCATTTCAGGCAAGTCGAAAAACAGATCTGCCCGCTGATAGAAAACATAGCGCCTGTTTATAACCTCGACAAAATATACATTGATGCATACAAACCTGTATCAACACCCAGCGGGCAGAAATGCCCCGATGCCAATGCCGGTATTACCTCAAATGTGCAGAATGGGGTATTGCTGATAAATTATACCGGCCATGGTGGCGAAACAGGCTGGGCAGAAGAAGGAATTCTCACGGTTCGTGAAATTGAATCCTGGACCAACTATAAAAATATGCCCGTGTTTATGACGGCTACCTGCGAATTCAGTCGTTACGACGACCCTGCCAGGATTTCAGCCGGCGAACATGTTTTCCTGAACCCGCTGGGAGGAGGGATTGCCTTGTTTACAACCACACGACTGGCAAATGCCGGAACCAATATCGGTCTTACACTTTATTTTTACGATACGCTGTTTTCAAAATCAAATGGTGAGTATCCGCGCTTCGGCGATGTAATTTCGTATGCCAAAAACAGGATGGGTGGTTTCGATGCATCGCTGGTGAGGAACTTCGTGTTACTCGGCGATCCGGCATTACGGCTGGCGTATCCGAAATATAATGTGGTTACAACACATATCAATGGCAAGCCTATTAACCAGGAAATGGATACCATACCTGCCATGCAGGCCGTCGAATTAAAAGGAATAGTCACCGATGGATCGGGACATGCACTTTCTAATTTTGATGGACAGCTCGAAATCAAAGTGTTTGATAAAGTACGGACTTTATCAACACTGGGTTCCTTGCCCGGTGATTACCCTGATAAATATACCCTTCAGGATAACTACGTGTACCAGGGCCGTGCTACCGTCACCAAAGGCGAGTTTACAGTTCAGTTTGTGGTGCCCCGCGACATTGATTATAGTTATGGCCCCGGTAAAATTTCGTACTACGCTCATAACGAAAATCTGGATGCCAATGGCTTTAGTAAAAAATTGATTATCGGGGGCTCCGGTAGCCAAAGCACAGATAATGTGGGCCCTGATATATCGTTGTTTTTAAACGATGAGAATTTTGTAAACGGGGCTACCGTGGGAGATATGCCTTTACTGGTGGCTCACCTGAGCGACGCTAGCGGTATTAATACAATCGGTAACAGCATTGGTCACGATATAGTTGCTACCCTCGATGGCGATAATACAACTTCGGTGGTATTAAACAGCTACTACAGCGCCGATCTCGATAGCTACCAGTCGGGCGTAGTTAATTTTAAAATGCCTCAACTGGCTGAAGGCATGCATACGCTAACTTTAAAAGCCTGGGACGTTTTTAACAATTCGTCGGAAACTACCATTTCTTTTAACGTAAATAAAAACATCATGCTGACCATAACCTCTATGAATTCAATACCCAACCAATTCAGGTAAGGCCTTGATATTGAGTTT
>CALCJE010000207.1 GCA_937965665.1 uncultured Bacteroidales bacterium
ATTGCCCTTCGCAACTCTCAGGATTGAGAAGCTGCGTTTCTTATTCATTATTCGATATTCATTATTCGATATTTAGCCCTTCAACTCAAATCACCTTCAAATCAACCCCAAGAGCCAGTAGAATCAGCAGTACAGCTCCGACAATGATCCGGTAATACCCGAAAACCTTAAATCCGTGTTTCTGCAGAAAGGTGATAAAGAATTTAATGGCCAGCATAGCCACCACAAATGCAACCAGGTTTCCGACCAGCAGAACGCCGATGTTGTCGGCATTAAAATGTTTGTAATCTTTCAGCAGTTTGTATGCCGAAGCTGCCGCCATGGTGGGCACTGCCAGGAAAAACGAAAATTCGGCAGCCTTTGTACGGGTGAGCTTTTGCTGCATACCACCAATAATGGTAGCTGCCGAACGCGAAACTCCCGGTATCATGGCAATGCATTGAAAAAGCCCGATAACAAAAGCATTTTTATAGGTTGCTTCTCTTTTTTCGTCGGTATTGATAAACCACTTATCCACAAAAAGGAACAGGATACCACCGGCCAGCAGCATGAGGGCAACCACCAGCACACTCTCGAGCATGGCGTCAATCTGGTTGCTGAATAAGAAACCCAGTATGGCTGCAGGAATAAAAGCAACAAACAGCTTATAATAAAAATCGAACGATTGCAGGAACCGTTTCCAGTACAAAACAATCACCGAAAGGATGGCGCCAAACTGAATATTCACCGTAAATGCTTTGGTGAATTCGTTCATATCGGTACCCAGCAGCCGTTCAGTAATGATCATGTGACCCGTTGAGGAAATCGGGAGAAACTCGGTAATTCCTTCAACAATGGCAATAATTATTGCATCAAAGTATGTCATGCTAATCTTTTGGGCGTTTCATGATGGCTACAATCTCAACCGCAAATCCTACCAATATCAGGATTGGGGAAAGTGTCAGTCGCCTGAAATCGAACATTTCGTAGTTAAAAACATTGGGGTCTTTGGATCCGCCCCCGGTCATCAGTATAAAACCCAACGTGATGAGGCCAACACCAACCAGCATCAGGATATAGTTTTCTTTTCCGAATGCAAATACAGGACGGCTGTTATCAACAGCTTTTTTTGTGGCTTCCTGGGCCGTTGCTTTTACAGTTTTTGCCATTTTTACAGGTATAAATATGATTTAAATACTTTTTTATCTGGGGCTGCGCGAGTATCGAAGTATCATTAATTCGAATACAGGCTGTCAATTTTCATTTTGAGGAATTTATTTACCGAAATCCATGTCGAAACGGCCGACAGGATCACACCCAGGACCAGTACCCCAAGGAAGAATAAAGCAAAAATGCTGATATCCTGAAGGGCGACAATTTCGGGTATCCGCTGCCTGGCCAGGAATAATGTACCTACCAGCAGCAGGTCGGCCAGCACAGCAGCTATAATGCCATGCAGGGCACTGCGTTTGATAAACGGCATGCGTATGAAATTTTCGGTAGCACCAACCAGCTGCATGCTGCGGATCAGGAACCGGCGGGCATAAATAGAAAGCTTTATGGTGTTGTTGATGAGTATGACCGAAATTATGAGTAAAATCAGGCTGAAGCTGATAATCACCATCGATATCTTGCTAATATTGGCATTTACCTGGTCGATCAGCGATTTCTGGTACACCACCTCTTTTACCAGGTTACCCGCCAGAATTTGTCGTTCGATGCGGGCAATGCTGTCGTTGTTGGCATAGCCGGCTTTAAGCTGTATGTCGATTGAAGCAGGCAATGGGTTGTATCCCAGGAATTCGACAAAATCCTCGCCCAGTTCGTTCGAAAGTTGTTTGGCTGCCTGCTCGCGCGAGATAAATTCAGCCTGTTTTACATAGGAGGTGTTTTGCAGGCGTTTCATATAATTCTGAACTTGTTCGTCAGCCAGGTTATCCTTGAGCATGAGCGATACACTGATATTTTCGCGAACATAGTCCGAAAGTTTTTTCCCGTGAATGATAATCATTCCCAGCAGCCCGATCATAAACAACACGAGCATGATGCTGATAATGCTGGTGATATACGATGCCCTGAGCCTGCTGCTTCCGACCTGTAATTCTGTCATTTAATTTGATTTCGATAAGAGGAAGCGAAATTAAGGATTTTTTTTCAGCCCTGCTCATTTCATGTGCCGGCTTTGCAATAATTAACAAACAATAAAAATCAATTGTACCGATTAACGGACTTTTTAGCCCGGTATGTGCAATGAATCAGGGTTTATCCGCTGATCGCCAGGGTTAATATGCGTTTCAATGCATGAGTTTGTTTTCAGATCGCTCAAAAATACTACCTTTGCAAACCTTTAAGCCGACAGGCAAGAGGTGCTTAAGTGTTTAACCTGAAACAATTTACAGAATACATGGAATACAATTTTGGTGAAGTAGAGAAAAAATGGCAGAAACAATGGGCTGCGGATAAGGTTTTCAAGACAGAAATCGTGGAAGGGAAACCGAAATATTATGTGCTCGATATGTTCCCTTATCCTTCGGGAGCCGGGCTGCATGTTGGTCATCCGCTGGGCTATATTGCTTCCGATATTTTTTCGCGTTACAAAAGGCTGAAAGGCTTTAACGTGCTTCATCCCATGGGTTACGATGCTTACGGGCTGCCGGCTGAGCAATATGCCATTCAAACCGGTACCCATCCCGCCATTACTACCGAAAAAAACCTGGCGCGTTATCGCGAGCAGCTCGATAAAATCGGGTTTTCATTCGACTGGGATCGCGAAGTGCGCACCTGCGACCCCGATTATTACAAATGGACCCAGTGGACTTTTATACAGCTTTTTAATTCGTGGTACAATAAAAAAACGGATAAGGCTGAATCAATTAGTTCACTGATTTCTGAATTTAAAGCTGCCGGAAATGCCTCTATATCGGCAGCATGTACCGAAACCGCTCTTTTTACTGCTGACGAGTGGAACCAGATGCCTGAAAAGCAACAGCAGGAAATCCTGATGAACTACCGCCTGGCTTACCTGGCCGAAACGGCTGTAAACTGGTGTCCTGCCCTGGGAACCGTGCTGGCTAACGACGAAGTTAGTGAAGGATTCAGCGTGCGCGGAGGCCACCCGGTTGAGCGAAAAAATATGAAACAGTGGCTGCTCCGCATCACAGCCTATGCCGACCGCTTGCTGGCCGGGCTAAATACTATCGACTGGTCAGAGTCCATTAAAGAAATACAGCGAAACTGGATTGGCCGCTCGGAGGGGGGAAGCATGAGATTTGAAGTTCTTAACCACCCCCTGTCCCCCTCCGTGGGAGGGGGAACCTCAGCCACCACAAATTTGCCCGAAAACAAGGATAGCACTTCTATCCACCGAGCATACATGACAAGTGATCCTCAAACTTTCAATTTGTTGAAAGACAGATCAAGGGAAATGAGAAAAGCACCCACAGAAGCTGAAAATATTTTATGGCAAAAACTCAGAAATAGTCAGATTGGATACAGAATAAGAAGACAGCAAATAATTGATAATTATATCGTTGATTTTGTTTGTCTTCCTAAAAAAACGATTATTGAAGTGGATGGCCCTATCCATGATTTTCGAAAAAGTACTGATGCCCAGAGATCTGAATACCTGGAACTACTCGGATATGAAATACTGAGATTCAAAAATGAAGAAGTAATTGCCAATCCTGATGGTGTTGCTCAGCAAATCTCAAACTTCCTGGACTCTAAAGTCCTCCCCCTCGGGGAGGATTTAGGTGGGGTCGAACAACCGGAATTTGAAAATGAAACAAATGCCCTGTCACCCTCCGTGGGAGGGGGGACCCATGTATCGGAAAATTTCGAAATCGAAGTATTCACCACCCGCCCCGATACTATTTTTGGCGCTACTTTTATGGTGCTGGCTCCAGAACACGAGCTTGTTTCCAAAATCACCACCCCCGAATGCCGCGAAAAGATTGAATCGTATCTGGCATGGGCCAAAAACCGCTCCGAACGCGAGCGTATGACAGAAGTAAAAAAAGTAAGCGGCGAATTTACCGGCGCCTATGCCATAAATCCATTTACCGGTCAGCCAATCCCCATCTGGATTGCCGATTATGTACTGATGGGTTACGGAACCGGGGCCATTATGGCGGTGCCGGCACACGACAGCCGCGACTTTGCTTTTGCCCGTCATTTTAACCTTCCAATTGTGCAGGTAGTAAACAAACCCGGTCACGAAGCCACAGATCCATCCACATGGGAAGAATCGTACGACTCAAAGGATGGCATCATGATTAACTCTGGATTTATAAATGGAATGCAGGTAAAGGAAGCCATCAGCGCTGTGATTCGCGAAACCGAAAAACGGGGCATAGGAACAGGCAAGATCAATTACCGCCTTCGCGATGCCATTTTCAGCCGGCAGCGCTACTGGGGCGAGCCTTTCCCGGTATATTACAAAGACGGGATGCCTTACACCCTGCCCGAGGACCAGCTTCCGCTGCAACTGCCCGAAGTGGATGCCTACCTGCCCACCGAAAATGGTGAGCCACCCCTTGCCCGTGCCAAAAACTGGGTAACTGCCGACGGATACCCGCTGGAAACCAACACCATGCCCGGTTTTGCCGGATCGAGTGGTTATTACCTGCGCTACATGGACCCGCGTAACAACCAGGAGTATTTCTCAAAAGATGCTGCAAACTACTGGCAAAATGTCGACCTGTATATCGGCGGTGCTGAGCATGCAACCGGCCACCTGTTATACTCACGGTTCTGGAATAAATTCCTTTTCGATCTGGGTTACTCCGTGGTAGAAGAACCTTTCAAAAGGCTGATAAACCAGGGCATGATACAAGGCCGGTCGAGCTTTGTGTACAGGGTAAATCATGAAAAAATGACAGAATACCTGCTCTGGGAGCAGCTTAAAGATAAAAAACTGGGTGTGACATTTGAACGCGATTACCGCGATGGAACCCGCAAATTCGACTATTTCAGCCCCGAAGCAAAACTGATCATTGAAATTAAGAGACAAAAATCGCTCGAAAAACTTGCCGATCCTTACGAAGCTTATGCCGCCGAAAAAGGTTACAAGCTGCTGCTGATCCCGATGCGCGATTTCCTCGATGGCATAGATACCGTTCTTGACCGTATTAAAGCCGCTATCAGTGGTGAAGAGGTGCCTTCGTTTGTTGAAAAAGAACAACTCGATGTCAACTCCATTTTTATATCGAAGAACTATCCCGGCCGCGAGCATTATTCCGATGCCCTGCATGTCGACATTAGCCTGGTGCATAACGATGTGCTCGATACAGAGGCTTTCAGGCAATGGCAACCCCACCTGAAAGATGCCTATTTTATACTCGAAAACGGGAAATATATTTGTGGCAGCGAAGTGGAGAAAATGTCGAAATCAAAATATAACGTTCAGAACCCCGACGACCTCATTGAACGTTATGGTGCCGATACGCTTCGCCTTTACGAGATGTTCCTCGGGCCACTGGAGCAGGCCAAACCCTGGGATACCAGCGGTATTGAGGGTGTTTTCCGCTTTATCCGCAAATTCTGGCGTTTGTTCCACGATGCCGATATTAATTTCAGCGTTACCGACGAAGCACCTACGGCTGCCGAATTAAAGATTCTGCACAAAACCATCCGGAAAATACAGGATGATACTGAGCGCATTTCGTTTAATACCGCTGTTAGTAGTTTTATGATCTGTGTAAACGAACTAACCGAACTTAAATGCAACAAACGCGCCATCCTCAGCGACCTGGTGATACTGGTTTCGCCCTATGCCCCGCATATAGCCGAAGAACTCTGGCAGTTGCTCGGCAACAAGGATAATGTTTGCAATGCCACATTCCCCGCATACAACGAGGCGTTTACCATCGACAATACATATACCTACCCGGTATCGTTTAACGGCAAAACCCGCTTTATGCTCGAGCTGCCCGCCGATATGCCGGTGCCGGAAATCGAAAAAGCTGTGCTGCAATCGGCCGATGCACAGAAATGGCTTGGAGGGAATCCACCTAAAAAGGTGATTATTGTACCGAAAAAGATTGTGAATGTGGTAATTTGATAATTTGAAAATGTGCTAATTTGAAAATGCGATAATGTGGTAATTTGATTAATTATCTGCCCATTAGCCCATTAATCCATTAGCACATTATCGCATTATTTTTAATTTTTTCGCCACTTAAACCTTACACCTTATACCTTGCCACTTACACCTTACACCTTACCTCATCCTCTCAGAAACTAAACTTCACAGAAGCAATCACCTGGAAAGGACGCAGCAGGTAAGTGGTTTCCCATACCGAAAAGGAGTTGGCCAGGAACGAAGTATAACTGCGCGAGTTAAAAATATTGCTGCACTTAAGTTCCAGATCCACTTTTTGCTTAGTGAAGGTATAGCGGTACATCATATCCACGAAAATATTGTCGGTGGCATTGTGCCTGTAATATTCGGTTGTAAAGTTAAAGAGCTGGTTTTGTTTCGGGAAGAAAAAGAACCCGATGTTATGCTTAAGGAGTGATATGCTGCTCTTTTGCTGCAGGTCAATCAGGGTGCGGATGGTACTGGCATCGAGGTTATAATCGAGGTTCATCCAGGGTGTAATATGTACGGATATATCGGGTTTTACAAGTACTACCCTGTTACAGGTATTAAACGTTTCGGCATTTACAACCGAGGTCCCTTTTTGCTGCATATAGTGTACGCGCAGGCTGAGCGTAGTTTTGGCAGCCGAAAAATACTTGCTTGTGTAGGCCTGTACGAAGTGTGTAGCCGAGGTTTGTGGTATGCCCTGGCTGGTTATAATAGCCGATCCGTCGTCATTAATCAGGCTGCTGCTGGTACTCGCCATATGGCTTACCGAATACACATAGCTGAGGATATTGAAAAATGAGATAATCTGGTTGCGGTATTCGATACGCGACGTAACGACCTGTGTGCGAGTGGTTGAAACCGGCAGCAGGTTCTGGCTCAGGTTGCGGTAGTTCTTCATGATAAACCCGCTGTACATCTCGTTAAAATCACTGATATTTTCATTGTACCCGTACGAAGCATGTGCACTCCAGAAACCGGTAATCCGGTATTCGACTGAAAGGCTGTTGTCGGTCAGCAGGCGCGTAAGATGTTGGTTATATTCGGGTTTAGCATCGGTAACTTCCAGCTTGTGCGTGTTGAGTGAAAAGTTGCCGTAAAATGTAATTTTGCGGGTTTTGTATTCAATATCCGTCAGCAGGTAAGCCTGTAAATGCTTGTTTTTTATATCATTGGCATATGCCGGATCCATTTCGGTTTCAGTGTTGTTCGTATTCACTTTTATCCGGCTCAGCAGTTGCTGCTGCTGGTATATGATGCCCGCACGGGGTGTGATGGTAAATCTTTTAATGCCCAGTACCAGGCCCGCCGAATTATCAGTATACAGGCGTTTTATATCTGTTTTCTGGGTTACCCGGTCGTAGGGCATACTGTCGTTCAGCTGGGCCTCAAATTGCCCCGGCTTTACAGCCAGGTTGTGCGGGTTCTGATCATATAAAAAATACGACTGTATCTGCCATATATGCTTACCGATCGGGTTAAACGATTTGAGTTCATTCGAAAAGCTTTTGAGCGGGTTTTGCAATGCCTGCACCACCTGGTTGCCACCTGTAATAACCGTGCCTCCCTGGGTGTCCCAGCCCGACTGTATTTTTATATCGTTGTTCAGGTAGTTCTTTTTCACGTTCCGGTTAATGTTGAACTTGGCATACAGGTTTTTGTTTGTCAGCTGGTTTTCAAATTGTTCCGAAAACTGCAAGGTATCGGCAGGTGTATACATGGTGCGTATCATGCTGGTTTGGGCTTGCTGCTCATCGTAGGTGAAATAGATGTTTGAGCGTAGTTTTACCTCGGGGCTGAGGCTTTGCAGCATATTGAAATTCATCAGTACGATGTGGTTATCGAGGTACCTGCTGCTGCTGATTTCAGGGGGTGAGGCGGCCAGCACATTCAGCATGTTGATTTTTTCGGCGGGGCGGTCGGCGGCACTGCGTATGTTATCATAGGTAAGCTCATTGATCTGCTTCGAAACATCATTGCCCGTGTTATTGCTTTGCAGCGAGCTGAGCACCTGCAGACTTTTGGTAAACGTCATGGGTGTAATATTCACATCCCACAGGAAAGGGCTCATGCCCGCGGCCAGGCTGGCGGTTCCGGTGGTGGATACGCCCTTTTTTATTTTCAGGTTCAGTGCGGCCTGCTGCGATGTAACCTTGTCCTGCAGCATGCGCATCGGCTGGTGGTTTTCGAGCACCTCGACTGCTGTTACCGAGCCTTTGGGCAGGTTTTTGCTTACCATCGTATAACGACTTTCCATCAGGTCAAGGCCTTCCACATAAAATTTATTGATAGGCATACCCTGGTACAGGATCTGCCCGTTGGTTTCAACCTCGATACCCGGCATGCGTTTCAGCACGTCCTCAATAGCCCTGTCTTCGTTGTGGGCAAAGGATTTTACAAAATAAGTCAGCGTGTCGCCGTGTTTCTCAATGGCCGGCGCTATTACTTTTATGCCTTCCAGTTCTTTTACATCAACCGCCAGTTTAAACACCAGCTGCTGCGAGACATTGGCTACGCGCCTGCTTTCGTTTTTATAATTGATGGAGCTTACTTTCACTATCAGGCTATCGGTGGGTACGTTTACGCTGGTTTTAAAATTGCCTTTTTCGTCGCTCAGCGCAAAAGCAATCAGCGAGCGGTCGTCGGGCAGGTAAACCATAATATTGATCCGGGCCAGTGCTTCGCCGCCCAGGCTGGTTACCCGCCCGCCAATAATTACCTGGCTTCGCAGCGTGGTGCTGACCATCGTTGCTATGATAAGTGTTAGCAGCGACCGTACCATAAACCTGTATCGTATAAAAGTTGTAGCCATATTATTTTCTGATCAACTCAATCGGGTTATTGCGCCGCGACATATTCTGAGCTGCAATTTGCTGCATCTGGTTTGTGGCTCCGCCTGCTTTCACCCTGTTCACAATATCAGCGCGAAAATCATCCTGTGCCTTAAAAAAACCTTGTTTTGTGGTAACCAGGTATGCATCATCCAGAAAATCAACCGGAAGGCTTTTATTGGGTTTCCCGATGGATAATAATTCGAAAACATACTGGTTGCGTGTATCAGCTATCTTTACAATTAACCCCGGCAGGCCGTTAAATTTATAAGGACCATCGCTGTAAGGCAGTTCGGGTGCAAACCAAGCCACCCAGCTGCGGCCGCCAAAATTACAGGTAGCTTTTTTTGCTTTGTAACCACAAATGGTACTCGTTTCCTGGGTCAATTTCCATTTAAAAATATCAAGGGACTCTTCATATTTTAAGTTTGTTCCTGGTATAGGCTCAGTAAATGTCAGTTTCCCATTTGGATAGTTTTTAAATATCTGATAAGTTATACTTGACATGGGACTTTGCGGATTCATGAAGAATTGCTGCACCTGTTCCTGGGTCATCAATTTCCGGATTATGGTATCACTCATATACAAGCC
Source organism: uncultured Bacteroidales bacterium (assembly GCA_937965665.1). GTDB lineage: Bacteria > Bacteroidota > Bacteroidia > Bacteroidales > UBA4417 > UBA4417. Next base: position 9,490 of record CALCJE010000207.1, read on the forward strand.
TTTGCTTTCAAATTGACTTACATTATTACCCAGTAACAGGAGCATTTCCGAATTTCGTATATGTGCCTGGTTGGTTGAATCCTCCATATAATGCAGTGAATATGTGGCAATTATTTTAACCTGGTCGAGGATTAGAAAATTTTGTTTAAAGAATTGAGCCGACGAACATAAAGCGCAGAAGAGCGTGAAGCAAAGGCAGGTGAATTTCATCATATCTTTAAGAGATTAGTATTTATAACTTGAGTAGCATAATCGGATTTTATCAGATCATGGTTCATTATTTCTATTTCCTCAGCAACTCAATCGGGTTATTGCGCTCTGACATATTCTTAGCTGCAATTTGCTGCATCTGGTTTGTGGCTCCTGCTGCTTTCGCCCTGTTCACAATATCAGCGCGAAAATCATCCTGTGCCTTAAAAAAACCTTGTTTTGTGGTAACCAGGTATGCATCATCCAGAAAATCAACCGGAAGGCTTTTATTGGGTTTCCCGATGGATAATAATTCGAAAACATACTGGTTGCGTGTATCAGCTATCTTTACAATTAACCCCGGCAGGCCGTTAAATTTATAAGGACCATCGCTGTAAGGCAGTTCGGGTGCAAACCAAGCCACCCAGCTGCGGCCGCCAAAATTACAGGTAGCTTTTTTTGCTTTGTAACCACAAATGGTACTCGTTTCCTGGGTCAATTTCCATTTAAAAATATCAAGGGACTCTTCATATTTTAAGTTTGTTCCTGGTATAGGCTCAGTAAATGTCAGTTTCCCATTTGGATAGTTTTTAAATATCTGATAAGTTATACTTGACATGGGACTTTGCGGATTCATGAAGAATTGCTGCACCTGTTCCTGGGTCATCAATTTCCGGATTATGGTATCACTCATATACAAGCCTTTGCTTTCAAATTGACTTACATTATTACCCAGTAACAGGAGCATTTCCGAATTTCGTATATGTGCCTGGTTGGTTGAATCCTCCATATAATGCAGTGAATATGTGGCAATTATTTTAACCTGGTCGAGGATTAGAAAATTTTGTTTAAAGAATTGAGCCGATGCTGTAAACGAAAGAAGAATCGAAAACAGAAGAAGTTTTGATTTCATATTTTTATTGTTTTTAAAATTATAATAGCCGATAGATGGTTGTACTTTTAACTTTCCATCTATCGGCTTTAAAAAATTATTAATTACATCCGGTACAATAAATTTTGTCCCAAACAAAAAAATCTGCTGCTGAGCAACAAACTACGTAGTACTGTTGCCCTGTACAACATGTCATAATGTATGTTCCGCAAGGTTGAACTTCGGCACTTACTTTATTCGGTAAAGCAAAAGTTAATAAGCCGAAGAAAGCTAATCCAATAAATAACTTTTTCATTTTGTTTCCATTTAAATTTGTAAATAGTAGATGATTTTGCTTCCACTTTCGCAGTCAATCAGGCGCATGCAATTACATACGCGAACCTGCGTGGTTAATTATAAGCAAAGCTTTACCTATTAGCCAAATATTGTGATATCTTTGTATCGCCTCTCTGTGTGTTGGTTTGTACCTGGTTAATTTCGCGATTTTTCAGTCGGCCTCACAGGGAGGCTTTGTTGTGTATAGTTTCCTGAAACAAAGGGAAGGCGGGTCCCGGTTTCAGAAAAATGAAATTTTAATAAATTGCTTCTATTGCGTTATTTATGCCGGTCCATGCCCGGCGTTTTGTTTTTATGGTTTAAAAAAGGGATGGCTGTTTTTTGGGCTGTTTTATCAGGTTATGAAGTTTGAATTTTATCTTAAATTTCAGGTATGCTAAAACTAATGTTGAATCTGATATTTGTAACTATGAGCAAATGTAATATTAATTTATGAAACATATGCAAATATGGGGGGGGTAATTTTTCAAAAAAAGTTATTAACAGGTATGTTTATAAAGTGATAATAATGAGCATATTAACCACAATAAAATATCGCAACACGGCAAAAATGCATGTTGTAAAGCAATAGCAAAAACCGGGAGGTGAATACCAGCAAGGGTTAGCCCCAAATGGCTGCGCCCGGCCTGTGCTTTACTGCTTTATCCAAAAAAGACAAAAAGGAAATATGGGTTTGGGTAATTTAGAATCATTCCGGAAATGAATTTGAAAATGTGAAAATTTGAAAATGTGGGAATGTGCTAATTTGAAAATGTGCTAATTTGAAAACTTGTTAAGTTAAGCCATCGATTGGTAGTCAGCACATCAGGGGAGAAGGGAGTCATAAAACAACCGGGGTACTCACGGGCTATTTGTTGTGTATAATTTTGAATTTTACCGGTTTACCGGCCAGTCGTTCGATCATGCCGCGTGCCACCAGGTCGAGCAGAACGGTTTCCATATACCAGGCGGCTTTACCTTCGAGCCTGCCTTTCAGGCGTTCTTCCGACAGCCGGGTAAGTTCCCTGTGGCTGATTTCGGGCTGTTCGGCAAAAATACCCAGCAGGCAGTCGCGGGTAGTGTCGTATTTGCTTTTCAGTATATTTCTGCCGCTTTTGCCCTTTTCGGGATGCAGGGTCAGGATTTTTTCGGTGGGGATCATGCGGCGAAATGTTAAAATGTGGAATGTGGAATGTGGGATGTGGGATGTGGAATGGGGGATGTGGGATGTGGAATGTGGAATGTGGGATGTGGGATGTGGGATGTGGGATG
>CALCJE010000208.1 GCA_937965665.1 uncultured Bacteroidales bacterium
GCCGCCGAATTTTATTACCCTGTTAGGCATCGCTTAACAGGGTTTTTTTTTGAAGATTTTTTTTATTAACGTTCAACTTATCCCATTCTTATTCTCCTGTAACTGGTATGAAAGCTTGCACTTATGGGACCGAATAATACTATGAATCCGCCCAAGGCAGACAAAATCCTGCCGAGCGAATTTTATTAATCGGGAGTGACGGCAGAATGTCTTTTAGAACTGCTCTCCTACCCTATACATATCCTTCCTGATAATATCTCCCGTTGATACCAGCAATTTATTGTATGTGGTATGTAATTCTGACCCATAAAAATATTCTATTCCTAAACCCAAGTTAGCTTGCGGTTAGTTTATGCCCTGTCCGAATTTTCAGTACTTTTGCAGCTGAAAAATGAAAGCACACATCTGTTTACGCCAATGAGACTCCTAAAATTTATATATACCTTTCTCTTTACTTTAATGCTGGTAACCACAACCCAAGCGCAACGAATCAGGGAGGAAGGCCAGGAAAACCCGGAAGGCAAGGAAACCGGTGAAGAATCTGATAAAAAGGATGTGCGCAGCCCTGATTCAGTTTTTGTGAGCTATTTTTACCTTAACGATCAAGGTGCGTATACCAGGTACGTCGTTTCAAAGCCACTTAACCAATTCCAGGACTATGATGTTTCGAAACAATATAACCAGTATTTCGCAACGCTTGGGAACCCCGGATCAGCAACTTCGCCGCTTATATACTCCCTCAGGACAAGTCCCGACTTCCGCTTTAAATCAGACGTTTTCAGCCCATACAAATTAAAAGACGACAGCATTAAGTTTTACATAAGCCAGAGTCCGTTTACCCACCTCAGGTACCATCTTGGACCCGCAAAAGAACAAAAGCTCGACATCAACTTCTCAGAACGCATAGGCAATGGCATTTACCTGGGATTGAATGCCCGTTTTGCAAATGCACCCGGGATTTATCAGCACCAACGGAATTTTAATTCCGGTGCTACGTTTTATGCAGCGTTCCTCTATCCTACTCAGCGTTATGGAGCAATAATAACGTACCGTACCGATCGATCAGCCAACAATGAAAACGGGGGTATTTCGGATGTAAACGTATTTACAGAGAATACTGAAACCGACCGCAAGCGATATACTACCAACCTGAACAATTCGATAAACCGGGGAAAAAGCTCCGGAATCGTACTTCAGCAGTATTTTAATATTCTAAAACCAAATGTTGTCAAAAAGGTAGATACTACCACTATGCTGGTACCACGTAAATTTGATGCAGGCAGAATTGTTTATACCATGCGATATAACCGCACAGGAAACGCATATGAAGACAATTCAACAAGTCCGAATTATAGGTATTACCCGGAATATTTTTATAAGACAGATACAGTACAGATTTTTGATTCCATTAGACATACACATTTTGAGAACTGTTTTGTATACTCAAACGAAGTGCCTGATACACTGGGTAAAAGTTTCCCGCTTCAGTATTCGTTTGGGATCCGTTTCCAAACCGACCGGCTGCAACGCGATACAACCATTAAGGATGTTTTCAGGCAAACCGTTCCTTTTGGAACGCTGAAAGGTGTCATAAAACAAAAAACAGTATTTAAAGCATCGGCTTTCCTGGTACTGGGAGGCTATAATGGAGGCGATCATTCTATTGACGGAAGTTTCTACCAGTTTTTTGGAAAACACAGTTATAAAGCATACCTGAACGTCTCGAAAGGGTCCATGCATCCTGATTACTATTTCACCAATTATATTACTGATTATTTTAAATGGGAGAACTCGTTCCCTGCACAAAATTATCTCAAAGGTGAATTCGGCGTTGTTCTGAAAGGATTTGACCTGCGTGCTTCGTACACCCGGTTAACCAACTATGTGTACCTGAACAATAAAGTATTACCCGAAATTTACCCGGATGGCTTAAATGTACTAAGCGGTCATGTAAGTAAAGAATTCAGGCTGAAACACTGGATAACGAATGTATACGCGGCTGCCCAGCAAATAACCCCCGACACGGTACTTCAACTGCCCGCTTTTATAGGCAAACTGACAGTTTGTTATGACGCAATGTTATTTCAAAATGCACTTCATTTCCAAACCGGGATCAGCGGAACCTATCATTCGCAATGGTACCAGGATGCTTATATGCCGGCTTTACGGGCGTTTTATCATCAGAGAAGCTACCTGGCAGGGAACTATCCGTACCTCGATGTGTTTATAAACTTTAATATAAAAAGAGCACGAATTTTTGTGAAATACGAACACTTTAACGCCGGCCTGATGGGTTATAATTACCTGATAGTGCCCGATTATCCGCAAGCAGATGCAGCGTTCAAATTCGGAATTTCCTGGTTATTTTTTGATTAGACTGTAACCTCGCAAGGAAACCTACCTATCCCCTACCCGCTTCGCGTTGCCTGACAGCCTCGAAAACAAGAATCGCGGCAGATGTTGAAACATTTAAGGAATCAGCAATGCCTTTCATGGGAATAATTACCTGCAAATCTGACTTTTCGAGCCACTCCCTGCTGAGACCTGTTGCTTCTGTGCCCATAACGATTGCTGATGGGCCACGAAAATCGACCTGATGGTAAGTAACAGCAGATTGCGTTAAAGCGGCGGCATAGGCCCTGATGCCATGGTTTTGGAGCCAAGAGATTGCATCAGTAGTTGTACAAGTAACCACCTGGCTCGTAAAAATACAACCTACGCCTGACCGGATTGCATTGGGATTATAAATATCGGTCAGGGGATCGCAAACAATTACCGCATCAATACCAGCAGCATCGGCAGTACGCATGATTGCTCCCAGGTTGCCTGGTTTTTCGACAGACTCGAGGATAAGAATGAGCGGGTCAGATTTTAACTTTAAATCGTCCAGTTTTATATTTCGGGGCACTGCCAGGGCAATAAGCCCGTCGGATCCTTCGCGGTAGGCAATCCGGGCAAATGCTGCACTTCCAACTTCGAAAGCAACTATACCTTTCTGGGAATTCACCAATTGATCACCTCTCCCCTGCTTATCCAAATCAGTGCAAATATATAATTCCTTTATCAAAATGCCGGCTTCCATAGCCCTGCTGATTTCGCGATAACCTTCAATAACAAAAAGATTTTGCATGCGACGTTCGCGACTTCCAGACTGAAGTTTAATAATATTTTTAATCCGCGGATTTGATGTGGAATTGATAATTTCGGCCATACACTGAAAATAGGTTGAACAAAAGTAGTGAATTGTTTACAGGTAGTAAAAGTGTTTCACCACTGCACGTAATCAACCCGCGACCACCAAAGCCTGACGATTGCCTAAAAATGGAAAAATAAGTGAGCACGATCCTAAAAAAACCAGGCAATAGAATGTCCTTAAAACAAATAACCACCTGCAAATGATTATTTACAAGTGGTTAAGCAACTATCAGTGCCCAGAACAGGACTCGAACCTGCACAGCCGTAAGGCCACTGGTCCCTGAAACCAGCGTGTCTACCAATTTCACCATCTGGGCAGATGGAAAATATTTTTTTGTGATGAGTGCCCAGGACAAGACTCGAACTTGCACATCCTTAAGGACACCAGCCCCTCAAGCTGGCGTGTCTACCAATTTCACCACCTGGGCATTTTATGTAAAAAAAGAACTATTATTGACGATTTAATCTTGCTTTAAACGGATTCTGAAAATAGGCTGTATTGAATCTAACCTACGTCCTTATCAAAGCGGGTGCAAAGATAGTATTTTTCTTAAATGATAAACAAGTAAAAAATAAATATTTCAAGATAATTATTCAATAAAACCTTGTGCTTTGCATGAATTGCAATTAGCCGATAACAGAAAGTCTGTATCGCTATGATTAGACAAGCTTTACAGGCAGTTTATCGGGTCAGCTTTTTTAAATTGCAATGATTTTCCAAAAAAATGTTTCGGTCAGGCTCAATTTTGCTAACTTTGACATTCGCACTTAAACTTAAACCTTATGTTTACCAAAGACGACCTCAAGCAATTACAATCGCGTGGAAGCGACCCGAAAGTAGTTGAATTACAGATAGAAAATTTCAGAAAAGGTTTCCCATACATTAACCTCGACAGGCCAGCAATAGTGGGTGATGGCATTAAGGCATTTAATCAGCGCGACGCAAAAAAGCTATCGTACTACTACGATTCAAACTCCAAGCGTTACGAAGTGCTGAAATTTGTCCCGGCTTCGGGTGCAGCCAGTCGTATGTTCAAGCATTTGTTTGAATTTATGGAAATGTATACCGGTTCGGATGAGGATATAAAAAATCTTCAGACATCTCCAAAAATGAAACTGGTAAAGGACTTTTTCGATCGGATTACTGACTTTGCGTTTTATGACAAACTCGCAAAGGCACTGCGTAAAGATGATTATGATATAAAAGAATGTCTTGAGAAAAAAGAATACAAAATCATCATTGATTACCTGCTTAACCCTGTAGGATTAAATTATGCCAACCTGCCGAAAGGCTTATTGTTGTTCCATTCATATCCCGATGGTGCGCGCATGTCCATTGAGGAACATATGGTGGAAGCAGCCAATTACTGTAAGGATAAGGAGAAACGCTCAGCCATACATTTTACAGTTTCGCCGGAGCATGCCGATATGTTTCTTACTGAAATTAACCGTGTAAAAGGCAAATACGAAGATCTTTTTGATCTGAAATACGAGCTTACATTCTCATTGCAGAAAGCTTCGACGGATACCATAGCCGTTGATATGAACAATAAACCCATGCGTGAAGCTGATGGAAGGCTTATGTTCAGACCAGGCGGGCATGGAGCGCTAATTGAAAACCTGAATGATCGGGAAAGCGAGATTGTTTTTATTAAAAATATCGACAATGTTGTTCCCGACAACATGAAAAATGACACATTTTTGTACAAGAAAGTGTTGGGTGGCTATCTTTTCGAATTGCAGGATGCTGTTTTCGAACATCTGGAAGCACTCGATGACAAACCGGATGATGAAGACATCAGAACCATATTGCGTTTCATAAAATCGAAACTGGGCTTTGTGATTGACCCCGAATTCGGCAATATGGCCAGGGAGGATAAAATAGAATACCTCCACCAGAAACTGAACCGGCCCATCAAAGTTTGTGGCATGGTAAAGAACGAAGGCGAACCCGGTGGTGGTCCTTTCTGGGTGAAAGAACCCAACGGGGAAGTTTCGCTGCAGATTGTTGAATCGTCGCAGATTGATATGGGAAACCCACAACAAAAAGAGATTCTTCATAAATCAACCCATTTTAATCCCGTCGACCTGGTGTGTGGCGTACGCGATTACAAGGGAAAAGTGTTCGACTTGCGCAAATTTGTCGACCCGGCCACAGGTTTTATCTCCACCAAATCGAAGGATGGCAAAGACCTGAAAGCACAGGAACTGCCCGGGCTTTGGAACGGCGCTATGGCCAACTGGATTACCGTATTTGTTGAAGTTCCTATCAGTACTTTTAACCCTGTAAAAACAGTAAACGATTTATTGAGGAAAGAACACCAGTAAATATACCAATCAACTATATGAATCTGATCGATATTTCACTGCCAAAAGCACCGTAAAGCAATTTACCTGCTGCTGTGGATGAGGACTTCAGCTATTTAATACACTTATATATTTTACGCTTTATGAAATCGTTTATTCCCATTATTGCCTTTGTTATTGTTTTATTGTTTTCGTGCACAAAAGATGAAGCTGACTTGCGCACATCATCTTTCGATACTCCTGTAGTAAAAGGATTCATCATGCGGGATCATAATGGATGGACCATGGGTTACATCGGGAAACCCAATGTAAAAACCGGAGAACCACCCTATGAAGGCAGTCCGGGGTTTTCTCTGTCTGTATATCCAAACCCTGCCGCCAACTCATGCCATGTTTGGCTGAATTCGCCCAACGAAAATGAGACGAAGAAGGTTTGGCTTACCCGGGCCACTGCAGGCGATGAACTGTACAATTCAACCGGCATAGCAAATATGAACGCTTTAATAATAGGCGGATGTCCACTCTTTCAGGTTGAGGTTACTGGAAATGATGTAGCCTTAGATCTTTCGAGGCTGGATGAGGGTTTCTACCGTGTATATGTTAAAATGGGTGGATACTTATTCTATGATAACCTTGTAATTTATAAAAATCACGAAACAAAATAAATCATGAAACTGAAAACCAATTATTTAGTATTAGCATTATTATTGCTTTCAAGTGCAGGTTTGGCCCAAAACAAAGTTAAGGTCGGATTAAGCGGATCACTCCAGGGGAGCCAGTATGGGATATCCGTTCCATGTTGGGCAGGTCCGAAAACGGTAATTGCACCGTTCATTGACTTCAGGTACGGCGAATCGATAGGTACTGATTTTTCTGTAGGGATGGAGACACGTTTTTACCTGAAAACCGAAAAAATACGCCCGTACTATGGTTTCAAACTTGGAGCTGCCTTTAATATTCCATCGTCAGAAAATACAATAAATGACAACACAACAATTGATGGCGTGGCTGGTATTGCTTTTGGGGGAGAATATTTTATATCGGACAATTTCTCAGTTGGGATTGAAGCCCAGGGAAACCTTACCAAATCAGCCGAAGATTCGGACAGGTACGGAAATCCGGGCGGCATTAATTTTAACACCGCAACACGTGTAAGTGCTACCATATATTTTTAGCTGCAAGCACGTTTCCAGGTAATAAAATGCCAGGATTTATTTCACGACCTGCCCAATCATCCGCAATATGCTGCACAGATAATCATGGTGCTAACCTGCTGACATTCCAGATATTTCCGTCGAGCAAGTATTGTATCCTGTCGTGAAGCCTGCCGGGCCTGCCCTGCCAGAATTCCATGCGGTCGGGTTTCAGGCGGTAGCCACCCCAATGTGCAGGTCGCTGAAGGTGTTCGCTTGAATCTGAAAACAGTAATTTCTCGTGTTCACGTTCCAGTTGCTCGCGCGAAGCAATGGGAAGGCTTTGAGGAGATATAATAGCATTGATACGGCTTTCGAGCGGCCTGGAGTAAAAATAGGAATCAGATTCTTCGGCATCGGTTTTACTCACTATGCCTTCGATGCGCACCTGTCGTTCAGTGAGCGGCCAGAAAAATGTGAGCGCCGCATAATGGTTTCCCTGTAGCTGAATCCCTTTACGACTCAGGTAGTTAGTAAAAAACACAAAACCATGGTCGTCGAAAGATTTTAAAAGAACAACCCTTGACGATGGACGCCATTCGGCCGAAACCGTTGAAAGAACCATAGCCGTGGGTTCGGGCTCACCCGATTCCATAGCATCGGAAAGCCATTCCCTGAACCAGCTTACCGGGGCTACCGGGAAATCTTCGCCTTGTATTACATTATGCTGGTAATCTTTACGAATGTCTCTTAAATCCATAGCAGTTGGCAAATATTGTTTAGAACAATTTTAATTTCATAAACAAAGATACTACATCAATGTTTTGAATTAGCCAGGGTAAAGTATTTGCCAAAACTCCACGATTTAGTATCTTCGCAGTGTTTAAACCCTCTACCATTATATTGCCAGATTTATGAAATTTGTAGTTGTCTGTATCTTCCTGTTCATGTTTTCGGATCTGGCTCTCCTGGCACAGACAAATAAAAAAACAACCCGATCGGAGTATACAAAACAAGTGAATAACGAGCGCAGGCAGAAAGATATTGAAATGAAAACCGGGGATCATTCGCCTATTGCAGACGATGAAAGGCAGGGTTTTGAAAAATTAAATTATTACAAGCCAAACCCCCGGTTTCGTAAAGAAGCTTCCTTCGAGCGATTCGACCAGGCAACTCATTTCCTGATGAAAACCACAACCGATCGACTGCCAGAGTATTCTTTGTATGGTAAAGTTAAGTTTGTACATAAAAGCAAAACGTATTCGTTGAACGTGTATCAAAACATAGAACTTGTAAAGAAACCCGGCTACGAAAAGCATCTTTTTATACCTTTCAACGACCTGACAAACGGTGATGAGACATATGGCGGAGGCAGGTTCCTCGATGTGTATGAAACAGGGGCAGATTCGCTTATAATTGATTTTAACCTTGCCTACAACCCATACTGCGCATATAATCATAAATATTCCTGCCCAATTCCACCTGAGGCGAACAACCTGAAATTAAAAGTTAAGGCAGGTGAAAAGAAATTGCACGAAACTCACTAAACAACCAAAGTAGTTTAAATTCGGAGAATTAGCGGTAACCCCCAATTTACAACCATGGCATTATTGCTTGAAACACCTGAAACCCGTATCACCCTGAGGCGCCTACTTAAGCGGCCACGTTACCGGTATATGGTGGTAAACCGTATTGTGCCTCACCTACCCTGGCTGGCACTGCTGGCCATGGCTGCATTAACCTATAAAGCCAGAATTTTTTCAGAATCGGGTGCCTATTTTGCAGAGTTTATCAATAACCAGTTTTTCTGGGTCGAAAACCAGCGTATTGTTTCGGTAATTCCGCAAATTATCCCATTGGTTGCCGTTTGGATTGGAGTGGAAATTAAATACATTTTGCTGCTTTACTCGCTGAGCCACGTAGCTTTCTTTTATTTCCTGTTCCTTTTTGTTTATTACGGACTCCGCGACAGGCGTTCGGGCCTGCTGATAATTCTTTCGCAAACGGTGGGTATCACCTACACCTTTTTCACACCTGCATTCGAATTATTTTACGCATTCCCCCTGCTTATTACTTTTTACGCCATCTGGCAGCTGCCGTTCCGTTTCAGGGCCATTTTTGTAATGCTCATTATCGAAATACTGATCCTGTTGAGCCACCCGGTAGCTTTCATCCTGTTTGTATTTATACTTGCCTATAACTTCCGACTGAAAGCGGCCAAACCATTCAAATTTTATCTCCCGGTTATCCTGGTGTTTGTGGGTACGGCTTTCGCTAAATACCTCCTGATGGGTAGTGAAGAATGGTTAAAAGTAATTGAATTTTTCAGCTTTTCGGGCAACAAATCTTTCACTGAACTTATTAACCCGTTGAATTATGGCGAATTAGGATTGTACATGCTCCGAAACTTTGCCGAAGTTATCATAGCGCTGTTCATAGTATTGGGCATGCTGGTAATAAAGAGGCAATGGATCAGGCTGGCAGTGGTAACTACCACCTTTCTGATTTACCTGATTTTGGTAAACTCGGCATACCCGTTTTCGTCGCCCGATTATATGGAACAGTTAATGTATCCGTTTATCCCCATAGTTTTCATTCCATTGATATATGGTTTCCCATTGATAGGCAGGCAAGGATTACTGAATATTTCTATTTTGCTGGTGTCGGCCCTTATTGTATACAGGCTGGCTGTTATCTACTTTGGAAGCGAATCGTTTATGCGCCGTGTGGCCCAGATGGAACAACTGATTCATGTAGCCAGGCAAAAAGGAGGCGATAAATTTATAGTAAACGAAAAAGCAGCTGATCACGGATACTCGATCCTCAACTGGTCCTACCCTATCGAAACTATGCTGTTGAGCGCTATTGACGGAAATGATATTTCAGTAACTATTGTCCCCGAGAAGATATACAATACCGCCATACCGGGCGAAGGCATCGGAGCAACACAGTTTATTTTCAGGAACAAACAATTTAAAACACACAGCTGGTTAAATCAGAAGTATTTCCACCTGGATATTGGCCCTTACCAAACACTTAATGATACTATTTCCAATAAAAATACAAACATAGCTGCCAACAACCTGCGCATTGTAATCCATTCAAAAAACATATACCAGTCGATGGATACAGCCTGGATCCCGGTAAGCATTATAAACCAGGGCGAAAATCCAATATATTCCGGGCTGAAAAACAATGTCTATTTATCTTACTTTTGGGTGGTAAAAAATGATGTGCTGAACTGGAACGAAATCAGGACCCCGCTACAGGCCGATATTGTTCGTTATATGAAACAGGATATCAAAGTAGCCATACCCCGCCAAAAAGGTCGTATGCAACTTAAGGTTGATATTATTGCCGATGACAACTGGCTGGGAATTTACAGCCAGGAAGATGTGCTGGTATACTAATTGATGAAAGAGATGCAGAAGATAATAAATCGTAATTAAACTACTCCGCAAAAATGAAAACAACGCTTGCATTGCTCTTCACCATTTGCTTTTGTTCGATGCTTATGGCTGCGGAAAAAGGCTATAAGATAACAGTAAAACTCACCGGGTCGGCGGATACAGCGCTTCTACTCGCTCATTACTACGGCAGTAAACAATACCTCGACGATACTGCTTATCGCAACAAGCAGGGTTTCTTTATCTTCCAGGGTACTGAGGAACTGAAAGATGGCATGTATATCATTGCCGGGCAGAATAAAAACAAGTACTTCGATTTTTTCCTCTCCGGAGCTCACCAGGTCGAATTTTCATGCGACCCGGCCAATGTAGTAAGCACCATGCAGGTAAAAGGCTCTGATGACAACAAAGCATTTTTCACATACATTAAATACCTGGGCAACAAGCAGGCAGAAATTGAGCCACTTAATAACTGGATTAAAGAGAAACACGACAATCCTGATTCGGTTAAAATTGTTAAATCGCGGATCGAAGCCATTGATAAAGAAGCCAAAGCCTATATCAAAAATTTCTATGATTCAAATCCCGGCCTGCTTTCGGCTAATTTTGTAAAAGCCAATAACGAACCCGATTACATGTCGTATATCCCTGTGAACAATGGCAAAATTGATTCGACCCGGATTTACCCGACATACAAGGAACATTATTTCGACAATTTTACTTTCAGTGACCCAAGATTGATCTATACCCCTGTTTTTGCACAAAAAGTTGATTTCTATTTCGACAAGCTGGTTGCCCCTGTGCGCGATTCACTGGAAAAAGACATCGACAGGGTGATGATGCTTTCGGGTGCGAATAAGGAAACGCAGGCCTATATGGCATGGTTCCTTTCGCTGAAATATGAAACTTCGCAGATCATGGGCCACGATGCCCTGTTTGTTTATATTGTCCGCAAATACCTCGAAACCGGTAAAGTAAACTGGCAATATCCCGAAGTAAAAGATAATGTTCTGAAAAGGGTAAACACACTGGAACCACTGCTTCTCGACAAGGTAGCGCCTAACCTGGTGCTGCTCGATACCAATAATGTGCCACACTCGCTGCTTGCTACCAAAGCCAGGTATACGCTGCTTTTCTTCTGGGAAAGCACATGTGGCCATTGCCAGCACGAAATGCCGAAAGTGCTTAAATTTTACGACGACTTCCACACAAAATACAAACTCGAAATATTTGGAGTAAGCACTGATACTTCGATGGTAAGCTGGAAAGCCTATGTGAAAAAGAACAATATGAAATGGATCAATGTTAACGGACACCTGAGCATGAGCGGGAATTACCACACACTTTACGATATACGAAGTACGCCGATTATGTACCTGCTGGATGAAGACAAAAAAATCCTGACCAAATTTCTCCTCACGGATGATATATCCAACGTGATACTGAAACGTGAAGAAGCACTCGAAAAGGAAAAAACTGATAAGAAACCTAAATAACCGGCAGACATATTTTTTAAACCGGGCTGAATAGAACTAAACTACAACTAAGATTTCGAAATGGCATTTTCAAAAAACATCTGGATTACCGGGGCATCATCAGGCATTGGCGAAGCATTAGCTAAACAGTGGGCAGTTCCCGGAGCCACAATTATTCTTTCGGGGCTCGAACAAGTTCAATTGGAACCGGTAGCTCAAAAGTGCGAACAAAAAGGCGCCCAGGTTCATATTATCCCCTTTAACCTGACTAAAGAAGACGAGATAGTTGAAGCTGTAAACAGGGTGCAGACGCTGGTTCCTAAAATTGATATACTGGCCAACGTGGGAGGTATCGGGCAGCGCTCACTCATTATTGATACGCCTGATGCGGTTTCGCGAAAAATTATGGAAACCGATTTCTGGGGACATGCCAGCCTTTCGTCGAAAATACTGCCTTTTATGGTAAAAACCGGCGGCGGATCTATTGTAGTTTTGAGCAGTTTATCCGGACTTTTCGGCTTCCCGCAACGATCCATGTACTGTGCTGCCAAACACGCATTGCATGGCTTTTTCGAGACACTCAGGCTTGAACATCATAAAGACCATATTCATGTTCTGATGGTATGCCCCGGAAGGGTGAAAACCAATTTCTCACTAGGTGCACTCACTTCAACAGGAGGGACACACGGCGTAATGGATAAAGGCCAGGCCAATGGAGTTTCGGTTGAATACTGTGCACGAAAAATTGACCAGGCTGAAAGGAAAAAGAAAAAACAGGTGCTGGTCGGAAAAAAAGAACTTCTCATGCCCTACCTGAAACGATTTGCTCCATGGCTTTTTTACTGGATTGCATTGCGGATTGATCCGAACGCTTAATCCGGGCTTCAGGGTAAGCAGTTCCGGGACAGAAATCAAAAATACCATCAAATAACTTTAAAATTCTAACATCAAATCAGATAATGAACCAAGTAACAATAAGCGGAATACAGCAACTGGGAATCGGGGTAAAAAACGTTGCTGAAGCATGGAAATGGTATCGAAAATACCTGGGTATGGATATAAAAGTTTTTGAGGAGAGTGCTACCGCATCACTTATGTTACCGTACACCGGCGGAGTTCCCCAGAAACGTCACGCAGTGCTTGCGCTGAACATGAATGGCGGTGGTGGTTTCGAGATTTGGCAGTACACCGAACGCGTGCCACAGCCTCCTAAATTTGAACCTGCTTTGGGCGATCTCGGAATATTTGCAGCCAAAATAAAAGCACGCGATGTTCACAAAGCCCATGCTTATTATGTTTCGGAAAACCTGCAGGTTAGCCCCGTGGTAACTGATCCCGACGGTCGTGCTCATTTCTTCCTTACAGATCCTTATAATAATATATTCCAGATTCTAGAGTCGGACAATTGGTTTGGGAAGGAGAAAAAACATACAGGCTCCGTGTACGGCGTGGTTATCGGTGTTACCAATATCGAAGAATCGATGAAAGTATACTCCGGCATCCTGGGTTACGATAAAGTGGTTTTCGACAAAAAGGAGGTTTTCCCCGACCTTACATCATTAAATGGAGGCAATCAAACGTTCAGGCGGGTACTTCTGCAACACAGCATGCCAAGGCTTGGCGCTTTCAGTCGCATGTTTGGTAACAGCGAAATTGAACTTGTTCAGGTTGAAGGTCGCACTCCGCGTAAAATTTATGATGACCGATTTTGGGGTGATCTCGGGTTTATTCACCTGTGTTTCGACATACAAGGCATGCAAGCCTTGAACGCTGCCTGTGCTGAACGGGGTTTCCCGTTTACCGTCGACAGTTTTGCCAATCATGATGGAAACAGTTTTGATATGAGCGAGGCTGCAGAGCATTTTTCGTATATCGAAGACCCTG
>CALCJE010000209.1 GCA_937965665.1 uncultured Bacteroidales bacterium
TGATTATGTTGTCGGGGATGTTACTAAAGCTTACCATCCTGCTCTGGGACTGACAAAATATGTGAGACACATGCTCTTTATAAAACCTGATATTCTGTTAATTGCTGACGAAATGCAGCTTAAAGACGAAGGCACAGTGATTGATTATAAACCCCAGATGCTTGAAACCAGCGGAGGTTTGAGCCATGCATCCAATGGGTATGTTATTGGGAAAGAAGGGAAAGCATCTTTTGTGTTTGATGGTGAACCTGGGAATTATAAAATTGCTGCAATTTACCTTGATAATGTACCTGGAGTTGGAAGATATTCTTTTGAAGTTGACGGGAAACAAGTTTATTCCTGGACCAGCCAGAATCAGGATCGTGATGACAACCTTTCTGCTTTATCCAAAGCTGTTTTTCTTAAAAAAGGAACCCGTGTTTCATTCTGTGCAGCCCCAATGTCTGAAGGTTCCAGGCTTACAAAAGTATCTGTCTTTTCTGAAAGTGTTAAAAGTCGGCCGGAGGCAACATGGATGCTTCAACTCTATCCGGCTTCAAAAGTAAGTAAAGTGCAAGATCATCTTGAAGCTGTTCTTGGCAATGGAGCGCTTGATATATTTAATCCATTGGCTGACAAAACCCAATTTGAGTGGAACCTGCATCCAATTGAAAAAGCAGATGCAGAACCATTTACATACAGGAATACTATAAGAATTGATCGGCATCCCGTGTTTAAAAACAATGAAAGTTTTATGCTTACTTTGCTGAATATGCGTTCAGCAGATAAAAAGTGTCCGGAAGGAGTTCATGCTGAAAAGCAAGGTGAAAAGCTTGTAATATTTTACAGTATTGATGGACAAAGAACAAAAGTCAGCTGGGACCTAAAGGCTCGTTTGGTACAAATTGCTAATAACAGAGATTTTAAATAATTTTATAAAGCAATACTTGTAAAAATAGCTCAATGAATAATACAAAACCAAGTTCAGGACAGGTAAAAGTAACAGCTACCGGATTTCTCAGTCTCTTTTCCATTGTAGGCATTGCTGTTTATGGTTTACCATTTTTTTACGATTTCTGGGTTCAGGACTATGGGTGGACACGCGCTACAGTAACTTCGGGTAATGCAGTTGCTAAAATCGGTGTCGGGATGTTCGCATTTTTTGCCGGATGGATCATTGACAGGTTCGGTCCACGTCGGGTAATGATGACAGGCATTCTGATGGGAGGAATAGCACTGATTGGTCTAAGTACCGTTACTTCATTATGGCAGTTTTACTTCTTTTACATATTCAGTGCCATGGGCTATATGTGCGGAGGTCCGTTACCGAACCAGGTATTAATTTCCCGATGGTTCGATGCTGCCCGGGGCAAGGCGATGGGAATTGCTTACCTTGGAATAGGCGTTGGCGGAATGTTAGTTCCGCAAATCGCTAAAAAACTCAATATGGAATTCGGATGGCACCAGGCCCTGATGCTATTGGGTATACTTATGATAATCATGGCTTTACCTATGGCATGGTTTGTTAAAGATAATCCGGATGGAAAGTTAAATGAACCAAAAAAAGAAGAACCAAAAATCTCACTCCAGAGCATATTGAAAAGCTGGCCATTCTACCTTTTACTCATTGGCAGCATGTGTTCTATTGGCGCAGTAAGTGGAACAAGCCAGAATTTAAAACTTTTTTTTAGCATCGACCTCAAATACACACAGCAGGAGTCGGCAAATATACTGTCTCTTGTTCTGGCATCGAGCATTATCGGGCGTTTGCTCATGGGCTGGCTGGCAGACCGTATTCCTAAGAAGTATGTCATGATGTTAATCTATACCATCGTTGCAGGATCCATACCACTTCTTTACCTTGCCGATATACCAGGAATTATCTATTTATTTGCATTTATTTTTGGGATCGGGTTGGGAGGTGATTATATGATCATACCTTTAATGGCAGCCGAAATTTTCGGGATTAAAGTAATGGGACGAATTATGGGACTAATTCTGACTTTTGATGGGATAGCCGAAGCATTTTCGCCCATGCTGGTTGCCCGTTTGCGCGATATCGGCGGAAGCTATGCAAATGGTTTCGCCGCTTTGATTGTGCTGGGAGTTATAGGTATTATTACCGTTTCGATGTTGCCCGGATCAGGGAAAACGCAAAATGCTGCTTTTGCTATCACCGAAAAATCTTGACATTAAGTAAGTTTGAACTCAGATGAACAATCAGGATAATCTTTCCAGACGACGTTTTTTACAACTTACGGCTACAGGATTAGGAAGTATTTATCTGCTTTCGCAATGCTCGCAACCATTCTCGAAATGGCGTTTCTTTACAAATGCCGAAGCACGCTTAATGGATGCAATTGCCGATCAGATAATACCTCCTGACGAATGGCCTGGTGGCCGCGAATCGGGAGTTACCAATTTTATCGACAAACAACTGGCTGGACCATACGTTCGTTACCAGGAAGAGTACAGAAAAGGATTGCTGGCTATTCAGAATTCATGTGAAACTCGCTTTCGGAAAAAATTTGAAGAACTAAAATGGGATGAACAAACTGCATTTCTTGAACTGATGGAAGCCGGCAAAATGAAAGAGGCCTCCTGGAAAGATGAATTTGACAAGACATTCTTTGCCCTTATCCGCGATCATTCCATGCAGGGATACTACGGAAGCCCCCGCCATGGCGGAAACAAAAATAACGTAAGCTACAGGATGCTTCAACTCGATTACCCGCTGATTATCGGCCAAAATCGTTACAAAAGTTAATATGGAAAACAGGAAAGTAAATGCTGTAATTGTTGGAGCGGGAGCCGGTGGAGGAGTGGTTGCCAAGGAACTCAGTGTTGCGGGAATGTCGGTGGTTTTGTTTGAGCAGGGAGATTGGATTTCATACGATGATCATACAAATGACGAATTACTATCCCAACGGACCACAGTACTGGGAAATTCATGCGGGCCTGATGATAAGCGGTATCGCAGGGTAAATGTTCATCCCGATGGAAGCAGCCACATTGTATTGCCAAGCGAAGGCGATTACAACAACAATGCAGCTTGTGTGGGTTCAGGAACAGTTACCTATGGAGCCCTGGCATGGCGGTTTATGAAAGAGGATTTCAGGATGAAGTCAGTTTATGGCCATGTGGCTGGCTCTACAATAGAGGATTGGCCAATTTCATATGAAGATCTTGAACCATTTTATGAGAAAGCTGAATGGGAATTGGGAGTAGCCGGTGAAGATGATAAAAACCCTTTTGCCCCGCCGCGTAAAAGGCCTCAACCCATGCCTCCTTTTACACACAATAAAGAGGCAAGCCTATTGAAAGATGCCGCACATAGATTGGGACTTCATCCTTTCTCAATTCCAATGTTACGGAACTCCGTACCATACAATGGACGACCTGCCTGTTACCGCATGCGGACCTGCATTGGATTTGCCTGCCCTGTGAACGCAAAAAGCGGAACTCATAATACCGTAATTCCTGTTGCGTTGCAAACCGGCAACTGCGAGCTAAGAACGCAGTGTATTGTTTCTGAAATCATTGTAAATGAATTGGGTGCTATTACGGGAGTAACATATTTTGATAAGGACAAACGAAAGAAAACCCAGCTTGCCGATATTGTTATTTTGTCGGCAGCAGCAATAGAAACTGCACGTTTGTTGCTTAATTCCAAATCTAAGTTTTTCCCGAAAGGCATAGGCAACGAAAACGACTGGGTAGGCAGAAACCTGCAGGGGCATGATTATCCGCAAGCATTTGGATTGTTTAAGGATGAAATATATGATGATTTTGGTCCCGGATCCTCAATTGCGGTCTGTGATTTCAATCATCATAATCCCGGAATCATTGGCGGAGGCTACCTTAAAAATGCTTTTATCCGTTTACCTTACGGCATATCGAAAGTCCGGCCTCCGGGAGAAAAACTCTGGGGTAAAGAGCATAAACAGTTTCAGCGGATGAATTTTAAAAGGATAGCCGAAGTACACGGGCCCTACCAGCAAATACCAAATTTTGAGCAAAGGATTGAAGTTGATCCTGCAGTAAAAGATTTTTGGGGTATACCGGTTGCACGTCTCTCAGGCAAAACACATGAAGAAGATATAAAAGGCTGTAAGTTTATGGCCGAAAAGGCCGAAATGTGGCTGAAAGAAGCCGGTGCGGTTTTAACGTGGTCTTCATTGGGAATTTCGAATGGTGTAAACGCAGGGCAGCACCAGGCAGGCACATGCAGGATGGGAAATGATCCCAAAACCTCGGTTACAGATAAGTGGGGCCGGGTGCATTCCACCCCAAATCTATTTGTTGCCGACGGGAGCCTGCATGTTACCAATGGCGGATTTAATCCGGCACTAACCATTATGGCACTTGGCTTCAGGATAGGAGAATATATTGCAACAGAATGGAATAAAGGAAACAGGTTTAAATAAAACAGGCATGATAAATAAATCTATATCGCGAAAACTCTATTTACTTGTTCCTGCAATTTTAGTGCTTGTGCTGATCGGTTTCAGCATTTTCTATACCTACTGGAATTCAGCATCGCCCTCAAAAACCTGTGCATCCTGCCACGAAATTGAAAGTTCAGTGAATATACTTTTTAAATCGGCTCACCGCGAACTAGCTTGTAAGGAATGCCATGGAACAGCACTCAGCAATGGATTTCATAGTTTGAAGGAAAAGGGAATGATGGTTGTGAATCATGCAAAACAGGATTTTGCTGACGAAATAAAGCTCAATGAAGATCAAATGCTTGAAGTTATGGATAACTGTGTTCGCTGTCACAAATCGGAACAAGCCCGTTGGCTTTCCGGAGGACATTCGGCTAAATACAAAGACATTTTCCTTAATAAAAAGCATAACACAACTGAGCAGCTCAACTTCGATTGCCTGCGGTGTCATGGGATGTTCTCGGAAGTTACCATAAAGGAATTGGTCGAACCGCTTGATATTAAAGGGCTATGGAAATTTAAGGATAGTAAAGTTGCGGATAAGCCTGTTATTCCATGCCTGGCGTGTCACCAGGTACACCAGGAAGGATTTGCTCATAAAAATCCGGATTATGCAAGCCCACAGAGTGCATTTTATGAGCGTAAGTCTAATGTTTCGAAAGCCAGCTTTTACAACCGGCAGGACCAAACACACGTTCTGGCAGAAGACCTACCAAAATTAAAACTCTGGGAAGGAGAGCGGCCGGTAAAAGTATCGGATGATCCGTTAATGCGAAATTGCATTCAGTGCCATGCTCCTGCTGCACATCACCAGGCAGGAACCAGCGACGACCGAACACCGCGAGGTGTACATGAAGGAATTTCGTGTCTTGCCTGTCATGATCCACATTCAAACGATGCAAGACGGAGCTGCATAAAATGCCACCCGGCTATTTCGAATTGTAAACTGGACGTAACCAGGATGAATACAAGCTATGCTGATGCAAAGAGCGCCAATAATATTCACTGGGTTGCATGCAGCAATTGCCATAAGGTAAAGAAACCGGGGATGGAATAATTCAGCATGCCGATTGTATTTCAAAGCACATTCAGAGTGAAATTTCAAAGTGCCAAAGTTCAATATCCAAGTCTCAAGGCTTAACTTTTCCTGATTTTTTAACCCGAACTTCACTTTGGAATTTGGAACTTGGATCCTTGGTCTTGGAATTTAAAGAAAGGTCACGCGCTGCTATGGTAATAATCCTTTTACTTTCATCATATCTTTTACCCGGTCGAGATCCTTCTTCATCAATCCGATTATTTCTGTTTTATCCTCATTTGTTGGAGTATAGCCGATTTTTCCCAGGTTTCCCATTGGATATTCATAGTGCATTGTAACAGGGCAAACGATTTTATACCGATTCAGTAGTTCGAAATAATAGTTGAAATCAATCATTCCTTCTCCGACAGGAACAACTTCTGTAGCCCATTTATCCTGCTTTTTGTGCCAGTAAAAATCCTTAACAGCAAGGGAAGTGATGAAAGGACTTATGAGTTTCAAGCCGGTTTCCCAGGAGTAGGCGCCTTCTACATGAGCATGCATAACATCATATTGTGAACCCAACCAGGGCGAATTGATGTTTTTCAATACTGTATGCAGGTCCCAGATGGCTGATCCAAAATAGGAATTCGGGGTATATTTCCCTGAGTGATTCTGATATTCACCCTTAATTTTATATTTCTCATTGAGTTTGGCGAGTTTAACCAGTTTCCGCTGAATCACTTTAAGGTTTTCATTTATCGGAATGTTTTCATCGTAATACAGCCAATCCATGCGATACTGAGTGATGCCTAACGAACTGGCCGTTTTCAGGATTCTCTCAGTAAGAGGATCGTCAGCATCATTTATCAAAGTGACTATCATGTAAATAGAAATACCTGCTTCTCTTGCTGCTGCTAAAGCTTTTGGCAAATCCGCTTCCACATTTTCGGGAACAACATGGCCTTTTGCCCTCACCGTTAAGTCAACACCATCAAAACCCGATTCTGCAACCACCTGGGCTAATTCATGGTAGTTAAACGCTTGAAGATGTTTTGAAAAAACACTGAAGCGAAAAGGGCCCTTTTCGCTGACAGGTGGCATTAAGCCCGGGCCGGCAAACTCTTCAGTATTTTTATTTGCATGTAATACAGTAGTAGCTCCAACCGAAAGACCGGCGGCTACCAGCGACGATTTCATCAGAAAATTTCTTCGTGAAAGAGCCATCTTTTTTCCTTTTACAAGCGTGGAATTGTTAATCCGCCATCAACCATAATCACCTGCCCCGTAGAGTATGGGAAACTTCCTGTTGCCAGCGCTCCTACTACTTTCCCGATGTCCTCCGGCTGTCCCCATCGCTTTTGCACACAAAGTCCATCGGCAATCATTTTATCATATTTTTCTTTTACACCTGAGGTCATATCGGTATGAATAACTCCAGGACGAACTTCATAAACCGGAATATCAAATTCGCCAAGTCGGACCGCGAATAGTTGGGTGGCCATACTCATTCCGGCTTTCGACAGACAGTATTCACCCCGGTTAACAGAGGCTACTGTAGCCGAAATGGAAGAAACATTTATAACACATGCCTGATAATCCGGATTATCCGCTTTTTGATCAATCATCCAGTTCGCAATTTCCTGTGTCAGGAAATACGGCCCTTTCAGGTTTGTGGTCATAACTTCGTCGTAACTTTGTTCGGTGGCGGAAAGAATATCCTGCCTTTCTCTAGGCGCAATGCCGGCATTGTTGACCAGTATATTGAGGCGATTAAACCTTTGCTTTACCTGTTGGATAATTCTTGTTCTGTCTTCCTTAACCGAGATATTTCCCTGGCAGTAAATTGCATCCACACCTAATGCTTTAATTTCTTCCAAAACATCCACAACC
Organism: uncultured Bacteroidales bacterium; assembly: GCA_937965665.1. Classification (GTDB taxonomy): domain Bacteria; phylum Bacteroidota; class Bacteroidia; order Bacteroidales; family UBA4417; genus UBA4417. The sequence continues at coordinate 7,339 of CALCJE010000209.1, forward strand.
AATTCTGCCGGCCGGACTCCATTAAATGCAATATCAAAACCCAGGCGGGCAAGTTGATTTACTATTCCTAAACCAATGCCCCGGCTTCCTCCTGTAATTAGAGCTACTTTATTCATTTGATTGATTTTTTATAATTCAGGCACATCCACCCAGGCTCTTTTTGCCCAGCTTTCCAATCCTTTTTCAGCCAGCTGAACGCCTTTGGCACCTTCACGCAAATCCCAGGGGAATGGCTCATCTTTTACCACATGTTTCAGGAATAATTCCCACTGAACTTTAAAAGCATTGTCATAAACTTCCTGTTCCGGCACTTTGGCCCAACCATCGAAAAAATTAATGGGTTGAGCAATATCCGGATTCCAGACTGGCTTTGGCGTATTACCATAGTGCTGAATATAACATTCGCGAAGCCCGGCAACTGCTGAACCTTTTGTGCCATCCACCTGCAAAGTAAGCAAATCATCGCGTCGCACTCTCACCGTCCACGACGAATTAAACTGTGCAATAATTCCGCCTTCCAGTTCAAAGGTAGCATAAGCAGCATCATCTGCGGTACATTTGTATTCTTTTCCGTTCTCATCAATCCTTTTCCCGATATGTGTTGCTCCCAGGCACGAAACAGCTTTTACTTTTCCAAAAACATTGTCCAGTACATACCTCCAGTGGCAAAGCATATCAACAATAATTCCGCCATCGTCTTCTTTGCGGTAGTTCCACGAAGGCCGTTGAGCAGGAATTGAATCCCCTTCAAATACCCAGTATCCGAACTCACCCCTGATGGAAAGAATTTTGCCAAAGAAACCTTGCTGAATAAGGCGTTTAAGTTTTACAATTCCCGGGAGCCAAAGTTTATCCTGCACTACGCCATTTTTGAGCCCGGCTGTCGTGCATAATTCATACAATTCCATTGCCTGCTGAGTGCTGACAGCAATCGGTTTTTCGCAATAAATATGTTTGCCGGCTTTAACTGCTTTTTTAACCGCATCGGCTCTTCTGCCGGTAGTCTGGGCGTCAAAATAAATAATATTTTGGGGATCGGCCAGCGCTTCATCCAGGTTAGTGCTCATCTTTGTAATCCCTGTGAGGGCGCAAAGTTGCTTCAGTTTATTTTCGTTACGACCTACCAGGATCGGAACGGGCATGATGGCTTCACCTGAACCTATACTCACTCCGCCTTGTTTAATAATTTCAGCAATTGAACGAAGTAAATGCTGATTTGTTCCCATGCGGCCAGTAACGCCGTTCATAATTATACCTACAGTGTGTTGTTTCATTTTCAGTAGTTTAAACGTATTTTTGATATGATGTTATGACGTCTTGTAAAAATTGTGATTGATCCCGTTTCCAATATTCAGTTGAGAATATTTCCACCTCGTTAAAACCATCGAAACCAGTAGCCTCGACCCATGATCTGATTTTATTTATTGGAATACAACCTTCACCCATTAATCCACGATCGTTTAAAAAATCAGTAGTTGGCGATTTCCAGTCACAAATGTGGAATGCGAGCAAGGCATTATTGTTGCCGCAACGCGTAATTTCTTTTTCCAGGTTCGGGTCCCACCAAAGGTGATAAACATCGACTGCCACACCCACCCATGGTGAACTTAAAGCTTCGGTCATGTCATTTGCCTGGGCTAATGTATTGATGGCTGAACGTGTATCGGCATACATGGGATGAAGAGGTTCGATTGCCAGTTTTATCCCGGCAGCGGATGCTTCAGGAAGTATAGCTGCGATTCCATCCTGAATTTGTTTCCGTGAATCCTCCAGGGATTGAGCCTTATCTGCGCCGCATACAAGAACAATCTGCTTTGTTCCCAGATCAAATGCTTCTTCAATGGCCCGGAGGTTATCATCCATTGCAAGTTTGCGTTTGGTACTGTTGATGCTTGCGAAAAAACCACCTCTGCAAAGTGAAACAATTGTAAGATCGTGATCACGCAGCATCTGGCCTGTTTGTTTTATATTTCTTCCGTTTAATGCATCACGCCAAACTGTAATTCCCTTTATCCCTTTTGCAGCATAATTTTTTGCAGCCTCTTCGATACTCCAGGGCTTGGTTGTAATGGTGTGAAGGCAAAGCTTCGAAAGGTCGGTGATAGGTTGAATACTCATTTAACACAGTTGAAAAATGTATAATAGTTTTCATTGTTGATAATCCGCTGAAGGTAAAGGCAAACTTCACGGATATGATAATCGCCCCACATACTTGATTCGCCGTGTGGGATTTTGCTTCCGTTGGGAATATAATCCCAGCCATTCGGATGATGATAAATGGAATGCAGCAAAAGTCCCTGGTGATTTTCGTCAGTGCTAAGGTAAGGAACATCGAGTAAAGTTTTCAAAACGGTAAGACCGGCTTGCCAGTAATGGTAACCGGCTTCGGACTCGCCTGTTTCGTTTAAATATTTTCCTAAACGCAATAATCCTTGCGCACCGATTGCGGCTGCTGAACTATCGACCGGTTCGAAACCATTGAAAGGATTTGCAGGCTTGCCGAGATAATCGTCTAATTTATAAAGATTTGGCGCACCTGCATCCCAATATGGAATTCCATCTATTGGCGTATTTGCAATATAAAAATCGCAGGTGGCTTTTGCCGCTTTAAGCATGAGGGCTGAATGAAATTCTTTGCCGCCAAATGGTTGTAGCTCAACCTCATCGGTTCCTTTGAGCCATTCGAGTTGTTCAGCAAATCCGCACATGGCCCAGGCCAGGCCCCTGGTCCAGGTAGTAAATCCTGAATATCCTTGTTGCGAATTAGGGCAACGAAAATTCCCATCGTTTACATTGAAAATGCTTTCGTGGGCTGTTCGGCCCCATTCGTCATAAATATCGCGCCCCTCACCGTAAAAAACCGAATACGTTGCCGTAGCTTCAATGTGCTGCAAAGCGCGTTCGAGCAGGCTGATTTTCAAATCTTCTTCACTCTGAAATACGTGACCCAACATATGACTGATGGTCAGTGATCGGCATGAACGGATAGTATCGACAAATAACGAGTGTGCGCCGTTGAAGGAGTGTATAAATCCGCCGGTTTTTATTGGTGTCCAGCGGGAAGCCTGAACAGCACCGGAAATTTTTAAAGCCAACTCATAAAAATTCTTTTCCCATTCATTAAACGGAATTTTACCTTCGAGCATTAAACGTAATAAATTTCCATAGGTACTTACATTGTTAAAACCGTGGTCGTGTACGCCGATATGGCTGATGTGCGGCGCCATTTTTGTGAGAGTTTTATCCCGGGCGGTTTCAAGCAATTTTTTATCTCCCGAAATATCGAATTGAAGTATGGCAGAACCATACTGGAAGCCTTGAGTCCATTCTGTCCAGCCACGGGTTGAGTATTTTCCGTCAACCGTAAATACGGGCGACCCATGCGATTCATCATAATGTTTTTCGATAAGGTAAATTTTTTGATCCGAAAGTTCCCAGAACTGCTTTAGTTTTGCGGAAAAGTCTGAGGGTTTGAGTTGCTTGTCTATTTTAATCATGGTTTCTTGGTATTTTCTCCGAAAATTGACCGAATATCAATAAACGGGAGCATTGATGTTTCTGTAAATATTTATAGTTTCTCCAATTCCTTCAATTGCTTAAGTATTTTAAAATAATTGTTTGTCGCAAGTTCTTTTTCGAGTTCAGCCGCAGTTGCCTGATTTTTTGTATAAGAAGCTATAATCCAACTATTTATTGATGTGGCACCTTGGGGTAATTCTTTGATTTTCTGAATTAATTCATTCGCTGATTCCGCATCTCCTTTCGACTGCAAGATCCAGAGTGCCAGCAGATTGTTGAAGGTTGGCCTGGCATCGGAATAATGTGCTTTTGTGAAGTTTAAAATCGAATCGCGAAGCGATGCAGCTTCGTTATACCTTTTTAATTTATCCAGGCAAATGGTTTCCAGGTAATTCTGTAGTCTGTTGTCGGGTTCAAATGGCGCGCCAACTCCCAGGTTCTCGGGCCAGGCTTTGGATTTCTCAATATTTACCAGCGCTTCTTTAAATTTTTTATTTTTTATCAAATCGATAGCCATAAACATATATGCCTGTTCATACACATATTTCCCCTGCAGCGATCCTTCAAATGGTAAAATAACCGTGTTTTGGAGTGTTTTGATGCAGGCAGTGTAACGGCTATTATTCAATTGTACCCTGGCATATTGCAGGGCAAGGTTAAAATTGCCTTTAAACTTTGTTACAGCTTCCGTTGATAATGTTAAAGCTGTTTTAGTATCCCCTGTTTTTTCGAAGTATTCAATTAAGGCATTCCAGTTTCGCCAATCAGAGGGATCGAGTTGCCTGGCTTTCTGCAGATCAGCCAACACTTGTGGTTTGTTGTCTGATCCAGGTAGATTTGCTCTTGAAGTATAGAAAGTAGCATACTCGGGTTCAGAATTGCATTCCTGAAATAATAATGTCGCTTCACTAACCCGGTCAATCGCCCAATAGTTTAGGGCCAGGTAATATTTGAATTTCCAGCTGGAATTCTTACTCACAGCCCATTCTAAAGCTAAAATAGTTTCGTTGCGGTAAGGGAAAACCAATGCCGGGGATTGCTCAATTACTGAATTTAATTTTGACGGATCGGAATACAGATAAGCTTTCCAAAGCGAAACCAAAGGATGTTGCGGAGCATTTTCAAGAACAGCAAGTGCATCAACAGTTAAACCTAAATCAAAATATCCAATGGCCAATTCAATGTAAGTCTGGTACTGGAATTCGTTTTTTATCCCTGATTTGAATATGGATAAATTTTCAGATGATGGATGTATTCGAAAGCGCTCAAAACCAGCAAAATGATCCAACGGATCCAAGGCCAAAATGGTTTCGATAGTCCTGACCGCAGATTCCGTTTCACCGGAAAGGCGGTATATGATTGCCAAAACATGCAATGCATTGAAATTAAAACGATTATAGTCGAGTGACTGGTTTGCATAATGTTCCGCCATTGCCAGATCGTGGCGTTGAAGCTCAATGCCGGCCATTTGGGCATAGGCTGCCGAACGAAATTCCATTGCCCTGGCTGCCCAGCCCAAAGTTTCGAGCGCGTTTATGAAGTCGCCCTGCGCGCGATAGGTTACCCCAGCATAGTAATTAGCTGCCGGATGATAAGCATCTAACAGCAAAGCCCGGTTTGCATAATAAAGTGCTGAATCGTATCTGGAACTCCTGTAATTCAACTCGCAAAGGGCAACCATGGCATCAATGTACATCGGATCGCGCAGCAGGCATTCCCTGAATTTTGCTTTAGCCGGCGTATAGTTCCTGTTTTCTTTAAGTTCGATGCCATCCTGATAATATCCGGAAGCACTCGAAGTATCGGCAGGTATTGCAGTTACAAACGGGCGGTTAATTAAATTCCGGTTTTCAGAACCATGCTTTAAATCCATGCCTTCAACAATCACTTCGTATGGCAAATTCTGATCCAACAGAACTGAAGTTTTGTATACCTCCATGGGTTTAAGTGATCTGCTTTCGGTTAGGATGGTTTTCCCGCTTGATTTTACGATCAGTTTCGCATCAGTAAATGCCAATGAATTTAGTCCAATGTCGAGCTTGCCGTTTTCATGAATTATATTCAAAATCCCTTTGGGTGATACTTCCAGCAATCCACCTATATCTTTCACCGGAAACCAGATTTCTTTCCAACGATCCGAAACCCCGGGATTAAAAGGCATTTCTTTAATAGGGCTGCGGAACGTTGATTGCGAATATTGGTTAAAAGTACGCCCTGCCTGGAATTCCATATACTGTCCATGAGTATCGGTAAGCAGGTCTTTCCAGATTTCCCCTTCGCGTGACAAAGCCCAAAGCCATAGTTTACGACCTGGCATATCATCATACAAGGCCCAATGCCCAAAACCAAATCCGGCTTTATGGTAATATCCACCCATGAAATCGTTGTACTCGCCTACGATGTGAATGGATGTATGAGAAGCATACGCATTATCAGCATATTTTGATTTGAGGTGTCCGTCCTGCACCGGCCAGGTTTTGCGTTCGCCTCCGTGTTCCAGCGACTGGTTGCCGGGATAAAAAAATTCGAGATCGTCAGCAACTGCAGCGGCGCCGGTCATAAAACAATAGTATGATTGCGACAGGGGCGTAGAATTATACCACAGGGGAATTGTTTCAAAATATGCTTTATCTCTTTGTAACCTGATTTCAACCCGCCACTCGGTGCGTGAAGGCAAATCCATATTTCCGACAATGCAACTAACGCTTCCATCGGCATTTTCCCTGGTTATGTAATCAACCGGTGTAGCCGTAGATGGCGAATGTCCGATCAATCCAAGGTTGTATTCAATACCTCCCGAAGTCCAGGGACCCCGCATGGCTATATTCCTGAATTTAACCACATCGTTATTATAAATAAACTCTTTGCCTGTAGATTTTTCGATTGCACCCCAGATTTTTCCACCTATTTCAGGCAGAATATACACTTCAATGTAGTCGTTCTCGAGTTTAACTACTTTCCAGTTTTGCCTTTGACTCGTCAGACTGTATCCATCGAAAGAATGATAAGGGTAAATTTTAAACTTTTTTCCGGTCAGTACAGGAATGGGATTAGGATCGCTGAACGGGTAAGTTTCAAATGCCCTGATTTCTTCAGTTACGGTAGCCTTTTGGGCAAAAAGAACCTGAGTTAAAAACAGAAAAGCAAAAAGGGTGCGTAGTTTTT
>CALCJE010000210.1 GCA_937965665.1 uncultured Bacteroidales bacterium
TCGGAAATCAGGACATGTAAGGGAGTTATCAAGGAAACTTTTGTAGACTGAAAAAAGTACTAATGCTAACAGCACCTACGCCCAATAGACTATAAAAGAGCCACTTGAAACAGCTTGCCCCGCAGAAACATTGTACCTTTGGACAGTGACGAAGCCCGCAAAACGGCTACTGGGCATAGCTGCGGAACGTTAGGCACAAATTAAAAACATGAAGAAATCCTTATTATTATTAACTATTTTATTCCTTGGCTTTTGTGTTTATTCACAACAGACACATAGCTATTACGTTGAATCAATTAAAGTTGATAGCAATAACGTTCCAATAAACTATAGACAATTCTACTTTCCTACCAAGCTATTTCCAGAAGTGGAAATGCTATGGAAGAAACATGGCAAATCTTCTTATACTGTCGAACCCAAAATTATAGAGACTAAAACTGATAGTTTTCATCTAATATGGTATTCGCGGTTTTTATTTGCGATGAATGAACCCATATTATTTAACCATCCATTTTCAAAAAGTATCTATCGATTTACATGGCTCCGAACATTCGACAATCCTCTTGCGATTAGAATTGAAAAGGAAAATGATAAAATCCTCTTGTATATTAAAGTAACTAGTGGAGAAGGAGGTTATGACCCAGATACAATTAAAATAAATGAGATTAAAACAATTCCAGATTCTAAATGGAATAGATTTATTAAGTTAATAGACTCTGCTGATTTTTGGAATATGAAGAGAAGCGGTTCCTTTGGTACTGATGGCTCAGAATGGATTCTAGAAGGTGTTATGCCAAATAAATATCATGTTGTATCGGTTTGGAGTCCAGGTAAAGGAAGTAAGATATTTGAAATTGGTAATTTTCTTCTAGAATTGGCGGATTTAAAAATAAAAGAAGAAGATAAGTATTAATAATCTATGCCTAACAGCACCTACGCCCAATAGCCTGTGAAAGAGCAATTTGAAACAGTGTACCCCGCAGTAACATTGTACCTTTGGACAGTGACGAAGCCCGCAAAACGGCTACCAGGCATAGCTGCGGACCGTTGGCTGCAACACAAAAAAAGACCAACATGATAATAAAAGTAGATACAGAGATAGAATTAAAACAATTAGAGCAATCGGATTCGATTGATATTTTTAAAACGATTGACAATCAAAGAGATTATTTAGGAAAATGGTTGCCTTTTGTAGCATTTACCATAGAAATGTCCGATACTGAAAAATTTGTGGATTCTGTAGTTAATGCGACTGAAGACAGATTCGAATATGTTTTCGCAATTAGAAAATGTAATGAATTTGTAGGATTAATAGGCTTTAAAGATACTGACAAACATAATAAAAAGACAGAAATTGGATATTGGCTTTCCGAAAAATATCAAAAACAAGGGATTGTAACAAAATCAGTTGATAAACTTTGTGATTTTGCATTCAACAAACAGGGAATAAATAGAATTCAAATAAAATGTGCGGTTGAAAACATATCAAGCAAAAATATCCCGAAAAAATTGGGATTCAAGTTTGAAGGAATTGAACGGCAAGGAGAATTACTTACCAGTGATTTTTATACAAACTTGGAAATTTACAGTAAATTAAAATCAGACAAATGATTTGAAAATGAATAGTCCGGAAAAAGAAGAATGTGCAGCAGCTAACACACAATATAGCCAATAAGGGTTTCAGTGGTATTCTAATGGATGTAGCCCGCTTCAACTTTTGTGTAACTTGACAGGAAATCGCCCGCAATCGGCAACTTTTCATGCCGCGACCGTTATGGTGCATAATGAAAAAAGAAAAATTATCGAAAATTTGGAGAATTGTAACTTTAAAGTTACTTTTGCGTATAGTTGAATAACTCATGGAGAAAATCCGGGAAATTGTTGCTTACAAAAAATATTTTGAGGACTTCCTGACTCAACAACCCACTAAAGTTCAGGACAAGATTTTCAAAATTCTTGAAGCAATCGAGACTTTAGAAAGAATCCCAACCACTTACCTGAAACTCATTGTTGGCACCAACGGACTTTATGAAGCAAGAATTCAATTAGGATCAGATATCTGGCGCGTTTTCTGCTTTTTTGACCGGGGAAAGTTGGTTATTCTCCTGAATGGTTTCCAGAAAAAAACGCAGAAAACGCCAACCAATGAAATAGAGAAAGCAAAACAATTAATGAAAGAATACTATGAAAACAGAAAATAAAGATATCACAACCTGGTCAGAAATCAAAGATAATATATACGGTGAGAAAGGGACAGAAAGGCGCGACAACCTTGAAAGAGAAGCCGAATCATTCAGAATCGGACTTCTGCTCAAAAAAGCCAGGGAATCCCAGAATATGACTCAGGAAGAACTGGGACAGAAATTAGACAAGAAAAGAAGCTACATTTCACGGGTCGAAAACAACGGTAGCAATATTACGCTTAGCACCCTTTTTGACATAGTTGAGAAAGGATTAGGAGGAAAGGTAAATATTTCAATAGAAGTCTGACAGACAATAAATTACGCAACATAACAGCACCTACGCCCAATAGCCTGTGAAAGAGCAATTTGAAACAGCATACCCCGCAGAAAAATTGTACCTTTGGACAGTGGTGAACCCCGCAAAACGGCTACCGGGCATACCTGCGAACGTTGTGTGCAAGAATAACAAAATCGACTTGTGGTGCACAAGTGCAAAAATGCCAGGTGACAAATTCGTGATATTTTGAGAGAAATTAATTATAAAAACAGATATATTTGGATAAAAGAAAGACATCTTCTTAATTCTCTTGAAGCAAATAATAATAAAATTAGTACATCCCCAAAAAAAAAGTATGCAAAAAAGGAATCTACTTACTAAAATGGGACCCATTTTGGTCTTGTTTATTTTATCTCCGGTTATAGCAGAATTATTATCCGGTTCTACGCCGGCGAGCAGATCAGGACAATTGATTTTTGAATCTGTCTTCTATGGCTCAGCAGCTTTGCTGATTAGGGAATTTGTAATTCGTTATAAATTGGGATGGCCCTCAATTATTCTCCTGGGCTTTGCGTTTGGCATTATTGAAGAGTGTTTATTATTACAATCAGCGTTTAACCCACACTTTTTAAATCTTGATATTTCTTTTGGAAGATTATGGGGTGTTAATTGGGTATGGTCAGAGATTATTATTACAAATCATGCCATTTGGAGCATTACTATCCCTGTTTTATTTACAGAATTGATTTTCGCGAGTCGAAAAGCTGAGCCATGGTTAAGTAAATTTGGAATAGGATTTATTGCAATCTTATACCTGTTAAGCAGTTTTGCTTTTTATTTTACTTTTTATAAAATGTCTGGATTTTCTGCTACTTTGATACACCATGTAGTAGCTGGATTATTAGCGGTCGGTATAATCCTGACAGCTGCCAGGTTGCCTGTTAACCTATTCGTGAAATATCATGTTAAAACACCGCCGGCATTGGTATTATTTATCCTTACTTTTTTAATAAGTTTATGTTGGCTTAGTCTTTTATCGCTGGTATTTAAAAAAGAACCAGGTGTTCCGGCATGGCTTGTAGAATTATCTGGTATAATGGTTATATCTGTTTCACTTTTTTTTATTTTAGGTTGGATAAATAGTAAATGGAGCAGTATTCATAGTTTTTCGCTGGGCTGTGGTGCCTTATATGCAGGTATGGTTTTTGGTCTTATTATACTCATTCAATCAATGAATAAACTGGATGTCATTTTTCAAATTATTTTTATTGTGATTATTAGCGTTTTAACAGGGTTATTGAGAAAACGTTTATTAAATACCGATTCTTAACGAACGATTAAAATAGGTTAAATACAAGATTTAAAACTGATATTAAATTTTTTAAGAATACCAATATATTAAAAACACCAGCATACAACAAGGGTTTATAAGCAATTGTGGTTTAAGTAGTTGGGCGTACGTCGCTCTCGCTTGCAAGCTCGGTAACGGGTGATAGGTTTGCGTCCACAAAGTCCCAAACTGCTCATAGCCCCGTCCGTTGGCATAAAGGTTAAGCGGAATTTACTGCTATATTTTATGTAAGTTTGAAGAATTAAAAGAACCTGGTTATGGATTATAGAGATTCCGTTTTTATGTCGGTTGCAGAAAATCTGAATTTTTCGAAAGCGGCAAATGACCTTAATATAAGTCAGCCAGCTGTTACGCGGCATATTAAAGAGTTGGAAGAACGTTATAAACTAACCTTTTTGAACGCAAAAGCAACAAAATTTACCTGACCAAAGCAGGTGAAAAAGTGTATAATGCATTTAAAGAAATCGCACAACAGTACCGTAACCTCGATTTTGAAATCGGGCAAATGCACCATAGTATTTCAGGCGAATTTAAAATCGGAGCCAGTTCAACCATTTCGCAATATGTTATTCCTAAGGCGATTGCATCTTTTCATAAACGTTACCCGAAAATTCAGATTTACCTGATGAATGGCAATTCGTTTGAGATGGAAAAATTACTTTTGGGTAACCAGATAGATATAGCTTTGGTTGAGAACTATTCGTCGCAGGCAGGCATTCGCTACAGGGATTTTCTGGATGATGAATTAATTGTTGTAACCGGGAAAGACAGTGTGTACGCTAAACGTGAAAATATTACCAAAGAGGATTTACTGCAAATCCCGATTGTGCTGAGAGAACAAGGTTCCGGAACCCTGGAAGTGTTAAAACAAACGCTTGCGCAACATCATTTTGACTTTGATTGCAAGTATTCTGATGATTGTCCGATAACCGTGGCAGAGAGATTTTACCCAACAGTAAACCCATTTGCTGACATCGTATATAAAACATCGGGTTCAGGTTGATAAATAAGACGTTTTGCCACGCACAGGAGTTTGTGCAGGCGGATAGGAACAGCGTCCGCATCAGGCAACCCGCCAAGGCTTGCTATCTGTATTCTTTGCGTGGTATTTCCGGGTTTTAATCCAGGTATATTTTGAAAACGATTGCGATGTCGTTTGGCACTAGGTGTGGCTTTTCAATAAGCAGGTAATCAGCATCTTGTTTCCATTTAATCTTCTCATTGCTGCCAAGAAGTTCAACTTTAGTGATTTTCATCTTTGTATTAGCCTTTCCAAGCGATTTAACAGGAATATCGCTTTCGGGAACTCCCATTATGGTTGCATAAACTACATCGGCTTTCCGGTTGAAGCGAATATCTTTTGACGTGTATTTCACTTTCCCTTCATTAAATCCTTGGGCATTAATCGGATTTACAGTTTCAGCAGCCGGGCCTTCACCAAATACTGACCATGGGCGTGTTCCGAAAATACTTTCCTTATTGATTTCCATCCAGTCAGCAATGCCTTCCACTACTTTAATTTCTTTATCGTCGATGCTCCCGTCGCCACGAACGGGGATATTCAGTAACAGGTTGCCATTTTTACTTACAACATCCACCAGCATATGAATAACCTCTTTGGCTGATTTATAACTGTTGTTATCGTACACTGAGCGGTTGTAATGCCAGTCGCCTATGCACGAACAAGTTTGCCAGGCATCTTTCTGTATTTTGTCGGGTGCTCCGCGTTCAACATCCCACACCATACATTTTTTTTGCTTATCGGTAAGAATTTTCCCAAACAAAACCGCTTCGAGTTTGCCCTGGTGCATCAGCATATTGTTGTTGTAAAAATGTGCGGCAATTTTCAGTCCGGCATCGCTTACCGGGTAGAGTGGCAGGCCGGTGTCGTCAAAATATAATAAATCGGGATGAAACTGATTTATCAGGTCGATGGTGCGGTTATAGAACTTGTCGCAGTAATCCTGCGAGGGTATCGTTGCCCCGTTCTCCCAGCCCCACTGGCTGTGGATTTTATTTATATTTTCGCTGCCCTCGCTTAAAGGGTGGTTCTGCGCATACAACTCCTGCGGGTCGAGGCCTTCCCACCAGGTGCCTTTGCCATCCGCTTTGGTAAGTTTGCCATCGTAAGGAATTCCATCAAATTTGCCCCCTTTGTCAGCATGCTGCGACGGTTCGAGCCACAACCAGGCATGTGCTGCGTGGATGCTTAATCCAAACGGAAGGTTATTGTCCTTTGCCGCTTTTGCCCACCCTGCAATTATATCTTTTTTGGGACCAACCCGTACGGTGTTCCATTCCTGGTACTTACTGTTCCACATGTCGAGGTTATCATGGTGATTAGCCATGGCAAAGAAATACTGGGCGCCGGCGCGCTTGTACAAGGCAACCAGTTTTTCAGGATCCCAATTTTCAGCTTTCCAGTCGTTAATAACTTCTTTAAAACCAGCTTTGGAAGGATGCCCGTAATGAGCCATCTGCCAGTTGTATTGCGGGCTGCCTTGTTCGTACATAAAACGGGCATACCAGTCGCCCTGTTCGGGCTGGCATTGCGGACCCCAATGTGCCCATATACCGAATTTTGCATCCCGGAACCATTCGGGTACTTTATATTGCTGCAGCGATTGTCATGTAGGCGCAAAGATTCCGGAATCCATCGGTTCATTGCCTGGCCTTACAGGCGATGGGTACACCGTTTGCGCATCAACCCACAGGCTAAAACAAATAATGAGAGCACTTAAGAGAAGTTTTTTATTCATACCGGAAGGTATTAAAAGCCTCTTATTGTTGTTTTTCGGAATAATGTGCTGTACGATTTTTACACAACCCGTTCAAAAAAACTTGCTTTGATTTATTGAGTGATACAGCCGGCCAAAAATCGGGAACAAAATATGATTACACGCCCGGCAGGTACAAAAGTATGTATAGATTTCGAAAGTTTTATCGGGGAAAAACAATTATATAAACTGTGGATAACGTAGAATCTTCAGGAACCAATTAATAATTATAAAAGAAAAACAGATGACGTATGCTGGCACACGAATTCTTCGCACATGCTTATCTGAAATCATCAGCCGTACAAAGAAATGCGGTCAGGCTGCGTCTCAAATTCACACCCAGCCATGAATTTCTTTCTTGCAAATATCGCTTTTATTGACTACCTTAGGGAGGATTTATAACCTATCCTCCAATACTGTCTGTACTATCACTATAATTCGTGTTGCGCCCTGATAGCAGACTTTCTCCATCAAACAATCACTTTCAAGGAGACGATTATTCCGCTTGTATTTTCATGATACAAACCTAATTATTCATTTAAACCGGATTGTTATGAAAACAAGAATTATTACCACTTTGGTTTTGGGAATTTTAATGCTTTCTGTTCAGCTAAGTCGTGCCCAGAACCTTTTAACAGACGGCGATTTCAGTACAACCACCGTAATAACTCCTTTCAATACACCGCAGCCTCCCACAAATATCTGGTGCTCGTGGCTGAATTATGATAACGGAGCTAACGCCAATGCAACCGTTAACGACGGTGTATGTAATTTCCAGATTTTCAGCGCAGGATTCAATACCTGGGATATTCAGCTGGCATACTGGGGCTTTACATTAACTCCCGGCCATTCATACCGGCTTACTTTCGATGTTAAGGCCGATGCCGACCGCCCGTTTGGTGTTTTCGTTGGTGAAGACGGAGGTGGTTACACAAGCTTCAATTCAATGTTTTATGGTCAGGTGGCAACAACCGGCTGGGAAACAAAGTCAATTGATTTTAATGTGCCTGTAGTTTATCCGCTTCATAAGCTGAGTTTTGAGGTAGGTACTTCAGTTATTGGCATTTCTTTCGACAATATTGTTCTGGAAGACCAGGGGACTTTTACACCTATTAATTTAACCGATGGTAGTTTCAATACTCCAACTGCCATTGTGCCCGAAAATTCGTTTCCTCCGCCCATGAATGTGTGGTGCACATTTCAGAATTCCGATCCGGTGGCCAACATTATAGCCAATGGAAGTATTGTTGATAATGCCTTCTGTTACCAGGTTACTAACGGGGGTACCGGAAACTGGGAAGTTCAGCTTACACAATATGGGTTCTATTTAAACTGGTATCATAATTACAGGCTTTCGTTTAAAGTAAAAGCAGATGCCGAACGTACTTTCGGGGTCTTTCTCGGCGAATACATGGGATCCTGGAACAATCTGCTGGGTTGGGACAGGTATATACAGAATGCAACCACCGAATGGCAGACCATAAGCCTCGATTTTGTTACAACAAATGTTTTTAATGTGAACAAATTAAGTTTCGAAATTGGGGGTTCAAATACCAGCATGTGCCTGGATGATATTGTGTTGCAGGATTTGGGCGTATACATACCTCCGGTTGGTATTATCGGAACTTCGGTAAACGGTTGGGCTGATGATGTTGATATGAATTCGACGGATGGAATAGTGTACACGCTAACAGATTATCCGTTAACAGCGGGCATGATGAAATTCAGGCAGGATAATGCATGGGATATAAATTGGGGAAACTCTGATTTCCCTGCAGGAATAGGATACATTAATGGTCCGGACATCCCCGTTCCTGATTTTTGCAACTATGATATTACATTTAACCGCATAACCGGCGAATATGCATTTGTGAACAAAGGTAACTGCGCAGCTAAAATCGGAATTATAGGCAGCGCGGTCCCTCCCTACAACAACTGGGAAACGGATGTAAAAATGCTGACAACTGACCGGATCAATTATTCATTGAGAAGCTATTCGTTTACTGATGGCGAAGCAAAATTCAGGCAGGATGACAGCTGGGCTATAAATTGGGGAAATACAACTTTCCCAACAGGAACAGCCATGCTTAACGGGCCAAATATTCCGGTTACAGGCGGCAATTATAATGTTAAATTCAATATTGCTACCGGTGAGTACAGCTTTGCAATCCCCGAAATCGGCATTCTTGGCTCAGCCTTAAATGGCTGGGATGATGATATCAATATGCTTACCACCGATGGAGTAACCTACACCTTGTCGAGCTACACCTTTACAGATGGGGAAGTAAAATTCAGAGCCGACGACGGCTGGGAAGTAAATTGGGGAGGATACAATTTCCCGACAGGCTGGGGATTTCAGGACGGACCCAATATCTATGTTCCTGCCGGCATCTATACTGTAACTTTTAACAGGCTAACCGGGGAGTATAATTTCATTAATTGTTTGCAATGTCCCGATCCTGTTTATGCCCCGAGTTCGCCAGGTAGTTGTGGCGCCATTGTATATTACCCGCCTGTTACGGGATCAAGTTATTGCGAAAGCGAGGGCATTACCATAATTCAAACGGAAGGTTTGCCGAGTGGTTCAATGTTCCCGGTAGGAAGTACAACCAACAAATTTACACTAACAACTGAAACAGGAGCTGTAACCACCTGCAGTTTCTATGTTTATGTGTACGACGCTGAGCCACCTGCCATTGTAGTGCCGCATGATACAATTACGCTTTGGCCGCCCAACCATCAAATGGTAAATATTCCGGTTAAATACACTGATAATTGCGGGATTGCTTTTAGTTATATCAATGTATGGAGCAATGAACCTGCAAGCGGGCTTGGCAGCGGGGATAAATCGCCGGATTGGGTAGTACCGGATGGCGATCATTTAAGTTTGAGGGCTGAACGTTCGGGCAATGGCAATGGAAGAGAATATCATGTGTACCTGTATTGTTACGATTATAGCTACAATTTTTCTTCCAGGGAAATTCTTGTGAGAGTTCCGCATGATATGGGAAAAACGAAATCGGAAGATGTTTTTGCCGGTATTGATAACACAGCGGATAAATTAGGTGTAAAAATATGGCCAAATCCTGCTACGGATAATTTCAACCTGAAAGTTGAATCAGCTATGGATACACCTGTTGATCTCTACATTTCAGATGTTACCGGCAGGCAGGTTTCTACCGTAAAAGTAGCAAATGAGAATACCACTGTTTTTGGCGGTGATTTACTACCCGGGATTTACTTCGTGAAAGTGATACAAGGCGACTTTATCCAAATTGTTAAAATTGTGAAAGAATAAACCTTGTATTAGGCACTGTGATGCAAAAGGCTGCCGGCACCTAACCGGCAGCCTTATTGTTAATGCGCTGCCAGTAGTTTTATTGAATTAATTCTGATATTACAACTTTTCCCGTCGTAAGGCGAATATCTCAGCCCTTTTCGTGATGCCGGTTAAAGTTCATGCTCCAAAAAATGCTCCCTTACTTTTAAATATTTATCTTTTTACTATATTTGTTTTTTAAATATTTGGGGGAAATGCGAGGTTTTGTACTGAATACTGGGTTTTTCTGCAGAAAGTTGATTTCAGGATTAAAACTCCCGGCTTTCGGGTACAAAGTATTTTTGATAATTGCATATTGCATTTTTGGGGCTTCAGGTATTATAAAGGCTGATCCGGTAACCCTAAAGCCTGATAAAAACATATTGATCTTTTTTGCCCAGTCTCCAAGCACCCCGGCATACAGGATTCTACTCGAAGGCATCAGGCAGAAACTGGACAATGAATATGGTATCCGTTATAATTTACACACTGAATATCTCGAACAGGAACACTACCCCAAAGGTGCTTATCCCCGGGAACAATTTGATATATACAACCAGAAGTACAGAACTATCAAACTCGATTTATTGATTTGTGTTGGCGTTGATATCGTGTCGACTATTAAAAAACATGCTGAAAACTATTTGCTGAAGCTGCCGGTTATAACCATTGATTATGACCTGAGCAGGTATGGAATGAAATATGATTTGGTGCTCAATGATAAAAATGATCTGATAAGCTTAAAACTAAACCTCGGGCGTACGTTGCACCAGGCTATGGATTTGTTCCCCAACGCTTCGAATATTTATTTTATTTGTGGTGTCGCCCGAAGCGACAGCCTTTTTTTGCTGATGTCGCAACAGGAAGCGGCTAAAATCAGCAACCGGAAAAAGGTTATATTTTTTACAGATATGTCCATGGATGAAGTGCTCAGGAAAGTTCGGAATTTACCGCCTAACAGCATTATAATGCTTTCCTCCTTTATTATGGATAGCCGCAGGGTGCCTTATTATAATTATGAAAGTTTGCGCCTGATCAGTAAAGCCTCCAATGTGCCGGTTTTTGCATATACTGATATGGGTTTTGGGGAAGGTGCTATTGGAGGGTACATACTGAGTTTCCGAAAAGTTGCTGAAAATGCCGGCAACGCAGCCGTATCAATCCTTAACGGGGGAAATCCGGGTCTGCTCCATTTTTCAGAATCTGATTGCTACGAGAATATGTTCGACTGGCGTATACTGAAACGCTGGCATATTGAAAATTCGCCGTTTATACCCAAGGGAAGCATTATCATGTTTCGTGAAAAAGATTATTTTGATATATATAAATGGCAGATTGTTGCAGTAATGCTGTTTATAATTCTCGAAAGCCTTCTTATCGTTTACCTTTTCAGAATCAACCACAGGCAAAAGGAAATAATGAACCAAAAAGTTGAGGCTGAGTTCCTGTACCGGAAAATTTTCAGGGAAGAAAGATTACAGCGTATGTCCGAACTCACGGCTTCCTTGTCGCATGAACTTAATCAACCGCTAACCGCCACCATTTACAATGCCCAGGCTTTGAAACGCTGGATTAATTCGGAAAGTCCCGACCGCAGGAAAATTGAAGATATACTGGATCATATTATTAAAGATAATAAACGGGCAGGTAGTATTATCAGTAGCATCCGGAGCCTGATGAAACTCGAATCCCGCGAAAAAGAAAATATCTATCTCAATCGTGTAATTCAAGACACTGTAAGGTTATGTTACCCAGATCTTAACCAGAATCGTATTACTATAGAAGTTGCTGTGCCTGATAAGCCTGTAATTGTTTTGGGCGACAGGATCCAGCTTCAGCAGGTTCTGATCAATTTAATATTGAATGCCAGCAACGCGATGTTAAAAATGCCTGCCGGCGAACGAAGGATAACAATCACACTAAAGGAGCAGGAAAATCGGGCCGTTGTTACAGTGAGCGATACAGGCCCGGGCATAGACGAAAAAATTATAGACCGGATTTTTAAACCGTTTATTACCTCGGGTCAGGATGGATTCGGAATCGGGCTGGCCTTAAGCCGCACGATCATTGAGAACCACGAGGGCAAAATTGTTGCCGCTAACCTGCCGGGCGGTGGCGCCAGGTTTTCTTTCAGTTTAAAACTCATAAACGCATAGCTGATCATCAATATTTTAGGTCATAAACCAATCTGCTGTGCATATTTTTATTAATTTTGAAATTACCGCTGATTATTCGCTGATCGTACAACAGGTATAAAAAAGGCAAAATGAATTCGCAGGCTGAAACCATCTTTATTATCGACGACGAAGAATCCATCAGGCATGCGCTCTCCGTTTACTTCGAATCCTGTGGATACAATGTTGAAACTTTCGGTAGTTCAGAAGAGTTTCTGGCGCGCGAAGCATACCCGGGCATCGGATGCTTGGTGCTGGATGTGAACCTGAACGGAAAATCGGGCCTCGAACTGCAGGAAGAACTTTTCACAGATCAGTCTGTACTACCTATTATATTCATAAGCGGACGCAGTAATATACAAATGAGCGTAAAGGCTTTGAAAAAAGGAGCTGTTAATTTTCTTGAAAAGCCATTTAGCCCGGAGGAATTGCTTACTTCTGTGCGTGAAGCCCTTACCCTGAGCAGGCAGATGAAATCGGAAAAAGACGAATCGCAGCTTGCCCGGCACCTGATCAGCCTGCTTACCTCGCGCGAACTGGAAGTACTCAGGTATAGTATGAGTGGATTATTAAATAAGCAGGTAGCCGCGGAGTTGAATATTGCCGAACAAACCGTGAAACACCACAGGCAGAGCATCAGCGAAAAACTAAAAGTGAAGTCGATGCCCGAAATGATCCGGATTGCGGAGAAAGCCGGAATACATTCATTCCTGGATACTGAAAACCAGGTGCGGATACAAAAATATTATTGCAGGCCACACAACGGGGAATAGCCTGAATACTGCCATTTTGCCAATTGTCTTTTCCTGATTTTATATATTACTATTCCTGACCCTGTTTCCCGCAGGCGCTCAGCAAACCGCCGCTGAAACCGGGAACCTGTTTTTTTTTGTTCCAGGACAACTCTGAATGAATTATTGTCCACTGCAAAATAGCCAGCTTTTAATTTACTTAAGTATTTGCTGTTTCGGCGCAAGAAACCTGGCCGGTTCAATAATCATATTGTTTTAAATCCCTCCCTGCCTTAAGCCCTTATCATGATGGAACTAAAGTGCCATTTTATAGTCGTACTCACTGTTGTAATTTTACTAATAGTTCTTAAGCTGTACAAATTTAATTCGATATTTCTCAATGATTTACCTGGTTGATGATGATCATGCTGTAAGTTATGGGTTCGGGATGTTTCTCGAATCAGCCGGAATGGAAACCAGGGCATTCGTGACAGCCGAGGATTTTTTGAAAGATGCCAGGATTCAGTCAGGTGATATTCTTGTACTTGATATGCACCTGCCCGGGATGAGCGGATGCGAGTTATTACATAAACTTAAAGAGGCCGAAATCCTCATTCCGGTTATTGTGGTCACAGCCTTCGATGAACACCAGAGCCGTGAGGCATGTAAGGAATATGGAGTAAAGGCTTTTCTCCGGAAACCTGTGGATGGTGAAGCTTTACTCGATATCATTACTTATAGCTTGTTAATGATGGCTCCTGCACATAAAATTGCCAACGCTAACGAAAACATAAACTGATTTGACTTATGATTTTTCTACAACTGGCAGTACTGCTGATCTGCATTTTTATCGGTTCCCGCATGTCGGGCATCGGCCTGGGAGTGATGGGCATGATAGGGTTATTGATCCTGCTTTTTGTTTTTGGTATGCAGCCTGCCGATCCTCCGCTCGAGGTAATGCTCATTATTTTGAGCGTGGTAACAGCCGCAGCTGCCTTACAGGCTGCAGGCGGCATGGATTACCTGGTTAACCTGGCAGCACGGATTTTAAGAAAGCACCCGGGGCAGATCACCATACTGGGCCCGCTGGTAACCTATTGTTTCACTTTATTTGCCGGTACAGCTCATATTTCGTATTCCATACTTCCTATTATTGCTGAGGTTGCAACAAAGGCAAGGGTTCGGCCCGAAAGAGCCCTGAGCATGAGTGTTACCGCCGCACATATGGGTATTACCGCCAGTCCTGTTTCTGCTGCTTCGGCTGCTTTGTTAACGGTGCTGGTAGCCGACGGGATTAAACTGGCCGATATACTTTTAGTTTGTATCCCATCCACGCTTATTGGCGTAATTGTGGGCATCCTGTTTGTGCTTAAACGTGGAAAAGAACTGGATGAGGATCCTGAATTTTTGGAAAAAATGAAAAATCCGGAATTCGCGAAAAGTATTTCGGATGATGCCGGAAATTCTGAAATTGCTTTGAAACCCGGAGCTGTAAAATCGGTGATCATATTTGGTTTGGCTGTGTTGGGTGTGGTTGCATTGGGGTCATTCCCTTCCCTGTTACCGGAGTTTTCGGGAAAGGAAGGGTTTGTCCCCAATTTTGCGGTAAATGCATCAGGCCAGGTACAGATTCCATCCATGATCATGATGATTATGCTTTCAGCCGCAGGCTTAATCATTCTGCTGGCTAATACCACAGCCGCCCAGGTAACCAAGGCAAGTTTGTTTGCCTCTGCCGGGCAGGCAACCATTGCCGTGTTCGGCGTGGTATGGATGAGCGGTACTTTTATGGAGCATAACTATGTCCTCATCAAAAGCACATTGGGTGAATTGGTAACCGCCTATCCATGGACCTTTGCACTTGCCTTGTTTGCGCTCAGTATTTTACTGTTCAGCCAGGCTGCTACCACCAAGGCTCTGATGCCATTAGGCTTATCGTTGGGGTTGTCTCCGGCCTATATGGTTGGCATTTTCCCAGCCGTAAACGGCCATTTCTTTATCCCAGGTTACCCCACACTACTCACAGCTATTCAGTTCGACCGCACAGGCACTACCAAAATAGGAAAATACGTGCTGAATCACAGTTTTATGTTACCCGGATTAGTAACCACCGTGGCTGCAGTGATTGCCGGCTTAATCCTGCAGTCCTTATTAATTGGCTGATCGACCAGGGAAATTTAACAAGCCGGCAGACAAACCATTGAATGTACATCTGTGGCCGGAAACAGAAGCTCAAAATACAAGATTGACAGTAAAAATATATAAACCATTAACCCTTCAACGCATGAAAAATTTGTCGAAAATTATTTTGCTTGCAACAGCAATTCTGCTCGGGCTGAGTTCGTATGCCCAGTTCCGTACTGAAAAGGACCTGTTGGGTGAAAAACAGATTCCTTCCGATGCCTATTATGGCGTTCAAACGGCCAGGGCCCTCGAAAATTTCCAGATAAGTGGAGTAAAAACAAATTTTTACCCTGACTATGTGCGCGCTTATGCCATGGTAAAACTGGCTGCTGCCCGTGCCAATTTCGACGTGGGCCGAATGAAAAAAGACCGGCTCGACATGATTGAAAAGGCCTGCCAGGCTGTGATCGAAGGAAAGTATCACGATCAGTTTCTGACTGACCTGTACCAGGGTGGCGCCGGAACCTCAGCCAACATGAATGCCAACGAAGTATTGGCAAACATCGGTCTCGAAATGGGTGGCCACAAGAAAGGAGAATATAAGTACCTGGAGCCGCACGACGATCTGAACATGGGCCAGTCGACAAACGATGTGTATCCTACCACCATTCATGTGGCTTTGTTGCTCCACAACGACAAGGTTGTAAAAGAAGCTGAATTGCTCTCGAAGGCTTTTCACAAAAAAGGGGATGAGTTCAATAACCTGCTGAAGATGGGCCGTACCGAAGGCCAGGATGCGGTGCCAATGACACTCGGCCAGGAATTTCATGCCTTTGGTGCACAGCTCGACGATGCCATAGAAGTGCTGCGCGATGTTGAGGCATACCTCTGCCAGATAAATATGGGCGCCACCGCAATAGGCACCGGCATCACTGCCACCCCGGGTTACGATGTGAAATGTGCTGCAGAGCTTGCAAAAATTACCGGGAAGCCCATTGTGCTGGCAAAAGACCTGATCGGGGCTACCAGCAGCATGCAGGGCTTTGTGATGTTTTCTTCCGCTTATAAAAACCTGGCAGTTACCCTTTCCAAAATCAGCAGTGACCTGATCTTCCTGGCATCCGGGCCACGCACCGGCATTTTCGAAATTAACTTACCAGCCCTGCAACCAGGTTCGTCAATTATGCCAGGTAAAGTGAACCCTGTTATGCCCGAACTGATGAACCAGATTTGCTACAAAGCCATTGGTAACGATGTTACCGTTGCTGTTGCCTCGCGCGACGGGCTTCTGCAGCTTAACGCATACGAGCCGGTAGTTGCCATCTCCATCATGGAATCGCAGGCCTTGTTTTATAAAACCATGCCTTTGTTCAGGAAAAACTGTATCGAGGGAATCACTGCCAACGAAGATGTACTGAAACGATACATCGAGCGGAGTGTAGGAATTGTTACCGCCCTGAACCCGGTTTTGGGATACGAAAAAACGACCGAATTGGCGAAAGAAGCACTGAAAACCAACAAGGGAATCATTGAGCTGATCCGCGAAAAGAAACTGCTCACCGACGACCAGATTAAAAAACTACTGGATCCGGCCACTATGACCGGGCAGAAATGATTTTTTTGTCTTGTAAAAGTATGTAAGTATGAGTTGCCGGGTTACGATTCTCCCTGCAAACCTGAAGCATCATCAAAAAAGTTAGACCAGTTAAAAATATTGAATAAATATTAACCTCCAAAATCCATTAACCATGAAAAGAACAACAATGAGTTTTACCAATGTGCTCATCGCCTTATTCCTGACAGTAAGCATACTTGGGTATGGCCAGACTAAAAAATTGCCCAATATTGTAATTCTTGCCACAGGTGGTACCATTGCCGGGGCAGGAGCCAGTTCAACAGGATCGGCATACACATCAGGCCAGGTTAAAATTGAAGCTATGATTGATGCGGTTCCTAATATCAGGACCTTAGCCAATCTGAAAGGCGAACAGCTTGCAAACGTTGGTTCGCAGGATATGAGCGTGAAAGTATGGCTCGACCTGTCTAAACGTATTAATGAGCTCTTGAAGAGCAATGATTGCGACGGAGTAGTGATCACCCATGGAACTGACACCCAGGAAGAAACCGCATTTTTCCTGAACCTCACCATAAAGAGTGATAAACCTGTGGTACTCACAGGCTCCATGCGTCCTTCCACTGCTCTAAGCGCTGATGGCCCGCTGAACATGTACAATGCCGTTGCACTTGCTGCCAGTCCGCTGGCTAAAGGTTATGGCGTGATGGTACTGATGAATGATGAAATTCACTCGGCACATGGTGTTAAAAAAATGATTACCACCCCGGTTCAAACTTTCCAGTCGCCCGAAGAAGGAATGCTGGGAACCGTAAATTTCGGCCTGGTTGAATTTTTCCATAAACCCCACGGGCTCCACACCACCCAAAGTGAATTTTCTGTTGATGGAGTTACCTCATTACCACGCGTGGATATCGTTTATACCTGTGCCGATGTATCGACCGATTTGATTGATATCATGGTAAAAGCAGGGGCAAAAGGAAT
>CALCJE010000211.1 GCA_937965665.1 uncultured Bacteroidales bacterium
AAGGAATGCATCGTAGGGCGATCCGTAAGGATTGAAATACTGATGTACTTCGCCATCGCTGAACCACTTGGTGCACATGTAGTAAAGGTGATCGCTGGCCT
The DNA here is from genome assembly GCA_937965665.1 of uncultured Bacteroidales bacterium. Taxonomy (GTDB): domain Bacteria; phylum Bacteroidota; class Bacteroidia; order Bacteroidales; family UBA4417; genus UBA4417. Next base: position 102 of record CALCJE010000211.1, read on the forward strand.
GCAGATAATTCCAGTCGCGGTGAAGATCGGCATCAGTACAGTTAGCCATAATCTCCGAAACCTTATACAGGCTGGTAAATGCCTCATTCTGAAGATCGTTACCCAGCCATGCGGTAAGGTCGCGTTCCTCATCGGCCCAGGAAATAGGATGCGGGCAATCGATTCCGGCAACCGGAGGCAGATCATCTACAATCTCGCTGGGGGTACGGAATTGCCAGTTTTGGGTTTTGATCAGCATTTCGGGGAATGCCCTCAGGAATCCGAAAATGCCTGATTCTGGTTTCTGATGTTCGCCAAAAGTCTCATAGTCAAGGAAAAGATTCACCAGTTCCTGCTTGGGATCCACATTATTGAGCCATCCTACATATTTCTCAGCGGTGAGCGGCCACTCGCTCCAGTTCTGCTGCGAGAATCTGAAAGTGATATCATCGCTGAGCTGGTAATTGCGTAGCAACAACTTCAAACGGGAATATGGCGCGCTGAAATACACGTAGTTAGGGCTTTTCCACCCCAGGAGCTGCTTAGCACCTTCGGTGAGCATGGTTTTATACCCCATATCGAACACCTGCCCGGCAATACTGTTGGAGTAAACAAGCTCCGTATTTCTGAAAGCGGTAGGCGTAACACCAAAAAGTTCCTTTATGGTGGCAGCATGCTCCTGTACCTGCCTTTTAAATTCGGCGGGGTCGATTAAACCGGCCAGTGAATGGGCATAGGTTTCGGCCAGAAATTCGACGTTGCCTGTCTTAGCCAGTCGCTTAAAACTTTCGATAACATCGGGTGTGTACTTTTTAAATTGCTCCATGGCAACACCACTGATACTGAAAGTAACTTTAAAAGCGGAGCCGAATTCGTTGATGAGCCCGAGCAACACTTCGTTGGCCGGGATATAACACTCGCGGGCAATTCGTCGGGCGATGCGTTTGTTTTGATAATCATCGTAATAATAATGATCGGCACCTATGTCGAAAAAGCGATATGTCCGCAGGCGGAATGGCTGGTGGATCTGAAAATAAAGACAAACTGACCTCATAAATCTGTATTTTTGGAAAAGTGGTTTAACAACTTGGTTATGAATGTAACAGCGATTCGTAAATATCGGCAACTTTGCGTGAGGCTGATTCCCATTTCAGGTTATTTACCTCTTCGGTTCCCAGGTTCACAAACATGCTGTTGAGTGAATCGTAATGCAGGAGCCCGTAAATGGCATCAGCCATGGCATCCACATCCCAGAAATCAACCTTCATTACATGGTTGAGTACTTCGGCAACGCCCGATTGCTTTGATATAACTACAGGAACATTGGAGCGCATGGCTTCGAGTGGCGAAATCCCGAAAGGTTCAGAAACAGAAGGCATAACGTACACATCGCTCATCGCAAACATACGATCAACATTTTCGCCTTTTAAAAAGCCGGTAAAATGGAAATGCGACGAAATTTTAAGTTTGGCAGCCCTGCGGATCATTTTTTCCATCAGATCGCCGGTTCCGGCCATTACAAAACGAACATTCGGATCGCGTTCGAGTACTTTTTTAGCGGCTTCAATAAAGTATTCAGGGCCTTTCTGGAAGGTGATACGGCCCAGGAATGTCACTATTTTTTCCTTCACATGCTTTTCGGCATCCAACAATTCTGTTTTTTCGGGTGGTTCAACGGCATTGTGAACCGTTATAACCTTATCGGGATCAATATGATACCTTTCGATTACGATGTTCCGGGTTAAATTGCTGACTGTAATCACGCGGTCGGCTTCAGCCATGCCTTTGCGTTCAATTTCGTACACATTTTCGTTGTAGTTCTCGCCGGAGCGGTCGAATTCGGTAGCATGCATATGAACTACCAGGGGTTTGCCCGAAATTTTCTTTGCTGCCACGCCGGCTGAATAGGTAAGCCAGTCGTGTGCATGAATAATATCAAATTCGCTGTTGGCAGCAATTGATGCTCCTACCAGGGCATACCTGGCAACTTCTTCCATCAGGTCGTGACCATATTTGCCTGAAAATTGAAATTTTTCGGAAAAAACCCTGCTCGATGCTTCAATCGTGGTGTTCAGATTTTCGGTTACCATTTGCTGAAAATCCTCCGGGCCAACATAAGGGATGAGGTTCGAGCCAATTTCCATATAAGTAATCTGGTTCCAGTAATCGCGAAAAACCGGGTCTTTCATCATTACAGTTACATCACTTGCATTAATAAGCCTGACAGCTTCCTGGCTTTCGTCGCCATAAGCCTTAGGCACCACAAACTGCACCTCCACCCCATGTTTCAGCAGGCCTTTGGTAAGTCCAAAACAGGCTGTACCCAGTCCACCGGTAATATGGGGAGGAAACTCCCATCCAAACATCAATACTTTCATCGTCTTTTATATTTAATCTACAGTAAACCCTGTTCTTATTTTTTTGTATTCATTTCACTGAGCAAATAATGCACCCTGAGAAGTTCGGATACGCTCCATGCCTGCGAAATGGCTCCTGATGCCCGGTATGGCGGGTCGCCGTCGTAAAGTTCGGAGATAGTTCCAATGCCGTGCTCCATGACAACTTCTTCGAAACCATCGTATATTTTTTTGATAAACCCTACCCCACCCTGTTCGTAAAGTTTCAGCCAGCCTTCGGCAAAATGGCCGAATAACCATGGGAAAACCGATCCCTGGTGATATGCCATATCGCGCTGCGAGATATTGCCGGTATATTCCGATTTGTAGGCCGGATTTTTGGGAGAAAGGGTGCGCAGCCCGCGTGGTGTGAGCAGCTCGGATTTAACACAGTCGAGCACGCCTTTGCGCTGATCGTCAGTAAGTGGTGAATAGGGCAGCGAAGTGGCAAAAACCTGGTTTGGACGAACTGACTTATCCCGAAAATCATCCAGCACATAATCGTACAGGTAATTTTTCTCTTTGTACCAGAATGTATCGACGAATGCTGCCGGGAATTTTTCAGCAACTGGTTTCCAGCTGTTCACAAATTCTTTATCGCCGGCATTTTCAGCCAGTTCGAGGGCAAAACAAATAGAATTGTACCAAAGTGCATTAACTTCGACTGCGAGTCCTGTGCGGGGTGTAACCGGTTTCCCTTCGACCACGGCATCCATCCAGGTTACTGGCTGACCAGGATAACCGGCATAAAGCAACCCGTTGCCGAGCATATGGATATTATTTGGCGCACCTTCGCGGAAACTATTCAGTATCAGTTTCAGGTAGCTTCCATAGTTTTTCCACACAGCTTTATCACCGCTGTACCTGATGTACTGCTGCAATGCCCAGAATAACCAAAGCGAGGCGTCGACTGAATTATATTCAATCCGGTTCCCGTTAACGGCATTGGGGAATAAAGGCCCGCGCATTTCGGCAAGCGCTTTGTCGAGTATGGCTTTAAAGGTCTTGAAATCGCCCTGAACCAGGGTAAGACCCGGAAGTGCTATAAAGGTATCGCGGGTAACTTCACCAAACCAGTGAAAACCTGCGACAATCTCTATTTTTTTACCCCTTTTAACAATAAACTGTTCGGCTGCATTTTTAAGACAAGACTCAAAGCTGTCGCGGTTGATGCGTTTTTTGAGTTCATGTGCAAACATCCGCCCGAATGTTTTTGGGTCTTCCTCCTCGAGGCTGGCCATAAAATAAATGCTTTCGCCAACATTTACAGGCATCTCGAAATAACCGGGCGTATACAGATCTTCCAGCGCTTCGTAGCCACGTGCTTTTTCGCGCATGTATTCAAAATCAAAATACCAGTCGGGCGCATGTACGTACTCATTTTGTTTTGAGAACTGCAAGTGCAGGTAGGGATAACCCTGGTACATCCTTACTTTAATTCCGTTGGGAATAGCGTCGTACTTACGTTCTACATCATTGTTGGCTTTGCTGAGTGCATGTATGTTGCGGTATGCCAGGAATGGCTTGAAACGGACTTTGGTAGGCGAATGCGCTTCAACCAGGGTATATTTGATAATAATACTATCGCTTACACCGGCAAACAGCATTTCCTTTGTGAATACCACGCCACCAACCCTGTAAGTGATTCGTAAGTTGGTATCTATATTAAAATCGGTAACATATTTGTGACCTTTCGGACTATATTTTTCTCCCTTGTATTTATGGATGGCCAGGTTAAATTCCTGGTCATGCTGAATGATGGTTTCATCGAGCAGCGACAATAAAACATGCATACCTCCATCCAGCTGAGGCTGTTGTGTAACCAGTAACCCATGGTACTTGCGGGTATTACAACCAATTATTGTAGTGGATGCATAAGAACCGGCCCTGTTGGATCGGAGCATTTCGCGATTCAGGGAATACTCCAGATTTACCAGTTTCGACTTATCAAATTTAATATAATCCATAGTATATCAACTATTTAGCACTATTATTCATCAATTTACCAAATGTTGTACAAAGGTAATGATTTTTAACCAAACGCTTTCATCCAGTAAGTAAAGGATGATTGCGCATGAATTGAACCTTAAAAATACAAAAATTGTTTCACTTTCATATTATTTTATCAATTAATTCGTTTTAGGGTATGAATTCTGATTCAACTATCTTTACAGCCTCCATCAAAGGAAAATAATGACACAGAAACTAACTTCAGGCAGCCTGTTTTTAATACTACTTCTCAGTATAGTTGCTTTATCCCGGTGCCGCAAAGATGAGTTTAATAACGATCCCGGTTTCAGGCTTGGTTTCAGTACTGATACTGTAATGTTCGACACTGTATTTACCACCATTGGCTCAAGCACGCAATCGCTGGTGGTGCGCAACCAAAGCAATAATAAAATAAATATTTCGAAAATAACCCTGGCGCGCGGCAAAGCCTCCCCTTTCAGGATTAATATTGACGGTACCGCGGCAGAGGAGTATTATGACCTGGAAATTGGCCCGAACGACAGCGCTTATATTTTTATAAAAGTAACTATTGATCCCAACAACGCAAATACCCCGATGGTAGAAACCGACTCCATTGTTTTTGAGACCAACGGACAGGTTCAGGATGTGAAACTGGTGGCCTGGGGACAGGATGCTTATTTCCATTTAAACACCACCTTACATGGTAATGTAACCTTACCTGGGGATAAGCCACATGTGGTATACGGGGTGCTTACTGCCGGCAACGGATGTGTGTTGAACATAAATGCGGGTACCCGAATGTATTTTCACAATGGCAGCAGTTTACAAATCAGGAAAGGCGCTACGCTCAATGTTGCCGGCACACTTGAAGCGCCGGTTATATTTACAGGCGACAGGCTTGAGGATTATTACCTCGACAAACCAGGGTTATGGGATGGCATATGGCTCGAAAACGGCAGCCAAAACAACAGTTTAACATATGCTGAAATTACCAATGCAAAAGTGGGTATACAGGCCGACAGCTGCGGCCTTTCGGATGGTGAACCGCTGCGGCTGCATAACTGCATGATTCATAACATGACCAACTACGGAATACTGGCCACCAAAGCCCGCATAAAGGCCACCAACTGCCAGTTTACCAACTGTGGTGGCAACGTGGTTTCCATTGAAAACGGCGGCGATTACGATTTCAGGAGCTGTACGTTGGCAAGGTATTTTTCGGGCAAATCGTACCCGGCCTTAACCATCAGCAATTACGTGCAGGATACAACAGGCAAGCAATACCCCGGCGAACTTACAGGCGCCTATTTTGGAAACTGTATTGTAACCGGATATCAATATTCGGAAATTGCATTGTACCAGCTCAAAGGCACTCCTTTCGTGTTTCAGTTCGATCAATGCCTGGTGAACTGGGAGAAAGAGAAAGAATATGAACCCAACTTTATCAATTGCATCTTTAATAAAGATGTAAATTTTATGAATGTGGATTCCAATAATTTCCAGCTCGACACCTTATCGTTTGCCATTGATGCAGCATCGAGCAGCATTATAAATGCCACAGTACCTGATATAAAACTCGATCGCAAAGGCGTTTCGCGACTTGTTCCGGGTCCACCGGATATGGGGGCTTATGAGAGGGTGGAGAGGAAGTAGAGGGTTTGAAGAGTTTCAGGGGTTTTAAAAGTTTCAAGGGTTTCAGGGGTTTCAAAGTTACAGTTATACAATTGTTTGAAGGGTTTGAAGGGTTTGAATTGTTACCTTATATCCACATCTCCCTATCGCCCAGTCGCCCCAACTCAATCTCCCTTTCGCCCCATCTCCACATATCCAAATCTACAAATCACCCCATCACCCCAACCAAAAAAAAAGAACAAACCCCAGCTAAACGATTTAGTCAACTGGGGTTTGCACCTTTTACCCAAGTTTTGCGGCAGGGAAGAAAATGTTACGATTGCGGAATGTTATGCGATATTGTTACCTGAACTTTCTTTCAGCAGCTTGAGCATAGCGGAGCCAATCTCGGCCGGCGAATCAACCACGGTGATGCCGCATTCGCGCATAATTGCTTTTTTAGCTTCCGCAGTATCGGATTTGCCTCCAACAATGGCACCGGCATGTCCCATGGTGCGGCCGGCAGGCGCTGTAGCTCCGGCAATAAAACCTACCACCGGCTTTGTGCCATGATCACGGACAAAATAAGCAGCATCAGCTTCCATATTTCCGCCAATTTCACCAATCATAACAATTCCCTGTGTTTCCGGATCGGCCATAAAAAGCTCCATGGCATCGCGCGTTGTAGTGCCAATGATGGGATCGCCACCTATACCCAATGCCGTGGTTTGTCCAAGGCCTGCTTTGGTAAGCTGGTCAACGGCTTCGTAGGTTAAGGTGCCCGAACGCGAAACGATGCCGACAATCCCCTTCTGGTGAATAAACCCAGGCATAATACCAACTTTGGCTTCGCCGGGAGTAATAACACCAGGGCAATTGGGCCCTACCAGCCTGCAATCGAGACCATCAACATACTCTTTGGCTGCTATCATATCCTTAACCGGGATACCTTCGGTTATGCAAACAATTACCTTAATACCTGCTTCAGCTGCTTCCATGATGGCATCGGCTGCAAAAGCCGGCGGAACAAATATGAGCGATACGTTAGCCTGTGTAGCCTTTACAGCTTCTTTCACTGTATTGAACACAGGCCTGCCGATGTGTTCGTTGCCACCTTTGCCAGGGGTAACGCCGCCAACCACATTGGTTCCGTAATCAATCATCTGGGTGGCATGAAAGGTACCTTCGCTGCCTGTAAATCCTTGAACTAGAATCCGGGAATCTTTATTTACGAGAATGCTCATAGCAGAATTATGTTTTTATGTGCTCAAAGATAAATAAATATTTCATATCGCCATTGGTGGATGTTTGGCTATAAAATGTTTCCGGATTCCGAAAAATAATCCAAATTCGGATTTGGCTGAAAAGTAAATTTTAATACTTAATTCCAATTTATATATTTAATTTTCTGCCGGTTATATGCACTAAACAAAGGATTGTTAAAAACCTTTTGGGGATAGATGTCGGGCACAAAACAGGTTTTATTTCTTTTGTATTCTCAAATACCTTTACCGTGAAATATTTCCCCCGCTATATCCTCCTCTTTCTTTTTATTGCAATCCAGGTGCTTATTCCAACCGGCTGTGCTGATAAAACCAAACACGATCCTGTTCACTTAGCCGATTGCATCAAATTACAACAGTTAACCCCCGAACAGGAAGCAAAGATCAGGAAGGAAATCCATGCCGCCGAAAAAGCACTTGCACTGGATTCGCTTTATAAAAAGAAAGCAAAAAACCAGGGCTTTAACGGCGCCGTACTTGTAGCACAAAAAGGCGTTATCCTTTACCAGCATGTATTTGGCTATGCCGATTTTGTTAAAAAAGATTCACTCTGCCTCAATTCGGCATTCCAGCTGGCATCCATCAGCAAAACGTTTACGGGCACGGCGGTTCTACTGCTGGCACAGGATAAAAAGTTAAAACTTACCGATAGCATTCAGAAGTTTATTCCTTCGTTTCCTTATCATGGCATAACTATTGAAAACCTGCTGAGCCATCGCAGCGGTTTACCCAACTACCTTTACTGTTTCGAAGATAAGCGAAGGCTCAATGGCCCCGCTCCTACCAACGATTCGGTGCTGAAATGGTTCAGCGAGGCAAATCCATTACCGGCAGCTTATAACAAACCGGGGATCAGTTTCAGTTACAACAACAGCAACTTTATTGTACTTGCCTCCATTGTTGAGAAAGTAAGTAACATGAGCTACCCGCAATTTATGAAAACCCGCATTTTTGATCCGCTGGGCATGAAACATACTTTTATCGACACCATAGCGCCGGATTCCATACTTCGCTACCGCACCACCGGGCACCAGGGCAACCGTAAACGTGAGCGCGAGTTTTTCGACGGCGTGTATGGCGACAAAGGAATTTTTTCGACAGCGGCAGATATGCAACGTTGGTATTTTGCATTACATTCGGGTTGCCTGTTAAATAAACACTGGCTGAATGAAGCATTTACCCCGCGTAGTTTCGAACATAAAAGCAGGCATAATTATGGCTTAGGCTTCAGGCTGATGACCGATCCAAAGAACATGAAAAAGGTGCATTATGTGTACCATGGCGGCTGGTGGGCCGGTTTCAGTACCATGTTATGGATGGATATGGAAGCCGATATTGCCATTATAGTGCTGGGCAACCGGAAGAGCAGCACGGTTTACGATATCAAGTCAGTACTTTCCATACTGGAAGGCAACAAGGACAGCGAACTGGAGAGTATCAGCGACGGAGGCGACTGATCCTAAATTCATTCAACGTACTATTTATCAGTACCTTATCAACATTACCAGTTCAAAAAAGGCAGGTAAATGTTTGAATCGGCATTTTTTCTCACTATCTTTGTTTTACCAACCGTGAAAGCCTATGAATCCCTACACTTCATTATCGAAAAACGATACGATATGTGCCATGTCGACTCCCCCGGGAATCAGTGCTATAGCTGTTATACGATTATCAGGTCCCAGGTCGGTATCCATTGCCGGTTCGTTATTTAAGCTACCGAAAGCCAGCAGCAAGGTTGAGGACTTTGCATCACATACCGCACATTTCGGATTTTTTGCCACCGAAACTGAAGTAATCGACGAGGTGGTACTTACCGTGTTTCGGGCGCCGCATTCATATACCGGTGATGATATCGTTGAAATATCGTGCCACGGATCGGAGTATATACAACAGCGGATTCTGGAAGTACTTATCGATGCCGGTGCGCGTATGGCACGCGAAGGTGAATTTACGCTTCGTGCTTTCCTGAACGGGCGGATGGACCTTTCGCAGGCCGAAGCTGTTGCCGATCTGATCTCGTCGCGCTCGAAGGTTGCACACGACCTGGCTCTTTCGCAGATGCGCGGGGGATTTTCGCAACGGATCAGTGATATGCGCAGGCAGTTGCTCGACCTGGCATCGCTGCTTGAACTTGAGCTCGATTTCAGCGAAGAAGATGTTGAATTTGCTGACAGGCAGAAGCTAAAAAACCTGATGCAGGGTATTATTGACGAGATGAGCAACCTGGCCGCCTCTTTTTCGCTTGGCAATGTGATTAAAAAAGGAATCCCGGTAGCTATTATCGGCAAGCCTAACGTGGGCAAATCAACACTGCTCAACACTTTGCTCAACGAGGAAAGAGCCATTGTAAGCGATATACCGGGTACAACACGGGATACCATTGAGGACACTTTTACCACCCATGGCATTACTTTCCGGTTTATTGATACTGCCGGGCTCAGATCGCATACCAACGACACCATCGAAACCATAGGCATCAGCCGCACCTACGAGAAAATAAAAGAAGCTTCCGTAATCCTGTACCTGTTTGATATCAGCACCATTACCGCCGACGAAATTGAGGAACTGAAAACCGAGTTCCGCGATCATATTGATGATCCGGAAAAGCACTTCCTGCTGATCGGTAATAAGACAGATTTGATGCTGGAGGTGCCGTCGCATATTACGGCGCTTTTCGACTTGGAAACTATTTTCATTTCGGCCAAGCGCAAGGAAAATATTAACCTGATTGTAGAGCGGCTGCTGCAAACGGCCAAAATGGCCAATATTGGCGACCAGGCCATCGTGAGCAACGCCCGTCATTATCATTCCATTTCTGCAACCCTTACGGCATTAACCGAAGCGGCCAGGGGCCTTAACGAAAATATCCCGACCGACCTGGTGGCAACGGATATCAGGTCGGCATTGCACCACCTGGGTGAAATAACCGGGGAAGTTACCACGGAGGATATATTGGGTAATATTTTCGGGAAGTTCTGTATCGGGAAATAAACATTTTACACAGCTGAATAGCAAAAGCGCAGTTCCCCTTTTATGGCTCGTGCCAGCCCGGGTTTTTGTATTTTTAATGCAACTTCGGATTCAAACCCGGATGATTTTATCTATATTTATAGCATATTTAAAAATTAATACATATAAACCATGAAAACAAATCTATCCTTCTATCTTTTGTTGTTTGCAACCATGATGACTTTTTCTTTAACAAGTAGTTGTTATAAAGATGAAAGCAATTATCAAAAGCCTGTAATTGGCGGCAAACAGGGGGTTAATGAAGTATGGATAACTGAGTCAGGGTTTAATCCAACTACCTTATTCGTTGACGTAAATACAACTGTAATATGGAGTAACAGGGATACCAGAGATCATACTGTTACTGCCGACGATGGTATTGCATTTGGTAGTGGCAATATTGAACCTGGTTTTGATTTTAGTCATCAATTTACCTTAAGAGGATCTTTTGCTTACCATTGCAGATATAATTTCAGATTAACTGGCACTATAGTAGTTCAATAAATTTCGGTTAGTACCTGGTAAAACTGAATTAAATTCTTTTTGAAGTTTACAATATCCACTTCTGATTCATAATTTGTGCTGCTAATTAAGTGATCTTTTCTTGCCGGGAATCCAAATACCAATAATTCCTATTTGCTTCAGCAGATGAAGTAGTTTACATAGGTGTTGCCAATCCATTCATTTAATGATATTTACATAATCATCTTGGAAAAATCTTAAGTCTTCCGGGCATGGGATTTTTTTCTTGACTAAATAATTCATATGTATTAATTTTATATACAAATCCAAAAAATTGAATTGAAGTTTTTCAAAATCTGGAACAATGGATATTCACGCACATCATCTTCGCAAAGCACCTGGATATAATTTCTGGCACTATTTCTTTGAATTTTTAATGCTTTTTCTGACAGTATTTTGTGGTTTCCTGGCGGAATATAAACTTGAACACACTATTGAAAAGGATAGAGAGAAGGAATTTATTTTTGCTGCCATCAAGGAAATGGAATCTGACTTATACTGGATTAATTTATTTGAACAGGATAGCGTCCGTTACAAGTACCTTGATACGCTTTCGATGCTGCTTTTAAGTGATCAACGTTCACAGGAAGATATCAAGAAGATGTATCGCCTCTTCCAAAGTGTCGATGTCGGTGGAGGAGTATTATTTAAAAATACAACCCTTACTCAATTGAAGAATGCAGGAAATTTGCAATAGTTACTTATGGAAATGGTTTAATTAAATTATATATGAATGGAACTTTGCAGAGTTCAAAGCAAATTGGGGATTTAAACCAGGTAAACAAGGCAAATTTTACTATTGGTAAACAATCTCAGGCCCAGTCGGAAATGAAGGGAACAAGCTTCTTTACCGGTTCAATTGATGAGATCAGGATTTATAACAGGATTTTAACACAGGCTGAAGTGGATTTATTATACGCTGATTTCTCTACTGACCTTGCGCATTCAACTGAAATTAATACGATTAAAATCTACCCCAACCCGGCAACTGATCATTTATTAATCGACCTCAAAAATTGTAAAGCAGGTGAAGGATGTACTTTAAAAATTGCAAATCCAATGGGGCAAATTATATATAAATCAGGCATTCACCAGCAATATTCAAGAATTGATTTACCATCGCACAGCGCAAAAGGGGTTTATGTTTTAACCATAACTGATCCACACTCGCAGGTACTGTTTTTAAGAAAAATAGTATTGCAATAAAATTGCATCAAATAATTTTAGCAAGCAGGTTATTGTAAGAAAACCTGGAAGCTAAAACAGGATCAGATTATGAATCATAATCACACGCCTTGCCATACCCTAAACAACTCAACTTTTGAATTTATTGTGCGAAATCTTACAAATAGAATAATGTAAAAGACTGGTTGATTTATCAATGCAGTTTATTATAGTTCTGGCTATTGTCATCATTTTGATTCCCCGTTTGAAATTAAATGACAATTGTAAACGCTGAAAGAGTTACTACCCTGAGGTGTACTTAAAGTCGGATGATTGGAAGCGAAAGCGGCACGTGGTGCATAAAACAGACAATTGGTGTTGTACGTATTGTGGAGCACCAGTTACAGAAGTCCACCATAAGCTATACGCAAGAAAGAATATAGCTAAAGAGTTTACTGATTGGCTGATATTTGTCAGAGATGCCTGTCACAAAACTAAGCACACACACTCCTACCCTATTCCAGAAGATAAAACCATAAAGGCAAGGCTGTAAGTTGTGTAATCCGGGCCTCAAAGCTTTCGGAATTTCAGCTGCAGGGTAAAATCATAACACATAATTTTTCGGTAGCCATTGATTTCGTTCATATACCGGATTATTTTCTTTTTTCATATCTTTGAAATAAGCTAATTTCATTATTCCTTTAATTTCCTTTAAGCTATGATACTGATCACAGTTTTTGTCATCCTGGTCTTTGTATACAGCCTTTTTTCAAAAAGGCTTGAGGAAACAGTTGTTACAGCATCCATGATATTTTGTATTGCCGGAATGCTGATTTATTTCTATAACCCGGTAAAAGAAGAGTTGCATATCGAAAGCTCAACACTGCTGCTGCTGGCCGAAATAGGTTTGGTAATGACCCTTTTTACCGATGCCACCCATGTTAACCGCGATGTGCTGAAACAAAACAGGCACATGCCGGTGCGACTGCTTACAACCGGGTTATTGCTCACCATATTGCTGGGTACTGTCGCAGCAATGGTAATATTCAGTGAACTTACCATTTGGGAAGCAGGTGCACTGGCAGCTATACTTGCCCCTACCGATGCAGGCCTGGGGCAGATAATTGTTAACAGTCCCCGGGTTCCAGAACGAATCAGGCAATCGCTGAATGTTGAGGCAGGGCTTAATGATGGCATATCGGTGCCGTTCCTTATGTTTTTTATTGCCCTGTCGCTGAGTAGCACACAGGGTGCAGGTACGGTGCTTACAAGGTTTGTGTATGAGCAGTTGGGGCTGGGAACGATGCTTGGCATTGCCATTGGTTTTTTTGGCGGACTTTTCCTGTCGGTAGCGCGTAAAAAAGGATGGATGAATGCTTCGATGCAACAGCTGGGGCTGATCGCACTCCCGTTCTTGTGCGTACTGGCTTCGGAACCACTGGGTGCAAGCATGTTTATTGTAGCTTTTGTTGCGGGGCTTGCCGTTCAGATCAGGTTTAAAGAAGCAGGTACACACAGTGTTGAATTTACCGAAGGCTGGGGCCAGCTGCTCAATTATTTTGTGTTTTATCTTTTCGGGCTTTTTGTTGCCAGGGCCTGGGGTGATTTTACTGTAAATATGCTTATTTATGCGATTGTAAGCCTTACGGTTGTACGCATGATACCGGTAGCTATTGCCCTGGCAGGAATGAAACTCAGCCGGTCAACAATTCTTTTTATGGGATGGTTTGGTCCGCGCGGGCTGGCATCCATTGTACTCGGACTTGTATACCTTGAACAGGAAACAAATACAGCAGGCGAAGGAATTGTGCGATTGGCTGTTATGGTTACTGTATTTTTAAGCATTTTGGCCCACGGTTTGTCGACCCTGCCCGGCATCAATCTGTACAACCAGAAGTTAACAAGCCCTGAGTGAGCCCACATCATTGAAAATACATTGAAAAAAAAATGATCTTTCACTAAAAACAGAACCACATGCTAAATGCTTTTTTATGGGGATTGTTAGCCACATCCTCGCTGATAATCGGGGGAATTATCGCCTCCAGGTTTTCGCTGGGCAATCGGATTATCGGTATCATAATGGGATTTGGCGCCGGTACGCTGATCTCTGCGATCTCGTACGAACTTATTTTTGAGGCAGTTAAAGAAGCCAAAGGTACCGGGTATCCGGCATTTGGCTTTTTTGCGGGTGCATTTACCTTTTATTTTGCCGATAAGATGATTAGCAAGCTTGGAGCGAGCAACCGGATGGATGTAAATACATCAAAAAGCACAAGCCTCATTGTTCCGATGGTGCTGGCCATTATACTGGATGGCGTCCCCGAATCAATTGTTATCGGGCTTGGATTATCCGGGGGTGGCGCTATCAGCCTGTCGATGCTGGTGGCTGTTTTCATATCGAACCTTCCCGAAGCGATAGCCGGGTCAACAGGAATGAAAGCCGGTGGATGGAGCCGTAAAAAAATAATCTTCCTGTGGCTTTTTATAGCGGTATTTTGTTCGTTATCGACAGTTGCAGGTTTCAGCCTTTTCGTTAACGCTTCCGCTGAATGGCTTTCATTTATACAAGCCTTTGCAGGAGGTGCTATTCTTATGATGCTTGCCAATTCGATGATTCCTGAAGCTTACGAACATGGAGGTAAACTTGCCGGCGTTTTTACCGTGCTGGGATTTTTTATTTCGGTTTCCATGGTTATACTCGAAAATTCATGATTTTGAAACATCTGAATCCTGAAATACATTTTCATTGATCGATCAGGAACTGAAATAACGCTAAACGTATAACCAATGACCTGCAAATCACTAATTCAAAATCAGTTCCGGTTTGTGTAAAAGCATTGCCGCTGACAGAGTTACAATATTTTTGCCCTGGTAATGCCCGGAGGTTCATGAATTTGAAACTTATACCATAAAATTAAAACTGCCTGTTTTTAAAACGGGATCATAACATAACTTAATTTACGTCAACTGAATTTGAACAGTAACAATTATGATAAAACGACAATATAACAAAACCATCAACTGGATTGAAAAGAACAGGTTCAAGCTGCTGCTGTTGTCGACGGTACTTACACTGGTATTACCTGCATTTTCGGGCAGCGGCATACTTTCTGAAATAATATTCGTGGTAACGCTGAGTTTTCTTTTTATACAGAGTACCGTAGTTGCTGATGTGAAGAAATCAAAAAAAATCATCATGCGGATACTGGTCATATCCACGATTATACTGATATGGTTAAAACCAGTTGGTTATGATTCCTTCTTTGTTGAAATTTTGAAACTCTCCATTTTTGTTTCGTTTTTCTCCTATATCACGCTATCGCTTGTCAGGTTCATTGCCAGGTCAAAAGTAGTTACCGTCAATGTATTGATAACTTCGATAAACATATACTTACTGATTGGAATTATCGGGGCAAGCCTTTGCCTGGCATTCTACCTCATATATCCCGAGGCGTATAACATTCCATCATACATGTCGCCACCCAAATTTGAGCATTTCCTGTATTACAGTTTTATCACCATGTCGACGGTTGGTTATGGCGATTTCACACCCCGCATCCCCGAAACTCAAACCCTGGCTTACTTTTTATCCATTACCGGCCAATTGTATGTGGCTATTATTATCGCTTTCCTGATCGGGAAATTATTAATGGAAGGCGATCATAAAAAAAACAAACAAAACACGGATGAGATAAATGATTAGTGGAGTAAAACATGAAGCAGGCATGCCGCTTCAGCATCTCAAGTAAGATCCTTTGTTTACCGCCCTACGCACACATCGGAAAGCGGGAAATAAAGCGGGATACATTCATTAGATTTACACAGGGATTGTATTGGTAATGATAATTACTCAAAGCCTGGATAACATGAATGCAATGAGAACGAAACAAAAATTTTACGGGCTGCTGGCTGTAATTCTATTTGCTGGGTATTGCAGTTCGTATGCCCAGGATCTGGAACCAAGAGCATACACCAATATCCCCAGAGGACTGAATTTTATTGTTGCCGGGTATTCATTTATGCATGGAGGAGTTGTTTTCGACCCGGCTATTCCACTCGATAATGCCGATGTTAAAATCAACGGCGCTGTTTTTGCTTATGCCCGTTCCATTAATATTGCCGGTTTATCCGGAAAGTTCGACGCCATAGTCCCCTATGCCTGGCTTTCGGGCACGGCTGATTTCCAGGGCCAGTCTGTTTCTCGCGATCTTTCAGGCCTGGCAGATGCGCGGGTGCGGATGTCAGTAAATTTCGTTGGGGCACCGTCACTTCCGGTTTCAGGATTTATAGATTATAAGCAGGACCTGGTAATTGGTGCAAGTTTGCAGTTGTATTTACCAACTGGGCAATATGATCCCGACAAATTGATAAATCTCGGAACAAACCGTTTCACGTTTAAACCTGAACTCGGTATTTCGAAAACGCTGGGCAAATTAATGCTCGAACTTACTGGTGGCGCAGCATTTTACACGGACAATAACAGCTTTTATAAAGGTAAAAAGCGCACACAGGCCCCGATAGGTTCATTGCAGGGGCATGTAAATTATAATTTCACGAAAGGAATCTGGGCTGCAGCCGATGGCACATATTACTGGGGAGGCCGTTCGACGCTGGATGGTGTTGAAGGCAATGACCTGCAAAAGAACATACGTATAGGTTTTACCTTTGCTCTCCCGCTCAATATGCATCATTCACTTAAGTTTTCGTACAGCACCGGCGTTTCAACACGAACCGGAACCGATTTTACGGCATACAGCGTTTATTGGCAATACCGCTGGGGCAAAGGCCTTCCTAAGAAACCAAAGGTCTGATTTCCAACTTCAGGAAGGCATCAACTCATCCAGCAATCAATGTAATAGCTGTCGAATCAATTGGTTGCATCAGCCTTGAGTAAATTGAATAAGAAATTTATGCCGGACTGAATTTGTAATGAACCACTTTCTCTTTAAGCATATCGCAATCCGCAGTATTGCGATTACCCTGAAATTAACAAGAAAAACATACAGATAACGCTTTGAAAACACTAAAATAAAGCGTATATTTAATGTCCTCTAAACAAGCTCCGGAGAATAAATAATACAGCTTAGCATTCCATTCCACCCGATCAGAATTTCAAGGAAATTATATTTATTTCGTCTACAATCCAGTTGGAAAGCCTAACTCGACAAACGGGCTAAAACGCTGACTTTTCCATTACCCAGCATTAACGTGGAAAACCTGCCAGGCAAAACGAAAGTCAAAAGTACTGGTAACAATCAATGATAATATTTCAGAGCATGGAAATGACCGATACACAAATATTGTCGCACTTCAAGTCCACCCCAACTTCCATTGAAGAAAGGATGGCCGCGGGGAAAGCCCTGAGAACAGAATTTCCGCGCATTGAGCAAGGGGAGTACGTCCCTGCAGCCAATCGGGCCGACCCGGTATCAGTACTTGAGGAACAGGGCAAAACCAGGCTCGAAGAGCTTATACCAATTCGTTATGCGCGAATGCTTACTTCGCCTTTTGCTTTTCTGAGGGGAAGTGCAGCCATTATGGCAGCCGACCTGGCAGCAGGTCCCAGGCCAACCGGTATACAGGTGCAGGCTTGCGGCGACATGCATGTTGCCAATTTCGGCGTGTTTGCTTCGGCCGAACGCAACCTGGTATTTGGGATCAATGATTTTGACGAAACCCTTCCAGGCCCATGGGAATGGGATATGAAAAGGCTCACAGCCAGCATTGTAGCTTCGGGGCGTTTCCTGGGAGCCAGTAAGCGATTATGCAAAGAAGGAGTAATGGCCGCAGTAAAATCCTATCGAAACCGGATGCATGAATATGCCGGCATGGGGTACCTCAATTTATGGTACGCTACCATCAAAGAAGCTGATATTTTAAAAGCGGTCAGCGGTTCAGCACAAAAAGGAGCAATAAGATTGATGGGAAAAGCTCGTGAACGCACACACATGCAGGTGCTTGGCAAATTAACCGACCTGGTAGACGCACAGTACCGGCTCCGTGAGAATGCTCCTTTTATAGTGAGGGAAAAACGTACAAATGACGGAAGACCAATTGAAGAAGCACTGGGATTGTTTTTAGAATCTTATTTTCAATCACTCGCTGATGAGCGGAAGACGCTGTTAAAAAATTACCGGATCACGGATGTGGTGCGAAAAGTGGTAGGCGTTGGAAGCGTTGGCACACGCTGTTGGGTAGTTTTCCTCACCGGGAACCATGCCGACGATCCTCTATTTCTCCAGATTAAGGAAGCGCAGCCTTCGGTACTTGAGCCATACGTTTCAAAATCAATATATTCGAACCAGGGTCAGCGTGTAGTAATCGGGCAACGTTTGCTGCAAGCCGCGCCCGATATTTTCCTCGGCTGGTTCAGGCTGGGAGGTATGGATTTTTATGTCAGGCAGCTGAGAGATATGAAAGGAGGTGTTGAATTTGATCCTAAAAAAGTAAAAATTGAAAACCTGGATCAGTACAGTTCACTCTGTGGATGGGCACTTGCACTGGCCCATGCCAAATCGGGCGATGCAGCCATGATAGCCGGCTACTGCGGCAATAGCGACGAACTGGACCAGGCCATGGTAAATTTTGCATTTGCGTATGCCGACCAAACCGAACGCGATTTTAAAGCACTGGCGGCAGCAGCCAGGCAGGGAAGAATTAAAGTAGCCGAAGCTGCCGACGGATAATTTTCTAAGTCTATGCACTTACGCAGAGGATATTTCATGCGGAATTATGATCCGGCAAGTAAAAATTCAATTTCAATTTAAGCTGGAGTCTGAAAAAACATTTAAGCAAAGACCATGATGGTGTTTATTTCAGTGTTATAAAATGCCTGTATCCCAATAATAGAACTTAAGTTCTAGTTATTGATGCCATTAATAATTGAAATCCAATGGCATAATTAGCTAATTTTATTTGATCTATGAAATTTGCTTAACAACATATAATCCAAAGTCTGACTTTACTTAAAATCAAAGATCTGAGAAGAAAATAACCTGGGAATGCAATCGACCGAAATTATAGCGGCACAACTATTCAAACCCGGCAACTACAACCTATATTACGACTTTGGGCATGATGGCGCAATTCGTTTTGGAGAAATTGATAAAATCGCCCTTAAAGGCAAAAAAGAGCAAAAAAAGATTAGAAAAAAATCAACCCGGCATATTTCCGGTTATTAACCTTGCCAATTTGGGAGCAGAAGTTGATACCCGCCTTGCAAATTGTAGTGTACTACCAAATTCTTTAACCAAATTGAAATGTAACTGTCGAAATAAATAAGTATACGGTTTTCCTGAAAAAGAATTCAACTCAGGATCTCTTAACCACTAACAAATAGTTTCAACTTTTATATGAAGAACCTCGCTAAAACTATCCTACTGGCTCTTTTGCTGCTTATATCACCTATGATTAAAGCACAGGTATTAATCTCGTTGCTTTTTGGTGAAGCGCTCAATACACCGCGCATTGAATTTGGCATGGTGGGTGGATTGAACCGTTCGTACCTGGCCGACCTGTCGGGGTCCAAAGGGCTTAACCATTTTAACCTGGGATTCTATTTTCATGTGAATATTAAAAACAATTCATTTATCAGTACCGGGGTATTGGTGAAATCGAATGTTGGAGCCACCGGATTGCCTGTTTATTCAATTGGCAACCCCGATTTCGATACCATTTATAAAGGTGGAACCTTAACAAAAAAAATCAGTTGCTTCTATGTTCCTATCCTTTACCATCACAGATTTAATAACAGGTGGTACCTGGAAGCCGGGCCCCAGGCTGGTCTTCGGACAAAAGCCACTGATATTTTCGAAACATCGACCACGGATGGCGACCTCAGCTACACTACAGATGTAAAAGACGAATACACCAGGCTCGATTTTGGACTGACTGGCGGGGCCGGATATAAATTTAAGAAGGAACTAAAAAGTATGGCAGTAGGAATAAGTTACTACTATGGGCTGGTGAATGTGAGCAAAATTCCTGATGTCGCCATGCACAACTCTTCCCTAAATTTCTACATGAAAATACCCATCGGCCTGGGAGCTAAACCCACCGAACAGAAATAGCCTGGGCTTACTTTTTATAGCCCGGTTAAAAAGGAACGATAAACAACCAGATAATCATTTTTTTAACTCAAAAACTCCAAATTCATGAAAAAGTACATTTTTATTGCAGCAGCCCTATTTATTGCATCGTTTAGCTATTCACAATCCAATAAGGAAGAAATTGACCTGATGCAGGCAGCTTTTGGAATGGATAAAAAGGCAGTTGTTGCTGACTTTGTACACCCTTCGGAAGCCCAAAAGGCAGCATTCTGGAAACTTTATGATGAGTATGAAGCAAAAAGAAAAGACCTGGGTAAACAAAGAATTGAACTGTTAAGTGAATATGCAGAACAGTACCAGAAGATGACAAGTGAGCAGGCCGATGCATGGACTAAAAAAGTGATTTCGCTTCAGAAAAAAACCGATGATCTTGTTTCGACCTATTACGGGAAAGTAAAAGGTGTAACTGATGGAGTGGTTGCAACACAATTTTACCAGATTGAAGTTTACATTCTTACAGCAGTGCGCTCCGAAATACTTGAAGCGGTTCCCTTTCTTCCCAAAAAAAAATAAAATGATTGGGTAAACAGGACTTGTTACATTGCGCCATACCACGTTATACCACCTTATGGCAGTTTGGATTGGGCGGTGTACTTTGTTTCGATTTCAACAGAATGTAGATTCTCAAAAATGAAGGCACAAAGCCTGGGGTGTTCCATCATTTTAACCTGTACACGAAATTTGATTTTATACTGAATGAGTTGCTAACAGTGAATTGATTAGAGTTTAATTTTTCAATCCGGAACCAGTTTAGAAAAATCTCAATAATCTGTAACTAATACAACGAATCATGAAAACAAACAGATTGTTAATACTGTGCAATTCAATTGTAATTACAGTATTTTTAATTCTTTTCTCAAACCATTGCATTTCGCAGGTTACCCAAACGGCTGATACCTTAAAGGCTGCAGTACCGGATACTTTGAAAACGACAAAAGAAGCTGCCCCCAAACCTGAAGCCCAGAACACCAATGGTGAAGCTAAAAAAGACAAGAAAGGGAAAAAGAATGAGATCATATTGTATGCCGGAACCAATTTTACCGAGCTGGGCAGTTCAGGTGCATATGAATCGAACGCGGAACCAGGCCTTCAGCTAGGAGCTTATTACAAGCAAGGCAGGCTGTTCTACTGGCAGGCAGGTTTTAGGTATGCAAATGCACAAATCGGGTATAAACCGGGCAACAGCCCTGCAGGAACTGAATTTGAAATTCTTTCGGTCAGCGAGGTGGATATACCGTTAACCTTAGGCACTAACGTTACTTCATTTATGAACCGGTTACTCAGCGTACGGATTTTTGCTAGTGCCGTACCTTCGTTTACTGTGAAGGTAGCTGATAATTCCTTTGGGATAAAAAAGGAGAATGTAAACTCATTTATTTTATACGGGCAAGGAGGATTAGGCATAAATGTAGCCTTTATGATCATTGAAGCAGGCTACAACTATGGTTTTAACGAATTGCTTGAAGGAAATACCGATTCAAAGCCAGGCCAGTTTTTTATTAACCTCGGCTTCAGGTTCTGATCTTTTTCGCAAACAACATGTTCTGAATAAACAAATCAGAAGACATTGCATTAATACATTGAATACGCAAATCGAATAAATACTTCCCTGACATGAAAAAAGCGCTGATAGTTCTTATCTTGATCCTGGCCGGCATATCTGTTTCAAATGCCCAGGTTTATACTAATAAAGAAGTTGGCAAAAAAAACGAAGCCCTTATTGACAGTATAAAAGCTAAGCCTTATCCCTATGTTCTTCCTATTTGGGGAGCAAAAGCGGCTGCAAGAGGTTTTAATCTTCCATATTCCGCTGGAGTCAGCGTTAACTATATTCAGCAGGAATCGGCCCTGCTGATAGATAACCTGTTTGTAGGTTTCAACAATGGCCCGATGTTCAACCTCGATGAAATAATCCGTTTCGATGATGCAACTTCCAGGGCAGGAGCTTTATCGATAAGACCGGATGTTTGGGTATTGCCGTTTTTAAACGTTTATGGCCTGTTTGGTAAAGCCAGATCATCAACCGAAATAAGCGCAGGTCTATACCTGCCCGACCCAAATGATAACTGGCAAAAAATTTTAAGCTTTTCGACCACTGCCAATTTTGATGCCGTAGTTACCGGATTTGGGATGACACCTACAATTGGAGTAGGCGGAGGCTGGCTGGCTCTGGACATGAACTGTGCATGGTCCGATGTAAGCGCACTCGACAAGCCTGTCTTCACATTCGTGTTTGGTCCCCGGGCAGGTAAAACTTTCAAATTTAAAAAGCCTGACCAAAACATGGCATTTTGGGTTGGTGGCTTCAGGGTTAAATTTTCGTCGGCCACAAATGGCTCATTAAACCTCAATGAATTGTTTCCAGCAGAGGATATTCAGGCTAAAGTCGACCAGGGATTCGAAAAGGTGAATGAAAAATCAGCACAGGTCGATAGCTGGTGGGAAGGCCTGTCGCCTGTTGAACAAAAAAACCCGATCAACGTTGCAAAATATGAAACTGCCAACCGTACCCTGGATGCAGCCTCCAACCTTTTAACTTCGCTTGATGGGGCCCTGAATGATGACCAGACTGCCAGTATTCAGTATTCCCTCGAAAAAAACCTGAAGGATAAATGGAACTTTATAGTTGGATCCCAATACCAGATCAATAAACACTTCATGCTGAGGGCTGAAGTTGGGTTCCTGGCTTCAAGGACCCAGATTATGGGTAGCGTACAGTATCGGTTTGGATTATAGGGTAACACGCTGGCATTAATGATGATAAAAAGCAAAATTTAAAACTTAAGCAAAATCAATAATTAGTAACCATTTTAAAAACCAACAATTATGAAAATCAAATTTCTAATTCCGCTGAGCTTAATCGGTTTAATGTTCAGCTGTTCTTCCTCAACCAAACTTGAGAAAAGCTGGGCCGATCCATCATTTAATTCATCCATGGCTCCGTTTACCAAGGTGTTGGTAATAGCACCCCTGCGCGATCAGAATTCGCAGCGCATTGCTGAGGATAAAATTGTAAAGGAACTGAAACAGGGTACGGTCGGAGTTCAATCGTATGGATACCTTCAGCCAGCCGATACTACCATAGCCTCAGTAGAAGGCAGACTTAAAAAAGACGGGATTGATGGCGTTATAGTGATGAGACTTACCACTATTGAAAAGTCGGTATCCTACAACCAGGGAACCTATTATGGCGGATATTACGGATATCGCGGTTATGGTTACCATGGATATTATGGAGGCGGTTATGCACCGGGATATTATTCCGAAGACAAAACTTTTATGGTTGAAACCAACTTTTACAGCGTAAAAGATCGCAAATTGCTCTGGTCGGGAACAACTTCGACGCTCAATCCTACCAGCCTCGACAATAGCCTTGATCAGATTATCTATACCATTCGTTACGAATTACAGAAAAAAGGAATAATCAAAAAATAGGTTTTGATTGTACTTCACCAGGCGAGGCAATGTTCATCAATTGTATGAACATTGCCTCGTTTGCTTTTGAGGGTTTCTGCTACCCGAATTGATAATTCTATGTTTACCGTTTGCCCTGCCAGATCGGCTACAGCCAGTGCAACAAATTTTGATTATTGTTCTGTCCGTACATATGCTTTAAGGGTAGCACATTCTTCACCTTTGCTTTCGCCATATGGTCGAATGGTATAGGTGCCTACCCTGGCCGGCACGATAAATGTTTCGGCATAATGGACTATAAATGGTTTGAATTCGGCAGTCGGGCTTTCAACTATAGCCTCCCTACCCTGCACCAGGTTCAGTACGTTAACACTGTTCCCCGTATGGTGTGTCACGGTATTTTTGAACCAGTGCCTGCGGGTCTCGATAAATCCGGTTTTGTGCAAACCGGTTCGTTCTTCGCGCCAGCCAACGCCTTCGGCCAACAACTCAACCTGGCTAACCAGTTCATTAAGGCAAAACTGCGTATCGCGATCCGGATGAATAACATTTGCACCATGATCAATATTAATGGCGCGCGGTTTTCCATCCAATCCAAGACGCCTCCAGTCGTATAACTTAAATGTAAAAATGTAAGGTGTTGCGCTGATTTCCAGAACCATACTGTTGGCGCCCGAGCAGTGAACGGTTCCGCTTGGAATAAGAAAATGATCGTGTTTGCGGGCCGGGAATTTATTTACATACTTACCGGCATCAAATTCGCAACCTGTTTCCTGTGCTGTTTTGAGGGCTTCAATCATTTCGCTGGTATTACTACCTGTTTTTAACCCCAGGAAAACCTCAGCCCCTGGTTTAGCATCCAGCAAATAATAGCTCTCGTCCTGGGTATAGGACATTCCGAATTTTTCTTTTATGTAAGTATCGGTGGGATGAACCTGGAAACTGAGGTTGCCCCCTTCCATGGTATCGAGCAGATCGAAGCGGATGGGGAACTCTTTCCCGAAACGATCCTCGACCGGTTTGCCCAGTAACTCAGTGCTTTTATAAAACACGAGGTTAATGGAAGGGATTTCGAATTTTACGCCTTCAACATCAAAAAGAAGGCTATTTTCTTCGGGCACGCCATCAAACGACCATGCAAAATTGGGTTTCGACTTATCGAGGCCAAACGCGTGTTTCATCCACTGCCCTCCCCATGGACCCGGATCGAAATAAGGCACAACCCTGAAGGGGCTTTGAGAAATTGCATCCAGGCCGTTGAGCATGTCGGCGGCAAACATCATTTTGGGTTCATCCTGGTGATTGGTATCCAACCAATAATCAGCCTTGTCGAACAATTGTTGTTTCAACCGGTCGCAGATACGCCAATCGACAAAAAAACCACGTTTGTATTGAATCCCGGGTGTTTCATCAGCATTATTTATTCCCAGGTTATTAATTTCGTGCTTCCGCTGGCGCAACTGAATTTCCCAGCGTGCCATATCGGCATACACCAGGCAATCATAGTTTTCGGCTATTAATGATGCTGCATGTCCGTATACCACAACCAATCCATTTGCCTTGTTTATTGCTGCGCGCAAATGATCAACTTTCGCAGGATCCAGCAAATCACTATAATTCAGGCTGGTCATGTAGCCAAAAATAGCATCATCGGTAACATATTGAAAAGTAATTTCGCGAATTTTTTCCTCCGGATAAAATGCCTGGCCTGATTCAATAAATAAGGCAGGATTTAAAAGTTGGAATGCACTCCGTAACTCAGCATGATGCACCCCTTGGTAGCATTCGACTATTATTATATAACTATTATTGTTACTATTATCAATCCGGTAGTTTAACTCCTGCATGATCCGGTTCCAGCCGGAAAAAACTTTCCCGCTGACCGGAAATGTGGGTGCCAGGTTATAATTAGGAGTGCTGTGCATGGAATGATTTATTGTATGTTCAGAAACAATCAAACCTATGACAAATATCCTGAAGATATAAACTAAAAGCAAAAAATCATGGGAATATCTCCCTCAAAATACAGGGAACGCGAAAAAGCAACTAACTGATTCCCGGTAGAACACTGACATTCTTTTCAACAAAACAGCTTGCATTTTTCCTGATTTTTAACTAACTTAGCTAATTGCTTTTACCCTGCTGCCTGCTTCTGCTATCAGACGCTTCTATCATAATAAAATCACTGAATAGCTTTCGGAAATTAGGGTATGAAAAAGTTAGCATTCATAACAATTGCTCTGTTGGTTCTGAGTATTGATGTTTCAGGACAAGGAAGTGCATTAATACTGGTTAAAACAAAGAACGGGGTTGAAAGAACCTATTATGAAGGAAAGAAAGTGAAAGCAGTGCTGATGAACGGCGAAGCGTTTAAAGGCACCCTGACTATAGTTAATGACTCATGTATAACGCTTGGGGCTGATACCATCCGGTTATCGCAGGTTGAGCGGTTCAGGATAAAATCGACTGCCAATTTTATTTCGGGCGGACTTATTATCGGGGCTGGGATACTGGGAACAGCCATAGGCATAAAAATAATAACCGAAAGTGCTGCTGCCGGTGGATATGCGGCCTTTTTCGGGGTACTTTTTAGCTTACCACTGGCTACTGTTGGCATAATGGCCGCAGGCGCCGGACTGGCAATTATACTTGCAGGCAAAAAATATACGCGGCTTCAATGGCAATACAGTATACGGCTAATTCCGCCTCCTGCACCATAGTTGCTATTTCCAACACGAATTCAATACTTTTTTTCCGGTAATCCACATATCAACAAAAATCCTGCAGATATTCAGTTTCACGAATGAATTATTCGCTGCGAATGGCATCCACCGGGTTGCGGGAGGCTACTCTCCAGCTTTGCCAGCTCACGGTTGAAATGGCGATAATATAAGCTATAAGCGGCCCGGCAATAAATGCCCATACAAGCATCGGAGTATGAAAATAGAACCTTGCCAGGAACTTTGATCCTATAAAGTAAGCCATAGGCATTGCAAGGATAATGGCAACGGTGACCCATTTTGAATAATTTGTGAGCAGCAGCTGCATGATCGACAGTATACTTGCACCATTGGTCTTGCGGATGCCTATTTCGCGGGTACGGCTCTCGGCTGTAAACGAAGCCAGGCCAAATAACCCCATACATGCCAGCGAAATAGCAATAATAAATGCCAGTCCCACCAGGTTCGACGGGAGACTCAATCGTGATACCGACATAATATCGCGGAATAACCTGGGCTGCAGTACTGCTGCCGGATCGTACCGTTTTGCAACTTTACTTATTTTACCGGCTGTGGCAAGAAAACTGCCTGTTGTAAATTTGACCATGATAAATGAGCCGGTGGCCGGTCGCAGCCGAATAATTACCGGCACTACAGGCCCCGAAAGATCAAGAACATGTAAATTTTTAAATACCCCGATCACAGTTCCTTTGGTTCCTTCTACGGTTAACGAAGAACCAACCGGGTTTTTATATTTCATCAACCGGGCAGCCACATCGTTCACCAGGTAATTGCTCGAATCCATCTCGAAAGCGGGATCAAAAAAGCGCCCTTCAACCATTTCCAGTTTAACAATTTTATTGTAGTCGAAGTCGGAATCTACGCACCAAAACATTTGTTTCTCAGTAACTGCTTTCCCATCCCAGTTTACATCGCCGATAGGCCCGAAGCCAGTAGCCGGGATACAGTTATTAAAACTAACCACGCTAATCCCGTTATTCGCAAGCAATTCATTTTTAAATGCACCGGCATGCTTCTTTATGTTCTCTGTGTTTTCGATTACAATCACCTGATCCTGTTCCACACCAACATCATAACTGCGCATATAAAAATCCTGTGCTTTAATTATCATCATGCAAATGATTAAAACCACAGGTATCACCAGCTGAAAAACAATTAGTCCCTGCCTGAATTTGCTATAGCTATGGCTGGTGGGGAGTTTACCTTTCAGCACATGAACAGGGTTTGAGGATGCCAGGTAAAACGCAGGTAATAAGCCGGCAGCCAATACCGTAAACAGCGTAACTGATACCATAAATATGAACATCCTTATATCCAGCAAATTAAAACGGATATCGTTATGAAACATGCTGTTAAAACCGTCAACCAGCATACTTACCAGCATGCATGCCGAAACAAGGCTTACCAGCGTTACAATGAATGTTTCGCCCAGGAATTGTAAAACAATTGCCGGCTTACCCGATCCAAACACTTTTTTAATACCTGCCTCGCGGTTTCGTCTGATATTGAGCGCGATAGAAAGATTTATAAAATTGAAACAAGCAATAAGCAAAATGGCGAACCCAATAGCACCGACGATTACCACGGTCTGCATTTCGCCCCAAACCCGCTGTCCGCCCGCGTAACGGTACAATAATTTATCGCTGAGCGGGAAAAGCATCAGTTCCTGGTTCAGTGTCGATTCCTGTTTTATGATCAGGTTCTTGATTTTAGCTTCAAATTTCTTAGGATCAGTGTTATTTTTAAGCACAATCCAGGTTTCGTTGGCATCGCTTCCGGTTTCGGAAGCCCAGGGATTATCGGCCAGAAAACGTTCGAAAGGAATTACAAATTCGAATTGCAGCGTCGATTGGCCAGGCACCTTATGAAACACAGCAGTTACATGAAATGCCTGCAATTTATCACCTTCCTTTAACTGCACGATTTTACCAATACAGTTTACATTACCAAAAAATTTCATGGCCATGGTTTCCGAAATGGCAATAGCTTTCGGATCGGCCAATACATTTCCATTGTTTTGCATAAGCGGAAATGTAAATACGCTGAAAAAATTTTCATCAGCATAATACCCGCTTTCGGTAAACGATTTGCCTCCATATTCAAAATTGGCCTCACGCCCGGTTAGCCTGGTAATTGATTCAATTTCGGGTGCCCGGGCTTTTAAAACATCAGCCAGTGAAGCAGAAAGATAACCTTTTGGGTAACGATCACCATTAAAATAAGTTACGTAAGCCTCAACTGAATACAAACGATTGTAGTTTTTCTGAAACCGGTCGTAGCTTAAGGCATTAAAAATGTACAGCACCGAAACAATAGCGCATGCAAGACCAAATGTGAGGCAAATAAAATTGAGGATGCTATACGTTTTGTTACGCCAAAGGTAGCGCGAAGCGATTTTAATGAAATTGGCTTGCATTATTTTTGGATTTTATGAGTAATTGTAATTGTGTTAAATCCCGGTTTGTTACGGCCTGAAAATGATAACGGGTTTCCGGTTGCTTTGCAGCATCCGGAACTACCAAACCAGTTCCTTCACGCTTGCATTTTCCGACTCGGTTACAATCTGCCCGTCGAAAAGATTTATAACCCGGTGGGCAAACCCTGAATCGTGCCTGGAGTGTGTCACCATCACAATGGTGGTACCTGCCCTGTTGAGTTCGGTGAGCATATTCATCACTTCAATCCCGTTTCGCGAATCGAGATTTCCGGTTGGTTCATCGGCAAGCACCAGCTTCGGATTGGCAACAACAGCCCTGGCTATGGCAACCCGTTGCTGTTGTCCACCCGATAATTGTTGCGGGAAATGCCCGGCCCTGTGCCCCATTTTCATTCGGTCCAGCATTTCGTTAACCCGATGTCTTCGCTCCGTTGCAGTCAATTTCAGATAGTTAAGCGGGAGCTCTACATTTTCAAAAACATTTAATTCGTCTATCAGGTTAAAATTCTGGAAAACAAAGCCAACATTACCCCTGCGAAGTTTGGTACGCTGCCTTTCGTGCAGGTTGCCCACCTCCTGCCCGTCGAAATAATAAGTTCCTTCTGTCGGATTATCGAGCAGGCCAATAATATTAAGCAAAGTCGATTTCCCACAGCCTGAAGGCCCCATCACCGCAACAAAATCGCCTTTGTGGATGGTAATATCCACTTTGTGTAAAGCGCTGGTTTCAACTTCTTCAGTTCTGAATACTTTTGTAAGTTGCTCAATTTTAATCATTTGATTTTTCTTTATGGTTTGTGATGCAGATGCTATTTTGTTGTTCGTTAATTATTTCAACACCTTTATGATCCTTATCCTGAAACACTGCTCCTCATCTAAATTTAAGTGTTCAGGTTTTAAAAATAAACACATTACAAAGTTCCTGATTTAATAAGACCAAAATCATGCCAGCCAAATAAACAATTGATTTACTGAAATATACCAACCATCAACGATCAGCACATGTAAAATATTCATACAAAATGTGTCTAATAATCATACAACAAGGTTCGATATGTAGTTTGTTGCCGTACATTTGATACTCACAACGAAATAACCATGCAAAAAGGAAGAATTCTTGTAGTTGATGATAACAAAGGCGTACAAAGTGCACTTGAGCTGCTGCTGGCCCCGGTATGTAAATCGGTGAACAGCATCTGCAGTCCTAACCAGCTGGTTCCAATCCTGGAAGCGGGCAGCACTGACCTGATCCTGCTGGACATGAATTTCTCGGCAGGGGTTAATTCGGGCAACGAAGGCCTGTACTGGCTCAGAAGAATTAAAGAAATGAATGCCGATATCCCTGTTATACTGATTACGGCGTATGGAGATGTTGAATTAGCTGTAAAAGCGCTTAAAGAAGGCGCCACCGACTTTATCCTGAAACCCTGGGATAATCAGAAATTACTTGCCACAGTTGCAGCGGGTTTTCAGCTGCGCTGGTCAAAACTCGAAGTATCGCACCTGAAACAGAAAGAGGGATTCCTGAAAAGTGAAATAAACCGGGAGGTAGTACCAATTATTGGTTCGTCGGCACCCATGCAACAAATGATGAACTTGCTTGCCAGGATAGCACCTACCGAAGCAAACGTTCTGATAACGGGCGAAAATGGAACAGGTAAAGAACTGGTAGCCCGCGAAATACACCGCCTGTCAGCGCGCAGCAGCGAAATTATGGTTACCGTTGATATGGGCGCTGTGAGCGAAACACTTTTTGAAAGTGAACTTTTTGGCCATGTAAAGGGTGCTTTTACTGATGCCCGCGAGGATCGCGTTGGTAAAATGGAAGCGGCAAACCACGGAACACTGTTTCTCGACGAGATAGGAAACCTGAACCTGCCTTTGCAATCGAAAATATTAACGGCATTGCAAAACAGGGAAATTACCCGGCTAGGATCGAACAAACCCATACCTATTGATATCCGCCTGATCAGCGCCACCAACCGCGATCTCACAAAAATGATTTCCGACGGGCAATTCAGGGAAGATCTGCTGTACCGGCTAAATACCATCCATATCGAGGTACCTCCATTGCGCGAACGTGGAAAGGACATAACAGACCTGGCCGAATATTTTACCCGGAAATTTGCTATCAGGTATGGCAAAGCGAACCTGCGGCTTAGCCAGGCTGCAGCCGATAAACTACTAACTTACCCCTGGCCCGGCAATATCAGGGAATTGCAGCATACAATCGAAAAGGCGGTTATTTTAAGCGACAGCCAGGTGCTGAAGCCGGAAGTATTTTTTTTCAAACCGCTTACTACCAGTAAAATGAAAATCGATATCACCCTCCAGGAAATGGAAAAACAATTCATTGCAGGTGTGCTCCAGAAGGTTGAGGGTAACCTGTCGCTGGCTGCACAAAAACTGGGGGTAACACGCCAAACGCTTTATAACAAGATTAAGAAGTATGGCTTGTAGGGATGTGAGATGTCACATGTGGGATGTCGGATATGGGATGTGACTTGCAGGCAGGGATAGCTGGCAGGGATTTCGGATATCTATGGCAGGAAAACTTCGAATTTTGAAACAACGACAATTAAACAATGATCACAAATAAGATATGAATAAAACCTTATATTATTCAATCATTTACAGGGTTACAGCCATTGTACTTACTTCGCTGGTAATGGCCTTTGCGGCTGTGTATTTCAGGCAGTGGTCCATAGTTGCTGTGGGTTTCATACTGATAATAGTACAGGCTGCTTCCGCCGTTCATGCTTTAAACCGTACCAACCTGCAAATCAGCTATTTTTTCAAAGCCATACGAAACGAGGACTCTACACTGCATTTCCCGGTCAAAACAAAAAGTAAGGTGGTGAACGAATTGAACAGCAGTATGAACCGGCTGAATGAACTGATCAGTGAGGCAAAAATGCAGAACCGCGCCCAGGAGCAATACTACCAAACCATACTCGAACATGCTGCAACCGGTCTGCTTACTTACGATGACCGCGGAAATATACTTCTGGCAAATTCAACAGCCAGGCGTTTACTGGGATGCGAACCACTTACCCACCTTCAGCAACTCGAAAAAATACAGGAAGGCTTATCTGTTGAATTTGAAAAAATTAAAACCACAGGGCAAAAACTCGTAAACCTGGCTAACGAAAGGGGTAGCATGCAACTTTCGTTACGCGCCACGTCGATGATAGCTCACAATCAGCATCTAACACTGCTTTCCATACAGGATATCCGGAATGAACTTGATGAAAAGGAAACTGAATCGTGGATACGCCTGATCAGGGTGCTTACCCACGAAATCATGAACAGCATAGCTCCTATAACCTCGCTGTCCGAAACCATGTCGGGTTATTTCAACGGGAAAGATGGCCCCCGGATGCCCGGTGATATAGACGAAGCGACCATTGGAAACACCATAAAGGGGTTGAGTGTGATACAGGAACGAGGCAAAGGCCTGGTGAACTTTGTAGATTCGTACCGCAAACTTACCCACCTGCATACACCTGATTATAAGAATTTTAACCTTCAGATATTTCTGGAGAAAACCAAACTGCTGTTGTGTTCGGAACTTAATTTTGATAACATTAACTTTTCGGTAAACCTGCAAAAGCCCGACATGATGCTGAAAGCTGACGAAAACCTGATGTCCCAGGTTATCATCAACCTGGTGCGAAACTCATGGGAAGCACTTTGCAACCAGGATAACGCAATAATACAGATTAAGGCACATTACAATGAAAATCAGCAGACTGTAATCGAAATTATTGATAACGGCCCCGGGATTCCAGCTGATCTGCTGGATAAAATATTTGTCCCTTTTTTTACTACCCGCGAAAACGGCAGCGGCATTGGCCTGAGCTTATCGCGACAAATTATGCGGCTTCATGGCGGTTCACTCACGGTTCAATCCGTCCCCGGGCGCACCAGCTTTGTTATTGTTCTGTAGCCTGGGTTGTATTTTAACTTATATAAGTTTACGCATCTACCTGTATAATTATCTGCCAGATTAAACCAAAACTGCCCTTCAGGTAATAAGAAGGGCAGTTTCGTGTTTTCAGATTTCAAGCCAACCAATTATGAGAAAAGATTAATCCTTCCTCAAAATTATCTTGCTCAACTGCTGCTGATCATTGCGGGTTATTTTCACCAGGTAAATGCCGTTCACCTGCTTCGAAAGATTCACCTCGAACGTGGTAGCCGAACTTACTTCCTTGCGCATAACCTCAGCACCCGTCATATCAAACACAGAGAGTTCAGCTTTCTTTCCCGGGCTTCCAGCCAGTTCAACAGTAAATATCCCGGTTGTCGGATTCGGGTATACTTTAAACGATGGTATTTCGGTGAGCGAAGTGCCTACAAAAACATCTTTCACGGTAATAGTTATCGAAACAGGTGCCGAGTTTACGTTACCATCGTTCACCACCAGGAAGAAAGTATAACTGGTTTCGGCAGTTATATCAGGAGCAATAAATGTAGGCCGGGCTGCAGTAAGCGAACTCAGGGTGATTCCGGCTGGTGCAGTCCAGCTGTAGGTAAGCTGATCGTTTTCAGGGTCTGATGAAAGTGTTCCATCGAGGGTAACCCAATCACGTTCATTCACATTTCGGTCGGCACCAGCATATGCAATGGGCGCCTGGTTGGGCCTGGCAATTGTCCATTGCGCCTTGCTGACTGCTATTCCCTGTCTGCCAGTCTTGTATTTCTGCAACTGGGTAACATCCACTGAAAGGGTGTAGATGCCTGGGGCACTGTTTACCTGGCTAAAACCTTTAAGCACATATACCTTTTCGGATGTTCTGCTTACCGAAAGGTTGTCAATTGTAACCGCCT